>JAJZCK010000011.1 GCA_021846125.1 Actinomycetes bacterium | reverse complement strand
CGAACGGGTAGAGCTCCCCCCAGTAGCCGGTCGTGACATAGTTCACGCCGTTCGAGAGCATCGAGCCCCAGTCTGTCTTCGGCGCGGGTACCCCGAGACCCAGGAAGCCGAGCGCAGCAAGAATGAGGATCGCGTCAGCCACCTGGAATGTGGCGTTCACGATGATCGTCCCGATGGCGTTCGGTACGATGTGACGAGCGACGACCCTCGAACCTCGTCCGCCCATCACCCGCACCGCCTGGACGTACTCACGGACGCGCAACGTCAGCGTCTCACCGCGCACGAGCCGAGCCGGCACCAGCCACGCGGTGAACCCGATGACGAGGATGAGCAGCTCCTCGGAGGAGCGGAAGATCACCGTCAAGGTGAGAAGCAGGTAGATGCCGGGCAATGCAAGGAAGACGTCGACGATCCGCATCATCACCGCGTCGACGACCCCGCCGAAGAAGCCCGACACCGCTCCCCAGAGGACACCGATCACGGTCGCGATGCCCGCGGCTGCGAATCCGATCTCGAGCGAGGTCTGACCGCCATACATGATGCGTCCGAGGATGTCGAAGCCATTGCTATCCGTCCCGAGTGGGTACTGAGCACTCGGCGGCGAATTCTGAGACGAGTAGAGCAGGGCCTGCTGCGTGCTCGTCTGGTTGGTGTGGTAGAAGTCCGGGCCGACATAGCAGAGAAGGATCATCAAGACGACGACAACCGCTCCGACGATTGCCAGCTTGTTCTCGGCGAAGACACGGAGAAGCTGGCGTGAGAGACTGCCAGTGGACCGCAGGTCTCCTCCGCTCGGCAGCGGTGCCCCGACGTCGTCACGTGCGAGCTGGAGTTGCTCGGGAGAGAGCTCCCCGGGATCCATGACGGCCATTGCGCCTTCTCTCTCCCTAGCGCTTCGCGTAGCGGATGCGCGGGTCGACCACGGCATACAAGACGTCTGCAACGAGAGAGCCCACGATGACCGAGATCGCAGCGACGAACGTCGTGCCGAGCAGGAGCGGCACGTCGTTGTTGAGCGCTGCGTTGTAGGTCAGAAGGCCCATTCCCGGATAGTTGAACACCGTCTCGTCGACGACGGCGCCAGAGACGATCGCGGGGATCGACAACCCGAGCAGCGTGACGATCGAAATGAGGCCGTTTCGAAGGGCATGGCGGTACAGCACTCGACCCTTGCTCGCACCTTTGGCCCGCGCGGTCCGGATGTAGTCCTGCGTCAGGACGTCCATCATCGACGACCGCATGTACCGGCTGAACGCGGCGACGGTCGTCGAGGCGAGGGTGAGCACGGGCAGGACGAGCGCGCGCGGATCGGCGAGGATCCCGGCGACGGTCGACGCATTCGGAGCCGCTATCGAGAACAAGTGGACGTCCACAGCTAGATAGAGGATCAGCAGCAGACCGATGAGGAAGTCCGGCATCGCGTAGAGCAGGAAGGACATGGCGGTCAGTAGATAGTCGACGACGGTGTTACGGCGAACGACCTGGAGGATCCCGAGCGGAATGGCGACGACGAGGGCAAGAGTGGTCGAAAGTCCGAGGAGCACCAGCGTCTTGGGGAGCCGGGAGAAGATCAGGTCTTTGACCGGCTCGTTCGACTTGTACGAATAGCCGAGGTCGAAATGGAGGACAAGACCTTCGAGGTAGCGATAGAGCTGGTCCCAAAGTGGTAAGTCGTAGCCGTTGATCTGGTTGAACGAGGCAATCTGGCCCGGCGTCGCCCGGGCTCCGAGCGCGCCCCGTGCGGCACCACCAGGTATCACGTGGGACAGCACGAAGGTCACGAGAGTCACGCCGACGAGCACGACGATCGACTGCAACAGCCGGCGAATCAGGTAGTAGATCAGTGCTCGACCCCCAGGATCAGACCGCGATCGACGCCAATACGAGTCTGGCCTATGCGTGACCCGACATCGCCGCGACTTGCGGCTGACGCGCGAGATCCCCGATACGGCCGGACTTCGACCGCATCGGGGATCGCATCGCGTCCGGGACCTTCAACCCGGCCCATGCTCGCCTGGGCTAGCCCTTGATGTGCCAGGTCTCCGGCAGGATCGAGTCGAGGGAGTTGAACGGCGCGACGCCCGTGATGTTCTTGGCGACTTCGTTCACACCAATCGTGTTGGGCTGCCACAGGTAAGGAAGCTGGTCCGCGAGGTAGTTCTCGTACGCTGCAAAGTAGCTGTTGTTCGAGCTGAAGTCGGTTGCCTTGATCAGACGGTCGGCGACGGGGTTGCTGTACGAGCCAGCGTTTGACCCAGCTCCGGTCTGGAACAGCTCCTCACCGGTCGGGTAGTAGTCCGGCGAGAAGATCCAGAGCCCGTAGTTCGCAAGGTCCCAGCTGTGGTTCGACGGGACTGCATCGCCGGCCACGGTGGTGAACGTCCCTGGCAGCAGCGTCACGTGGATGCCGATCGACGACCACGCCTCGTCCTCCGCGATGACCTGCGCGGTGAAGGCCGCGTTGCCTGTCGCGTACGACATCGTGAGGTTGAGCTGGGTCCCCTTCGGCACACCACACTTGCTCGCGTCATTGCAGACGTCGGTCCCGTTCGGCACGATGCTCCAGCCGTGGCTCGAGAGCAACGCTCTCGCCTTCGTCGGGCTGTAAGGGTACGGGTTCTTCTCCTCGAAGCTCGTGACGAAGGGGCTCTTCGGGAGGACCGGAACCGGGCCATAGGTAGGAGCGCCGTAGCCCTTGTCGAGCTTCTTGATGTAGAGCGACTGGTCGACAAGGTCCTGCATCGCCTGGCGGAAGTAGAGCTGGCTGATGATCTTGCCCGCCTGCCCACCGTCGTTCGTCGCCTTGAAGTTGTACAGCGCATAGGCAATTGCCCACGTCGGACCGAGCTCGAGGTTGTACGACGAGGCGAGGCGAGGGTTGTTCGCTCCGGCCTGTGTCTCGCTCTTCGCCGGAGACGTCGTGTTCGCGGCGTTCAGGTAGCCGACGTCGGTCTGGTGCCCGAACAGCGAGTTGACCTCGGCCGTGTCGGCAGTGAAGTTCTGGATGACGAACTGCGAGTAGGACGGCTTCACCGGACCGGTGTACTTCGAGTTCGGCACGAATGTGTCGTTACCAGTCGCGTTGAACGTCCGGAGCTTCCACGGACCGTCGACGACGCTCCATATCGGGCTCGACGCATACGTCGCGAAGGCGTTCGTCGACTTCGCAGACGACGTCGGGTTGTAGCCCGCCTGCTCGGAGAGGAAGTTGTAGACCGCCTCACAAGACTTCGCCGACGCAGAGTTCGGGATCCACTCCGGCGAGCCCTTGACGGTCTTCTCCGTCACCTTGATCGACGTGAACGTGGCGGTACCGCACGCCTGTGACGCCGCCTTCTGCTTCGAGCCTGCGACGTCCCACGCCATCGGCATCGGGTAGATCTGGGACAGCTCGTTGTAGGTGTACCAGTAGCTGTTCACCGAGCCGGTGAGGTGCAGGACGAGCTGTGTCGGGCTCGTCACGTCGACCGACGCGATATCGTCCGGAATGGTACCGGGCACGTAGCCGGCGTATCCTCCGGGGTTCGTCCGGTACATGTTCAACCAGAACGCAACGTCCTGTGCGGTGACCGGCTCGCCGTCGGACCACATGTAGTGGTTCAAGTTGATCGTGACCGTCTTGTTGCCGTCAGAGTAGACGGGGTTCTGCGCGACCGAGTACTTGAGGTTGAGTGTGGGAGCCGCCCCCGTGCCGAACCAGTACAACGGCCGGTACATGAGGTTCTGGAAGTACTGCGAGTTCGAGACGCTGAAGAACGAGAGGTTCATAAAAGGGAAGATGTAGTTCGCCGCTGATCCAGGTAGGTTCGCGAACGTGATGGTGCCGGACTTCGCGTGACTCACGGCCGCCGGCCTCGAGGCCCCTGCTGCGCCGACGGCTGCTGCGCCGACCCCGAGGGAACCTGCGGCGACGACGGCGACCCCGGCGCGCGCGAGGCTCGACCGCTTGTGGACTCTGCTCATGTCGGCTCCTGACTCCGGCTGCGAGACGACCGGACTCCTAGTGCTTCTCGACCCCAAGCGCAAGGCTATACGTAGGCTGGGTGAACGCATTATATCGGTCGCGTGACGAAGCAACCGGCCAAGATGGACCGGAAGCTGCATCTCTCGCCGAGATTTAACACTTTTCCGCGAAAACGTTCCTCGGCCACGCTCCTCCCTGCGGATCCCGTCGCGCCCGTTCCACGACCTTGACGAGGTCGTTCGCGGTCTGAAGGGGTCGGGAGCGGGGGTCACGAGCAGCCCGGCAGCGAGGATCGCAGCTCCTCCCTCGAGCGCGGCCCGGCGAGACCTCGGGACTCTCAGCCGTGTGCGCATCCTGTCAGCTCCGCGACCTCCCTGACGCCGTTGCGGCGGCACCAGAGCTCCAGGTCACGCAGCACGCGCGCAGGTGCGCGGGGATTCGCGAGCGTCGCCGTGCCCACCTGGACCGCGTTTGCGCCCGCCATGAGCAGCTCCACCGCGTCGAGCGCTCCGCTCACGCCGCCGACTCCGACGATCGCGCAGGACGGGTACGCGGCACGGCACTCGTAGACCGCTCGGACTGCGACCGGGTGGAGCGCGGGTCCCGACAGCCCGCCCCGACCGGCACCGAGCGCGGGCCGGCGGGTCCGGACGTCGATAGCGAGACCGACGAGCGTGTTGACGAGCGTGAGCGCCTCCGCCCCGGCACGAAGCGCGGCCCCCGCGACGGCGACGAGGTCTGACGTGTTCGGCGAGAGCTTCGCCCAGCGAGGCCGCCCGCAGGCTGCGGCTGCTTCGACGGCGGCTGCTGTCGCGTCGGGCGAGTGGGCGAACATCTCTCCGCCGTCCTCGGTGTTCGGGCACGAGACGTTCACCTCGACCGCGACCACGCACGGGGGCGCTGCGGCGAGGAGCTCCCCCGCCCGCGCGTAGTCCTCGACCCGGCGGCCCCAGATGCTCACGACCACGCTGGCCCCCGTGGCCTCGAGGGGCGGCAGGTCGTGTGCCAGCCACGCGGGGATCCCGGGACCTTGGAGACCCACGCTGTTGAGCATGCCCGCCGCGACGGGTCGGACACGAGGCGCGGGGTTGCCGGGCCAAGGATCGCAGGACAGGGACTTGACGACGACGGCCCCGAGAGAGGCGAGGTCGACGTACGCACCGAGCTCGGCCCCGTGGCCGGCGGTGCCCGCGGCGGTCGTGACCGGAGCACGGAGCCGGAGCGAGCCCACGGGCACCTCGAGGTCGACAGCCGCGTAGCGGTCCCGATGCCTCAAGGTGAGGCGGGTCTCCCCCGAACGGCGGAGCCGGAGCTCGCCCGCCCGCTGCCGGCCTCCTCGGCCGCCGCGTGATGCTCCTGGATGCTCATCACGGAGAGTCCGTGCCGCGCCCAGTCCGCTATCCCGGCGGCTGCGGCGCGTGCAGCCGCCACCGTGGTGACGATCGGGACGTGGTGAGCCGACGCGGCACGCCGGATATGCGCACCGTCGGCTCGGGGCCCACGTCCGCGAGGGGTGTTGACGACGAGCCGGACCTCGCCGCCGGCGACGAGCTCGACCGCGTCCACCTGCGACCCACCGGCCTTGCGAGCAGCGACCGCGGGGCTCGTGCCTTGCTCGTGCCCGTCACCCACCCCGTGACGGTGCTCGCCCTGGTCGCGATCGCCGATCTTCGCGACACGCGTCGCGACGGGGACGCCGTGGTCCTCGAGGAACGCTGCGGTCCCCTCGGTCGCCGCGATCGTGAAACCCAGCTCGACGAAGGACCGCGCGACGCCGAGGCCGTTCTCCTTGTCGCGGTCGGCGAGCGAGAAGAAGACGGCGCCGGAGTCCGGCAGGCGGTTACCCGCCGCGATCTGGCTCTTCGCGAACGCGAGCCCGTAGGTCGGCGCGACGCCCATCACCTCGCCGGTCGAGCGCATCTCGGGCCCGAGCAGCGCGTCGACGTCGGGGAAGCGGTCGAAGGGCAGCACCGCCTCCTTCACGCTCACGTACGGGAGGTCGCGCCGTGTCGTGGACGGCACGAGCCCCTCGGCGCGCAGCTCCGCGAGGGTCGCCCCGACCACGACCCGCGACGCCACCTTTGCGAGCGCGACCCCGGTCGCCTTCGCGACGAACGGCAGGGTGCGGCTCGCTCTCGGGTTCGCCTCGATGACGAAGACCTGGCCCTGCTTCACGGCGTACTGGACGTTGATCGGACCCTGGACCGAGAGCGCTGCCGCGATGGCCCGTGTGTAGCCCTCGATGACCGCTATGGTCTCCGCACCGAGGGTCGGCGGCGGGATGACGCACGCCGAGTCACCCGAGTGCACCCCCGCCTCTTCGACGTGCTCCATGACGCCGCCGACGAGGACCTCCCCCGTCCCGTCCCGGATCGCGTCGACGTCGACCTCTATCGCGTCCTCGAGGAAGCGGTCGACGAGCACCGGCCGCTCGGCAGAGAGCCCTCCCTCGCGACCGAGCGAACCGGCCCCGCCCCGCGGCCCGGAGCCGACGGGGGCGGAAAAGCTCGCGAGGGCAGCCATCGCCCGCTCGAGACCCTCGTCGTCGTAGACGATCTCCATCGCTCGCCCACCGAGCACGTAGCTCGGCCGCACGAGGGCCGGGTAGCCGATCCTGTCGACGACCGTGCGCGCCTCGGCGTAGCTGCGCGCCGTACCGCCGGCCGGCTGGGGGATCTCGAGGCGCGCGCACAGCGCCGACCATTGCTCGCGATCCTCGGCGAGGTCGATCGCGGCCGGGCTCGTCCCGAGCACGAGCTCTGCCGGAAGGCGGTCTGCGAGCTTCAGCGGTGTCTGCCCCCCCAGCGAGACGATGACGCCGACCACCCCGCCCGCACCTGCCCGGCTCTCCGCGTCGACGACCGCGAGCACGTCCTCCTCCGTGACGGGCTCGAAGTACAGCCGGTCCGAGGTGTCGTAGTCCGTCGAGACGGTCTCGGGGTTGCAGTTGACCATCACGGTCTCGTAGCCGGCCGCGCGCAGCGCCATGCTCGCGTGGACGCAGCAGTAGTCGAACTCGATCCCCTGACCGATGCGGTTGGGCCCGGAGCCGAGGATGACCACGCGCGGCCGGCTCGCGGGGCGGACCTCGTCCTCGTCCTCGTAGGTCGAGTAGTAGTACGGGGTCTCCGCTGCGAACTCCGCTCCGCAGGTGTCGACGGTCTTGTACGTCGGCACGACACCGCAGGAGAGCCGAGCCTCCCGGACGCGGCTCTCACCCACGCCGAGGCGCCAGGCAACCTGCGCGTCGGAGAACCCGAGCCGCTTGAGCCGGCGCCATCGGCTCCGGTCGATCCCGGCAAGGGCCACCTCTCGGCCGGCTCCGTCGGCCGGTGCGGATCCGTCGGCCGCGAGGTGATCGAGCAGGCGACGACCGTCGACGATTTCCTCGATACGGTCGAGGAACCACGGGTCGATCCCTGTCGAGGCAGACACCGCCTCGACGCCGACACCGCGACGGAGCAGCTCCTCGACCTGGAACGGCCGCTCGGGTGTCGCGACCGTCGCGAGCGCGAGCAGCTCCTCGGCCGGGACCGCTGCGTAGGACGCCTCGGCCGGGTCGCAGTTGAGCCCGAGCCGGCCTTGCTCGAGCCCGCGGAGCGCCTTTTGGAATGACTCGGGAAAGGTGCGCCCGATCGCCATGACCTCGCCCACCGACTGCATGCGCGTCCCGAGCCGATCCGAGGTGCCCGGCAGCTTCTCGAAGGCCCAGCGCGGGATCTTCGTGACGACGTAGTCGATGGTCGGCTCGAAGCTCGCCGGGGTGGCCTGCGTGATGTCGTTTCGTACCTCGTCGAGGGTATAGCCGACGGCGAGGCGCGCTGCGATCTTCGCGATCGGGAAGCCCGTCGCCTTCGATGCGAGAGCGGACGAGCGCGAGACACGAGGGTTCATCTCGATGACGAGCTGGCGACCGGTCGCCGGGTCGACCGCGAACTGTATGTTCGAGCCGCCCGTCTCCACGCCGACCCTACGGATGCACGCGAACGCCGCGTCCCGCATCTCCTGGTACTCGGCGTCGGAGAGCGTCTGGGCCGGCGCGACGGTGATCGAGTCGCCGGTGTGCACGCCCATCGGGTCGAAGTTCTCGATCGAGCAGACGACGACGCAGTTGTCCGCGCAGTCCCGCATGACCTCGAGCTCGTACTCCTTCCAGCCCGCGATCGAGCGTTCGACGAGGATCTCCGAGACCGGGCTCGCAGCGAGACCGGCAGTCGCGAGCTCGCACAGTGCGTCGAGGTCGTGCGCGATCCCCGTACCCGCGCCGCCGAGGATGTAGGACGGCCGGACCATGATCGGAAAGCCGATCTCGGCGCCGATGGCCAGCGCCTCGTCGAGGTCGTGAGCGAAGCCCGAGTCCGGCACCGCGAGACCGATCTCGGTCATCGCCGCCTTGAACTGGTCGCGGTTCTCCGCCGTGGCGATCGCCTCGACCTTCGCGCCGATCAGCTCGACCCCGTAGCGCTCGAGAACGCCGGACTCGTCGAGCGCGATCGCAAGGTTGAGCGCCGTCTGGCCGCCCATGGTCGGGAGGATCGCGTCGGGGCGCTCCCTGTCGACGATGGCGGTCAGCACGTCGAGCGAGAGCGGCTCGATGTAGGTGCGGTCCGCGAGCTCCGGGTCGGTCATGATCGTCGCGGGGTTGGAGTTCGCGAGGACGACCCTGTAGCCCTCCTGGCGCAGCACCCGGCAGGCTTGCGTGCCCGAGTAGTCGAACTCGCAGGCCTGGCCGATGACGATCGGCCCGGAGCCGATGACGAGGATCGTGGAGATGTCGTCGCGCCGCGGCATCAGGCCGCTCCACGTGGGCTGCCGGCCGAGACCTGGGCGGCCGAGACCTGGGCGGCGCGCGTCAACGACGTGCCTCCATGAGCTCGCGGAACTGCTCGAACAAGTACGCCGCGTCGTGCGGGCCGGGGCCGGCCTCGGGGTGGTACTGCACCGAGAATGCCGGCACGTCTTTGCACGAGATCCCCTCGATCACCCCGTCGTTCAAGTTGACGTGGCTCACCTCCGCAGCCGAGAGCGATGCCTGCTCGACCGCGTAGCCGTGGTTCTGGCTCGTGATCTCGACCTCGCCGGTGGCGACACGCCGCACCGGATGGTTCGCGCCGTGATGGCCGAACCGGAGCTTGTAGGTCGTAGCGCCGAGCGCGGCTGCGAGCAGCTGGTGACCGAGGCAGATGCCGAAGACCGGCACCTCGCCGAGCAGGTCGCGGACCGTCGCCGCGAGATGGCCCAGTGCGGCGGGATCGCCAGGTCCGTTCGACAGCAGGACACCGTCGGGACGGCGGTCGAGCACCTCACGCGCGGGCGTCGAGGCAGGCACCACCTCGACAGACGCGAAGCGCGAGAGGTGCCGCAGCATCGTGGCCTTCACACCGAAGTCGTAGGCGACGACCCTGAGCGGCCCTCCCGCGACCTCGTAGGGTGCCGGTGTCGTGACGTCTCCGACGAGATCGGCCCCCTCGGTGCCAGGCTCGGCGCACGCTGCCGCGAGGAGCTCCGCGTAAGGGGCCGTGCCGAGCGCGCAAGGCATCGCCCCGGCCTCACGCACGTGCCGGGTAAGGCGCCTCGTGTCGACGCCCGTGATCCCGCCGATCCCGTGGCGCGCGAGGAAGCTCTCGAGGTCACCGGTCGCCCGCCAGCTGCTCGGCCGCGCGGTCAGGTCCCGCACGACGACAGCGCGGCAGAACGGTCGGCGCGCCTCGTCGTCGGCCGGGCTCACCCCGTAGTTGCCGATGTGGGGGTAGGTGAAGGCGATCACCTGACCGGCGTAGGAAGGGTCGGTGACGATCTCTTGGTAGCCGGACATCGCCGTGTTGAAGACGAGCTCGCCGGTCGCGAGGTCTGCCTCCGGGGAGGCGAGCGCACCGACGGCCTCACCCTCGAAGCTGGTCCCGTCCGCGAGCACGAGGGCCGCTGCCCGACGCCTCCCGGAGCGGACGCCGGGGGCCCCGACGAGCGTGCTCGCCGAGGTGCTGTCCGACGCTCTTGTCGCCGTGCTGCTCATCGCACTGCCTTCCCGTCGACCACGACTGCCTCGCCACCGACGATCGTGTGCCGGACGCGCCCCACGAGCTCCCGGCCCGCGAACGGGGTGTTCCTGCTCCGGCTCGCGCTCGTCGCCGGGTCCACCGTCCAGCGCGCGGCGAGGTCCACCACGCAGAGCTGCGCGCGCGCTCCGGGCCGGATCGGGCCGCCGTGCCCGCTCGCCACGTCGAGCCCCGCCACTCGCGCCGGCACCACCGAGAGCGCGCCGAAAAGCTCGGCGACCGAGGCACGCCGCGGGGACGCACCGGGGGCGGTGAGCCAAGGTGGCGCGCCCGTGGCGCCGTCGAGGCACAGCGCTCCGTACGCGACGGCAAAGGCCGTCTCGAGACCGGTCATCCCCGGGGGTGCCGTGTCGAACGGCTCCTCCTTCGACTCGGGCGGATGTGGTGCGTGGTCCGTGGCGACCGCGTCGATCGTCCCGTCGAGCACGCCGGCGCGCACGGCGAGGACGTCCGCCGCGGTGCGCAGCGGGGGGTTCACCTTGAACACCGGGTCGTAGCCGGCCACCTCGGCATCGGTGAGGCTCAGGTGGTGCGGCGTCACCTCGGCGGTCACCGGGAGGCCCTCTGCGCGCGCGGCCCTGACGAGCGCCACCGAGCGGGCGCTCGAGAGGTGCAGGAGGTGCATGCGCGTGCCGGTCAGCCGGACGAGGCCGAGGTCACGCTCGACCATCGCCTCCTCCGCGATCGCGGGCTGGCCCGGGATGCCGAGCCGGCTGGACCACGCGCCCTCGTGCATGGAGCCGCCGCCGGCGAGCTCCTCGTCCTCGCAGTGCTCGGCGAGGACGACGCCGAGCGGGCGCGCGTACTCGAGCGCTCGACGCATCAGCCCGGCGTGCTGGACGCCGCGGCCGTCGTCGGTGAACAGCCGCACGCCGAGCGCCGCCATCTCGGCGAACGGCACGAGGCGCTCCCCGGCTCGCCCGACGGTGATCGCACCGGCGACCGCCACCTCGACGCACGCCCCTCGAGCGAGCGCGAGGACCGCCCTGACCGCGGCGGCGCTATCGGTCGCCGGATCGGTGTTGGGCATGGCGACGACGGCGGTGTAGCCACCGAGCGCCGCGGCCCGCGCGCCGGTCTCGACGGTCTCCGCGTCCTCGCGCCCGGGCTGGCGCAAGTGCGTGTGGAGGTCGACGAGACCCGGTCCGGTCACGCATCCCGACGCGTCGAGGACCTCGGTCCCCGGCGGGGCGTCGATCCCCGGGGCGACGGCGACGATCATCCCTCCCTCGACCAGGACGTCCGCTCGCTGCCCGCCGACCGGCGCGACGACGCTGCCGCCGCGCAGCAACAGCCGGTGCCCGCCGCCGCGCTCAGCCACTGCGGGCACCGCCCGTGACGCGCACCGCGGGCTCGACCGCTCCCGCACCTGCGGGCATACCTGGGAAGGGAGCCCGGAGATCACCGGCGAGCAGGCGGAACAGCACGGCCATCCGGACCGCGACGCCGTTGTGCACCTGGCGAGTGACGAGGCTGCGTGGCGAGCTCGCGATCTCCGCGGCGATCTCGACACCCCGGATCATCGGCCCCGGGTGCATGACGAGGAGGTCGGGATCGAGCCGGCGAGCTCGCTCACGCGTCAGGCCGTAGCGCTCGGAGTACTCGCCGAGGCTCGGCAGCAGCGCCTCCCGCAGGCGCTCGCTCTGCAGGCGGAGGAGGTAGCAGACGTCCACCTCGTCGAGAGCGGTGTCGAGGTCGTGGACGACCTCGACACCCCAGCCCTCGGTCGTAGGCGGCAGGAGGGTCGGCGGCCCGACGAGCACGACACGTGCGCCGAGCGCCCGGAACGC
This sequence comes from Actinomycetes bacterium, assembly GCA_021846125.1. GTDB lineage: Bacteria > Actinomycetota > Acidimicrobiia > Acidimicrobiales > Bog-793 > JAJZCK01. Next base: position 17,750 of record JAJZCK010000011.1, on the reverse strand, counting down.
GAGGACGCACGAGCGGGCGACCCTGCTGTGGCGGACGTCGCCGACGATCGCGATGCGCACACCTGCGAGGTCGTCGACCGGATCGGCGCCGGCGCGGCGCGCCATCGCCTCCCGGAGGGTAAAGCAGTCGAGGAGGGCCTGGGTGGGGTGCTCGTGCTGGCCGTCGCCGGCATTGACGACGTAGGCCTCCACCCACCTAGCCACCTGCGCGGGTGCACCGGAGGAGCCGTGGCGCACCACCATGACGTCGACGCCGAGCGCGTCGATCGTCTCGACCGTGTCGCGCAGCGACTCGCCTTTCGTCACCGACGAGGTGGCCGCCGTGAAGGTCATCGTGTCCGCGGAGAGGCGCTTCGCCGCGGCCTCGAAGGACAGACGCGTGCGCGTCGAGCTCTCGAAGAAGACCGTCGCGACCGTCTTGCCCCGCAGCGCCGGGACCTTCGGGATCGAACGCTCCGACACCTCCGCGAAAGAGTCGGCGAGGTGGAGGATCTCGACGATCCCCTGCCTGCCGAGATCCTCGATCGAGAGCAGGCCGGCACGGCTCACCGTGCACCACCGCTCGCGACGCCGGTGCCGTGGTCGGGGGTCACCTCCGGATGCGCCGAGGCGGGAGGCACTGGCACACTCTCGCCGATCACGACTCCCCCGATGCCCACCTCCACGAGCTCGTCGCTGCGCGTCGGGAGGTTCTTCCCGACGTAGTCCGGGCGGATCGGCAGCTCGCGGTGCCCGCGATCGACCATCACCGCGAGCTGGACCGCCCTCGCACGCCCGTGGTCCGCGAGCGCGTCGAGCGCGGCCCGCACCGTCCTGCCGGTGAAGAGCACGTCGTCGACGAGCACTACGACCCGGTCCGTGAGGTCGACCGGGATCCGCGTCACCTCCTCCGCGAGGACGGGCCGGATGCCGATGTCGTCCCTGTAGAAGGCGACGTCGAGCGCGCCGAGCGGGACGTCGGCGCCGTCGATCTCGGCGAGGAGCGCCACCAGGTGCTCTGCGAGGGGCACCCCGCCGGTCTGCAGCCCGACGACGACGAGGCCTCCGGCACCGTGATTGCGCTCGAGGATCTCGTGCGCGATCCGCACGAGGGCCCTGCGCACGTCGTCTGCGTCCATGACGAGCGCTCTCGGCACGAAGGCGCCTCCCCTGGAGCGCGCCGACAACCTCACCTGCTCAGCCACACAGCTCTCCCGACGTCCGTACGGGCCTCACGGGACCCGTTTCACGTTGCGCCCGGGCGATGCTAACGCATAGGAGCTCGCGGCCGGGGCGCTGCGCCTCGAGCCCGGATGCTCAGCGCAGATCGAGCTCGCCCGAGTCGTACTCGACGCCGACGGGCTCGAGGACGACACGGCGCGGACCGTCTTCGACGTGACCGGCGAGGAGTGCCGTATAGCCGAGGCGCGACGCCGCGGCCACGAGCGGCTCGCCCGCACCTGCGCCGACGTAGCAGGCGAAGCCTGCCCCCATGTTGAGCGTCCCGTAGGCCTCGTGGTCCGAGAGCCCGGCTCGCTCCGCGAGGAAGGCGAGCACCTCGGGAACCTCGGGGAGGCGCTCTATGCGGTAGGTGAGCGCCCGGTCCGCACGCATGAGCTTGCGGAGGCCGTGACCGGTGACATGGCTCGCGTAGTGCAACGGGATCCCCTCCGCGAGCGCCCGCTCGACGAGGGGGACGTAGATCACGCTCTCGTCGAGCAGAGCGTCGCCGAGATCTCGTCCACTCGGCATCGGAGTCGAGAGGCCCGCGTCGAGCTGCGCGGCGACGTCACGCGCGAGAGATGCCCCGTTCGCATGGAGGCCGCTCGACGCGACCAGCACGATCTCGTCGCCGGGCGAGAGCCCGGCGCCGAGCAGCGGCGCGACGCCTTCGGGAACCCGACCCACGGCGCTGCCCGCGAGGTCGATCGCGCCGGCGGCGACGAGACCGGCGAGCGTCGGCGACTCGCCACCGCCCCAGGCTGCTCCCGAGTCGGCGCATCCTCGCCGGAAGCCCTCGACGAGCGACGCGTGGCGCGTCCCGGCGTACCACGACGCCGCGCCCGTCGCGAAGTACGCGTTGACGACGAACGGCAGCGCCCCGACGCAGCAGCAGTCGTTGACGATCGCCGCGACCGTGTCGTAGCCGATCGCGGCGAAGCGGTCGATGCCGGAGCAGTCCTCGTAGTCGCGGGCGATCGTCGACTTCGTCCCGAGGCACTCGAGGACGAACCCGAGCCGGAGCCCGCCGACCTCGACGACGACCGCCGGCTCGCCACGCGAGGCGTCGTCGACAGTGGCGCCGCGAGCTGCCGGGTAGCCCGTCGTCGAGAGCGCGGCGGCGAGCGCACGCCGCTTCGCCGCGTCGAGCGTCGTGTAGTCGACACCCGCCCGCTCGTACGCGCCCGTCACGAGGGTGCGGTGGCGACGGGGCGCGCCTCTGCGGCGACCGCCGACAGCACGCCGTTCACGTAGCGCCCCGAGTCCTCCGTCGAGTACTGCTTCGCGAGCTCGACCGCCTCGTCGATCACCACGGCGACCGGTACCTCGGGCTGGTCGAGCAGCTCGTAGGTCGCGAGGCGGAGCAGCTGGCGGTCGATAGCGGGCAGCCGGTCGATCGCCCAGGCAGTCAGGTGACGCGCGACGAACCGGTCGATCTCGACCTGGTGCTCGCTGGCGCCACGCGCGAGCGTCTCCGCGTACGGCTCGGGCGGGATCGGCAGCGCGACGATCACCTCGTCGGCGGTCACGCCTTTGATCTCCATCTCGTAGAGCAGACCGAGAGCCCGCTCGCGCGCGCGACGGCGCTCGCCGGTGGCCGGCACGGACTCCCGCCCGCTACGCCCTCGTGAGGTACTCACCGGACCGGGTGTCGACCTTGATCCGGTCGCCCGGGTTGACGAACAGCGGCACCTGGACGACGAGGCCCGTCTCGGTGGTCGCAGGCTTGCGCGCGCCGGAGACACGGTCGCCCTGCAAGCCGGGATCGGTCTCCGCCACTGCGAGCTCGACGGCCGCGGGCAGGTCGACGTCGACGATCTCGCCACCGTAGAGCTCGAGCACAGCGGAGTCGCCCTCTTTCAGGTAGGACGTCGAGTGGCCGAGCGCGGAGCCGTCCACGTTCATCTGCTCGTAGGAGGAGTTGTCCATGAACACGTACTGCTCGCCGTCGCGGTAGAGGAACTGCATCTCCCGCTTGTCGATGAGCGCCTGCTCGACCTTCTCCTCCGCACGAAAGGTCCGCTCCACGACGGCCTTCGTGCGCATGTTACGGAGCTTCGTGCGGACGAAGGCCCCGCCCTTCCCGGGCTTGACGTGCTGGAACTCGACGACTGTGAACAGCCCGTCGGGCAGGTCGATCGCCATGCCGTTCTTGAGATCGGTGAGCGAGAGGGCCATCAGATCGCGTAGTCCTTGGTCGACTTGGTGAGCGGGCGGCCGCCGGCGGTCCCGACGACGACGGTGTCCTCGATGCGAGCCCCGCCTCGGCCGGCGAGATACGCGCCGGGCTCGACGGTCACGACGGCGCCGGCCCGCAGGATATCAGCCGAGCCCTTCGCGACGGCCGGCGCCTCGTGGACCTCGAGGCCGACCCCGTGTCCGGTGGAGTGGAGGAACGCCTCGCCGTAGCCGGCGGTGGCGAGCGACTCCCTGCAGGCGGCGTCGACGTCCCCGCCGGTCGAACCGTCTTTCACCGCGTGCAAGCCCGCGCGTTGTGCGGCGAGGACGGCGTCGAGCAGGTCGCCAAGATCGTCCGGCGGCTCCCCGACACACAGCGTCCGTGTCATGTCCGAGCGGTAGCCGTCGACGGTCGCACCGAAGTCGACGACGACGAGCTCGCCCTCGGCTACCACCCGGTCGCCGGGACGGGCGTGGGGCATCGCCGCGTTGGGTCCGCTCGCGACGATCGTCGCGAACGACGCCCCCGACGAGCCACGCCGACGCATCTCGGCCTCGAGCTCCGCGGCGAAGGCCGCCTCGGTGACCCGGCCTGCGAGGAGCGGCTTGACCTGGGCGAGCGCGACGTCCGCGACGTCGCAAGCGGCCTCGATGCGGGCGAGCTCACCGGCGTCTTTCACGCACCGCAAGGACTCGACGACGCCCTCGGTCGCGACGAGGCTCGAGCCGTCGAGGAGCAGCGCGAGCCTGCGCTCCAGCGACCAGCTGGCCGTGGCGGCCTCGAGCCCGACACGGGCCAGACCCCTCGCGGCCCGCGCCAGTGCGTCGAGCTGACCGGCGTTGGCCGCCACCTCGAGGTCGACCGCGACCCCGGCCTCTCCCAGCTCCTCCGTCGCCTGGTCGCGGTAGCGGCCGTCGGTGAGGAGCAGCGCCGCGCCCGGCGAGACGAGGAGCATCCCCGACGAACCGCCGAATCCGGTGAGGTAGCGGATGCTCTCGAGCTTGGTCACGAGCAGCGCGTCGCACTCTGCGTCGTCGAGGAGGCCACGCAGGCGCTCGAGCCGGCCGACGACGTCCATCGGCGGCATCGACGCGATGTCCGGGGTCCGGGGCACGGCGACCGCCTAGCGCCGCGGCGAGGTGGTGCCCGACGAGCGCAGGAGCCTCGACACCGCCTCGACGGCGAGCTCGTAGCCGACGCCCCCGAAGCCCGCGACGGTCCCGTCGGACACGGGAGCGAGCACGGAGCGGTGGCGCCAGGGCTCACGGGCATCGGGGTTCGACAGGTGGAGCTCGACGACCGGACCGGCGAAGGTCGCGAGCGCGTCGTGGAGCGACCAGCCGTAGTGGCTGATCGCTCCGGCGTTCACGACGATCGCGTCGCACCGCCCACGTGCCCCGTGCACCGCATCGACGAGGTCGCCCTCCCGCTCGCTCTGGAGGTGCTCGAGGGAGAGCCCGAGCCGCTCCGCCGCTCCCGAGGCGCGCGCCACGTGGTCTGCGAGAGTCGCCGTGCCGTAGACCTCGGGCTGGCGCTCGCCGAGGAGCGCGAGATTGGGTCCGGAGAGCAGCAGGACGAGAAGCGCGCTCACGATGCCGCTCCCGGTGCGAAGGACCCGCTCGCATGCTCGGCGAGCGCTTCCTCGACGATCTCGGGGGAGACGCCGCGCACGGCCTCGACACCTCCCGGGCCGTCGAGGACGAACGTCAAGCCGTCGGTCGCCTTCTTGTCGCGCGCCATGAGGGTCACGATCTCGGCCTTGTCGACGCGCGGCGGGAGCGCGGTCGACAGCCCGTAGCCCTCGACGACCTCGACGTGACGTCGCACCCGCTCGTCGCCGATCCTTCCGAGCCGTCGCGCGAGCAGGGCGGCGAAGACGAGGCCGATCCCGACCGCCTCGCCGTGGCGCAACCCGACGCCCCGCTCGACGGCCGGTGGGCTTTCCGCGAGACCGTCGCCGTGCGGACCCGGCTCCAGGTCCGCGAATCCCGCTGCCTCGAGCGCGTGGGCGAGGGTGTGACCGTAGTTGAGGAGGATCCTCTGGGCACCTTCACGCTCGTCGCCGGCCACGGCCACCGCCTTCGCGGCGGCACAGCTCCCGACCTGTGCCGCGAGGGAGAGGCGATCGAGGTCCTCGACCCCGAGGAACGCGTACTTCGCCATCTCCCCGAACCCGGACCGCCACTCCCGCTCCGGCAACGAGACGAGCGCGTCGGTGTCGCAGAGCACGGCGAGTGGCTGCCAGAAGGCGCCGACGAGGTTCTTGCCCTCGGCGAGGTTGACGCCCGTCTTGCCACCGATCGCGGCGTCGACCTGGCCGAGAAGGGTCGTCGAGACGTTCACGAGATCGAGGCCGCGGTGATAGCACGAGGCGGCGAACCCGGCGACGTCCGTGACGACGCCACCGCCGACAGCGACGACGACGTCGTGGCGGGTCACCCCGGCGCGTGCGAGCTCGCGGCAGAGGCGCTCGACGGTCGCAAGGGACTTCGCGGACTCTCCGTCACCCATCGTCAGGCGCACGGTTTCGATGCCCGTCTCGACCTCGACGCCGACGTGCTCTTGAGTCACCACGACGGCACGGCGGGCGCGCCCCGGCAGCACGCCGGCGAGCTCGTGACGGGCTCCGGGCCCGACGACCACGTCGTAGGGGCGTCCCGGGACCGCGACGCGGACGCGGCGCAGCAACGCCGCGAGCACCGCGGACGTCACCGCGTCGACGGACAGGCCGTCCACGTCGACGACTGCGTGTGCGAGTCCCTCGTAGTGGGGGCGCCGCTCCGTGACGAGGCGTGGGACCACCGCCGCGGGGTCGGGCCGGAGCAGCACGCGGTCCCCGGCCGTGCCGACCCGCTCGAGGATCGTGCCGGGCAGGGCACGGAGCCAGACCACCGTGCCCGCTCCGGCGAGCATCTCGCGGCTCGCCCCGTCGAGCACGGCACCACCGGCGACCGCGACGACCGACGCACGCCTCGTGTCGAGCACGCGGCGCAGCACAGCTTGCTCCGCGGCACGAAACGCGGGCTCCCCGCGCTCGGCGAAGATGTCCGGGACGCTCTGGCCCGTGGAGCGCTCGACCTCCTCGTCGGTGTCCACGAAGAGCCGCCCGAGCCGGGTCGCGACAGCCCGCCCGACCGTCGACTTGCCTGCGCCCATCATCCCGACGAGAAGGACGTGGTCCGTCGGCATCCTCACGGGGCCGGCACGGCTCCGCCGTACGGCGGGGCGGAGGACGACCGGCTCCCGATGGCCGACGACGGCGTCTGGCCGAGCGCGCCAAGGTAGGCGCCGCAGTTGCGGACCGTCTCGGCGAGGGAGTCCCCGCCGAACTTGCGCAATGCCTCGCCCGCTAGGACGAGCGCCACCATCGTCTCGGCGACGACTCCCATCGCGGGCACCGCCGTCACGTCGGTTCGCTCCTTGAACGAGACGGTCTCCTGCTTCGTCGCGACGTCGACGGTCTTCAGCACCGGACGGTTGAGCGTGGCGAGCGGCTTCATCGCGGCGCGTACGACGACGACGGCTCCGCTCGAGATCCCCCCCTCGACACCACCTGCACGCGACGTCTCGCGGACGTAGGCTCCCCTCGCCTCGTCGTAGGAGACCGCGTCGTGCGCCTGCGAGCCGAGCCTGGCAGACACTGCGAAGGCATCGCCGATCTCGACGCCCTTGACCGCCTGGATGCTCATGAGCGCCTGCGCGAGCAAGCCGTCGAGCTTGCGGTCCCAGTGGACGTGGCTGCCCAGCCCCACCGGCACGCCGTACGCCACCACCTCGGCGACGCCGCCGAGCGAGTCGCCGACCTTGGCGGCCGCCTTGACCTCGGCGACCATCGCCTCCGCTGCCGCCGGGTCGAAGCAGCGCACCGGCGACTCGTCGACCGTGGCGAGGTCACCCGGCGACGGGCGCAGGCCGTCGGGCGCAGCTGCCTTCCCGAGGGCGACGACGTGGCTCACGATCGCGACACCGAGCCGAGCGAGGAGCGCCTTGGCGAGGGCGCCCGCCGCCACACGTGCCGCCGTCTCGCGGGCCGACGCGCGCTCGAGCACGTCTCGGGCGTCGTCGAAGCCGTACTTCTGCATGCCGGCGAGGTCCGCGTGGCCGGGTCGCGGTGCCGTGAGGAGCTTCGAAGGTACGCCTGGGGCGGGAGACATCTCCTCCTCCCACTTCGGCCACTCGGAGTTCGCGATCTCGATCGCGACCGGCGATCCGAGGGTCCGCCCGTGGCGGACACCTCCGAGCAACACGATCTCGTCCTGCTCGAAGCGCATCCTCGGCCCGCGCCCGAAGCCGAGGCGCCGCCGGCCGAGCTCGCCTGCGATCTCCTCGGCGGTCACGGGCAACCCGGCGGGAAGTCCTTCGACGACCACGACGAGGGCGCGGCCGTGGGACTCCCCCGCGGTCAGGTAACGCAGCATGCCCGGCAATCTACTGCGGACGGGCGCTGCCTACTTCTTCGCAGCCTCGTAGTACGGGTTCGTCCCGTCCGCGTGGGCGGTCACGTCGACCACCTCGAGGATCTCCGGCACCGCGTCCTTGATCGCGACCGTGATGCCCTGGCTGAGGGTCACCTGGGCGAGCCCACACCCTTGGCAGCCTCCACCCATGCGGAGGTACGCCGTACCCGACTCGACCGCGACGAGCTCGGCGAAGCCGCCGTGCGCCGCGATCTGGGGGTTGACCGTGTCCTCGAGCACCGCGACGACGCGCTGCGCGAGCGGGCTCGAGAGATCTCCGGTCGGTGGAGCGGATGAGATCCTCTCGGCCGGCGGTGCGTTGGGATTGACGATGACGAGACCCTGCTCGCCGCCGCTGTCCCCGACGTCGAGCGTCGCGCCGGTCACCTTCTCGACGCTCGCCGAGGGCACGACGACGACGAGGTCGTCGACCCGGTGCACCGCGTCGCCGGGACCCGCGTCGGAGGCGGACTCGAACCACATGTCGTAGGTGTAGGCGCCGCCCGACGCACCGCTCACCTCGAGGAACAGCGCGAGCCGATCGGCGTCCGCCTCGGCGGAGCGAGCGGCGAGGACGAGTGCCCGCGCCGGCGGCGTGACGTTGATCACCGGCACGGACGCGCCCTTCGAGCCCGTCGTCCCGCCGTCCGTCGTCCCGCCGTCGCTCTCCACGGCGCCATCGTAGTGGTGCCCGGCGAGCCGTCAGGGCGCCCGGGGCGCCATGATGGCGACGTGCCGCGTGTCCTGCTCCTCCTGCCGACGTCGACCTACCGGGCGTCCGAGTTCCTCGCGGCCGCCGAAGGGCTCGGCGTCGAGGTCGTCACGGGCTCCGACGCACCGCAGGCGCTGGCGTTCGTGATGGGCGACCACTTCGTCGAGCTCGACCTCGACGACCCTGAGCAAGCGGCCCGGGAGATCGAGCAGCTCGGCGCACGCGTCCGTCTCGACGCGGTCGTAGCGGTCGACGACCGCGGAGCGCTCACGGCGGCGCTCGCCTCGGAGCGCCTCGGCCTCGCCCACAACAGCCCTGCGGCCGTCTCGGCGACGCGGGACAAGGCGACGATGCGCCGCCTGCTCGCGGCAGCCGCTGTCGCACAGCCGGCGTGGCGGGAGGTCGCCGGGGTGCCCGGCGACCTCGGGGCCGAGGCCGCCGCGATCGCCTCGGCAGCGTCGGCGGTCGGCTACCCCGCCGTCGTCAAGCCGTGCTCGCTGTCGGGCAGCCGTGGCGTCGTGCGGGTGGACGACGCCACGGCTGCCCGAGCCGCCGCTGCCCGCGTCCGCTCGATCGCGCGCGACGCCGGGATCCCCGGATCGGCGCCGCTGCTCGTCGAGCGGTTCGTCCCCGGACCGGAGGTCGCCGTCGAGGGGATCGTGCGGGCCGGGACGCTCGACGTGCTCGCCGTGTTCGACAAGCCCGACCCCCTCGACGGCCCGTTCTTCGAAGAGACCATCTACGTCACCCCGTCCCGGCTCTCCGTGGCAGACCTCGACGCCGTCGGCCGGCTCGTCGCCGACGCGACCGCCGCGCTCGGGATCGTCGAGGGGCCCGTGCACGGCGAGGTCCGACTCCCGCACCTGGCGGGAGGTGGCGCAGCCGACGATCGTGGCGGCGCAGGTGCCCACCAGGGCCCTGTGCTCGTCGAGGTGGCAGCACGGACCATCGGCGGCAGGTGCGCGCGCACGCTCAGCTTCTCGGCCGGGCAGTCGCTCGAGGAGCTCGTCCTGCGACACGCGCTCGGCCTCGAGTCCGGGCCGCTGCCGGTGCGCGACGACGAGGCGTCGGGGGTGATGATGCTCCCGGTCGAGCGCTCGGGCACGCTCGAGCGCGTCGACGGGCTGGAGCGTGCCCGAGCCGTGCGCCACGTCACCGGCGTCGAGGTCACCGTTTCACCCGGTCGCCCGCTGCGCGCCCTGCCCGAGGGCGACCGCTACCTCGGCTTCGTCTTCGCACGGGCGGCGTCCCCCGGCGAGGTGGAAGACGCGCTGCGGGCCGCGCACGCGGCGCTCGAGGTCCGCATCGCCTGAACCGGTGCCCCTGTCCGGCTCACTACGCTCCACTGGATGCACGTGCTCCTGCTCTCGACCTACGAGCTCGGGCACCAGCCCCTCGGGATCGCAGGCCCGGCCGCCGTGCTCGGCCGGGCGGGCCACGAGGTGCGCGGGCGCGACCTGTCCGTCGAGACGGTGCAGCACGACGACGTCGAATGGGCGGACGCCGTGCTGTGCTCGGTGCCGATGCACACCGCACTTCGGCTCGCGCTCGCGGTTCTCGGATCGGTGCGCGACGCACGCCCTGGCCTGCCTGTCGCGCTGCACGGCCTGTACGCGGCGGTCGGTGCGCCCGCCCTCGAGCCTGGCGACCTGGCGGTCGCCGGCGAGAGCGACGACGCACTGCGCGAGTGGGTGGCCGGTCTGGACGTCGCGGCATCGAGCGTCCAAGGCGCTGCTGGCGGCGCTGGACCTACGGTACGGGTCGAGCTCGGCAGCGGGCACGGCGCTCGACCGGGTCCCGAGGGTCCTGGCGGCAGCGGCGACCCCGGGCAGGGTCGACCCCGTGCGCCCGACCGCTCCCTGCTACCGCCGCTCGAACGCTACGCGCGCCTCGTCGGCGACGGTCCGGACCGCCTCGTCGGCGCCGTCGACGCGACCCGGGGATGCTCGCACCGGTGCCGCCACTGCCCGGTGCCCACCGTCTACGACGGCAGGACGCGCGCCGTGCCTCTCGACGAGGTGATGGCGGACGTCGCCCAGGTCGTCGCGTCGGGTGCCGGCCATGTCCACTTCGCCGACCCCGACTTCTTGAACCGCCCGTCCCACGCGTCCCGGGTCGTCGCGGCGATCCGCTCGCGCTTTCCCGGTGTGAGCTTCGACGCGACCGTGAAGGTCAGCCACGTGCTCGCGCACCAGGACCTCGTCGCCGAGATGGGCGCGTCCGGGTGCACCTTCGTCGTCTCTGCCTTCGAGTCGACCAGCGAGACCGTGCTCGAGCGGCTCGACAAGGGCCACACGGTGGAGCAGGCGGGAGAGGCGGTCCGGATCCTGCGCGCAGTGGGGATCGAGCCGAGACCGTCGTTCCTGCCCTTCACGCCCTGGACGACTCGCGACGACCTCGTCGACCTCCTCGACTTCGTGGCCGCGTTCGACCTCGTCGAGAGCGTGGACGCCGTGCAGTACGGGATCCGCCTGCTCCTCCCACCCGGCTCGCTGCTGCTTCGCTCGCCCGACCCGGTCCTCGCCGGCGCTCTCGGTGCCTTCGACCCCGACGCCTTGGGCTTCTCGTGGCGCTCCCCGGACCCGCTCCTCGACGAGCTCCAACGAGCGATCTCGGCGGAGACCGAGCGAGCCGCGTGCGACGACCTCGCTGCGGAGCCCACCTACCGTGCCGTGCGGTCGCTCGTGTTCGAGGCCCTCGGGCGGGACGACCCGGGTCCGCCAGAGCCGTCGACGGCGAGGCACGCCGGACGGCGCCCGCACCTGTCGGAGGCGTGGTTCTGCTGCGCGGAGCCGACGTCGCTCCAGCTCGGCTCCGTGCGGGACGGGATGCTCACGGCCCGGCCCTGACGGTTGGGCGTGACGGCTGGGCTTGACGGTTGGGCGTGACGGGGCGGCGCGGTCGGCTACGGTCCCGGCCGTGACGGCGGGCGCCCGGCAGCACGAGTGGTGGAGCGTCGACGATCCCGACGAGGACCGCACCTGGATGTTCGACGTCACCTTCCTCGCAAGCTCCTGGGCGTGCGTCTACGGCCGAGGCTGCCACGGGGTGCTCACCGCGCCGGCCCGCGAGCTCGGGCAGGGCTGCTGCTCCTACGGTGCCCACCTGAGCGGTCAGGAGGACGCCGACCGCGTCCTCGCCGCGGCCGGGACGCTCACCGACGACCAGTGGCAGCACCGCAAGCGCGCCCGCTCGGGTGGCCCGCTCAAAGGGCGTGGAGCGACCGCGATGACCCGGCTCGTCGACGGAGCCTGCATCTTCTTGAACCGTCCGGGATTCGCCGGTGGGCCGGGGTGCGCGCTCCACCGAGCGGCGCTCGAGCGTGGCATCTCGCCACTTCTCGTGAAGCCCGACGTCTGCTGGCAGCTGCCGCTGCGCCGGGAGGACGTGACGGACACGCTCACCGGGCGCGTCACCTCGACCGTGAGCCAGTGGGATCGTCGGCACTGGGGACCGGCCGGGGAGGAGTTCGCGTGGTGGTGCACGGAGGACCCCGAGGCGTTCGGCGGATCGGCACCGGTGTACCTCTCCCTCGCCGAGGAGCTCGTGACCCTCGTCGGACCCGAGCCCTACCGGCTGCTCTCCGGCTACCTCGACGACCGCCGCCGATCCCGGCTGCTGCCGCACCCTGCTCTCAGGAAAGCCTCGCGCTAGGCCACTGCGCTCGCTCCGACCGGGTGTGGCCGTCGCTTACGACAGACGCCGGAGCTGCGGGCGCCGAGGCTACGGCCACCGGGAGTCCATCGGCAGGACCTAGACCGGCTCCTCTCCTGCGGTCCCGCTTTCCTCGTCCTCGTCGAGCTCCTCCGCCTCGTACATGCACCAGCTCGCGTGGTCGTCCTCCGGGTCCGCCCCGCACTCCGGGCATGGCTCGACGACGACCTCGACGGCGCGCTTCAAGCTGCGTGCTTCCTCGAAGCGCCGATGACGACCCTTTTTCACGAGCAACTCCTCGCTTGCGTGCGAGCGCGGCAACCCCCGGCGGACCCCGCTGGCCGTCCCGCATCGCGACCCGCTGGCCTCCCACGTCGAGACCGCGGCGTCGGCGTCGAAGCATACCGCCGACGGCACGGCGGGGCGCCAGCGCCGGCGGCTCCTGGGATCGCTCGTGACCAGGCCACGACCCACGGACCGGCTCGACGGCGGGCGAGGGCCGGCACCCGGCGCGTTAGCGTGGTGCCATGGACGACCTCCTCGACACCGCGGCGATGCTCCAGCGGTTCCGCGAGCGGGCGGCCGCCGTGCGCCGCCGGGGCCTGCCCCCCGTCGAAGGGGAGGAGCGCAAGCGCATCTTCGAGCAGATGCAGCTCGACTACATGGACTTCGCGATGCTCGGCGACGCCCGAGCCGCCCTCGACGACGGGATCCTCACGCTCACCGTCGACCTGCGCCCGCCGTCGGAGCGCTCCGACGGCGATCAGGATCCGGTGGGCACGCCCCCTCCGGGGCCAGGACCGACGGCGTAGGGCCGGCCCGAGCGCTCCTCGAGCACCAGCGTCCCCCCGCCGTCGAGGGCGAGCGCGACGTCTCCTGCCGCGAGCCGGCGCAAAGGCTCGCCGACGAGCTGGCTGCGCCACGAGGTGACGAGACGGCCCTCGGGAGGGTTCTGGAAGAACGCACCGAGGTCGGCACGAGTCGCGAGCACCGCGGGATCGATCTCGAGCTGGCGCGAGCGCTCGGCGAGCCACGCGGTCGCAAGGGCGACCGCAGGTCGCACCGACCCCTCGCCGCGCTGGACGCCAGGCATCCTCACGGCGGACTGCGGCAGCGCGATCCCCTCGGCGACGACCTCGAGCAGCTCGGCCGCGCCACCGGCGCCGAGCTGACGCGCGTCGAGATTGCGGACACGATCGAGCTCGGAGCGGTCGGCTGGTGGTCGCTGCGCGATCGAGACGAGAGCGAGGTCCGAGAGCACGAAGCGGGTGGGCTGGTCGAGCTGCTGGGCCCTACGCTCACGCCACGCGGCGACGTGCTGGGCGACCGCACGGCTCCTGCCGTGGAGCTGCCGGGCATGCTTCAACCTCCACCACGCCTCCGCCGGCACAACGGGCGAACGCTGCCGCCCGAGGACGATCGCGCACTCCTCCTCGGCCCACGCGAGTCGCCCGAGACGTGCGAGGCGCTCTGCGATCACGTCGTGGAGCTCCAGGAGGTGGAGCACGTCGCCGGCCGCGTACCGCTTCTGCGCTTCGGTCAGCGGTCGCCGGGTCCAGTCTGTGAGCTGGTCGCCCTTCTCGAGCCGGAGGCCGAGCATGCGCTCGGCGAGCGCCGAGAGCGACGGCGTGCTGAGCCCGAGGAAGCCCGCTGCGAGCTGGGTGTCGAAAAGCCGCGTCGGCACCCGTGCACACGCCCGTTCCAGCACTTCGAGGTCCTGGTCGCAAGCGTGCAGGACGGCGAGGGCGCCACTTTCGAGAACCCGGGAGAACGGGGCGACGTCGACCGCGAGCGGGTCGACGAGCGCGATCCCGCCCGCCCAGGCGACCTGGAGCAGCGCGAGCTTCGGGTAGTAGGTGCGCTCGCGGTGGAACTCGGTGTCGAGCGCGTAGGCGTCCACGCCGGTGAGCTCGTCGACCAGCTCACCGAGCGCCGCGGCGTCCTCGACGAGGCGGTAGCTCGTGGCTGCAGGTGCGGCGCTCGGGGCCTCGCGCGACCGCTGCTGGTGCCCGGTAGTGGCTCGACGGGCGGTGACCGGCTCGGGCACGTGCGGTGCAGCAGTCACCTCTCAGCCGCCATAGCTCATACGAGTGTCCTCCGTGCGCAGCAATGGCACGTCCTCGCCCCCGTCACCGAAGCCGGCGTGGACGACCTCCCCGACGCACAAGGTGTGCGTGCCGAGGTCGACCGCCCGCTCGAGGCGGCAGTCGACGTAGGCGGCAGCGAGGAGCGGCAGCGGGCAGCCGGTGACGGGCGCGGGGCGGTAGGCAAGCCCGTTCAAGGTGCCGGCGGCCGGGTCGTCGACCGCCGGCTTCGCGAACGAGCGCACGACCGAGCGGTCGACCCGGCTGACCAGCGCGAGCACGAATGCGCGTCCCTCGTGCACGAGCTCGAGAGTACGAGCGCCGCTCTCGATCGAGACACCGACGAGCTTCGGCTCGGTCGCGAGCTGGGTGACGAGGCTGCAGGTCATGAGGTTGCGCCGCTCGCCGGCCCGGCTCCCGACGAGATAGAGGCCCGTCGTGAGCTTCCAGAGCACCCGCCTGCGCACGCGGTCGTACTCGTCCGGATCGACCCCTACCGGGACCGGTCCGACGAGGTGTGCGCGCGGGGACATCGCCGCCGAACCTACCTCGTCGGCGACCGACGTCGCCCCCCGACGCTCGTGCCGTCCCGACCGACGCTCCGACATCCTCGCTCGCCCCTCGGGCGACGGTCAGCCGGCGCCGAGGTCCCGCAGCCGGCGCCTCGCGGCGTCGAGGGCGCGCGTCCCGTTCGCGACGGCGCCGCGGTAGCGGTGGAAGCCCGGCGACGAGAACGACCCGGCGGACGAGCAGTCCTCGGCGGCGCGGATGTAGGCAAGGTAGGCGGTGTCGAGATCGGCGGTGAGCAAGGCATCCGGCGTCGGAAGCTCGCCATATGCAGTGGCGGCGTCGGTCGCGAGCCCGTCGCACGCCGTGTGCGTCGCCGCGAGATTGCCCGCCGAGATGCCGTCCTCTATGTCCCGGAGGTCGGCGACGACGTAGCCGTCGTTCGCCGACAGCTGCGACCCTGACACCCACTGTGCAACTTGTTGGGAGTGGCCGCCCGAATAGTTGGAGCAACCTGCGAGCACGAGAGCACCTGCCGCGAGCGCGGCGGGGAAGCGGAGCCGTCGCAGGTCACGCGCCCGCAGGCGCTTCACGTGAACCGGAGCAGCCGCAGATCGCGTCGCCCGCGCCGGACGAGGACGTAGCTGCCGGCGACGAGATCGTCCGGAGTGAGGACAGCCCCGCCGACGGGGACCCGCCGGTTGTTCACGTACGCTCCGCCCTGCGAGATCGCTTGACGCGCCGCCCCGCGCGAGGGAGAGAGACCCGCCGCCGCGAGGACTGCCGCCACGTCGAGCTCGCCGGCGTCGAGCTCGGCACGAGAGAGCGCCGTCACCGGCGCGTCGTCGACGACCATCAGCAGCGTCGCCTCGTCGAGGGTGACCACGTCCTCGCCGTACAGAGTGGCTGCCGCCTGCTCGACCCGCTCCGTCTCCCCGGCACCGTGGACGAGCGTCGTCACCGCCCGAGCGAGCGCCCGCTGCGCCTCGCGCTCGTGCGGCCGCTCCGCGGTCGCAGCCTCGAGAGCGAGGATCTCCTCGTGGTCGAGGAAGCTGAACATGCGCAGGTAGGTCCCCACGACCGCGTCCTCGGTGCGCAGGAAGAACTGGTAGAACGCGTAGGGGCTCGTCTTCGCCGCGTCGAGCCACACCGCCCCGGACTCGGACTTGCCGAACTTCGTGCCGTCCGCCTTCGTGACGAGCGGCGTCGTGCACGCGTACGCGACCTCGCCGCGTGCCCTGCGGATGAGCTCCACACCGGTGACGATGTTGCCCCACTGGTCGCTGCCGCCGAGCTGCACGGTGCAGCCGTAACGGTCGAACAGGGTCAAGAAGTCGTACGCCTGGACGAGCATGTAGGCGAACTCCGTGAACGAGATGCCTTGGTCGGCACGCTCGAAGCGGTTGCGCACCGACTCCTTCGCGACCATCTGGTTCACCGTGAAGTGCTTGCCGACGTCGCGCAGGAAGTCGACGAGCGCGAGCTCGTCGAGCCAGCCGGCGTTGTCGAGCACGAGCGCCCGCCGGGGACCTGCCGCTTCGGAGAAGTCGAGGAAGCGCTCGAGCTGGGGACCGATGCCCTCGAGGTTCGCGCGGACCTGCTCGCTCGTGAGCATCGGCCGCTCCGCGTCCTTGCCTCCCGGGTCGCCGATCCGCCCCGTGCCTCCCCCCGCGACGACGATCGGCCGGTGACCTCCGAGCTGGAGGCGCCGCAGGAGGCACAGCTGCAGGAGATTGCCGGCGTGCAGGCTGTCGGCGGTCGGGTCGAACCCCACGTAGAGCGTGAGCCCGCCGTCGTCGAGCATCTCGAGGAGGGCTGGGTCGCTCGTCTGGTAGACGAGCCCACGAAACGCGAGATCCTCGGCGCAGCTGACCATCGCGCTAGCCTGCCACAGCACCTGGGCGCCGCCCGGCGGCACAAGAGGCTGGAGGCTTGAGTGGACGCGACGGCCGGACGCACGAACGAGGCTGACTGGGCGGACCTCGCAGACCGCCTTGCTGGCGCGCTCCACCTGGCGACGGCGCCGGTCGCGATCACGTTCTCCGACGCACGGCCCGGCGGCGTCGCCCAGTTCGACGCGCCGATGAGCCAGCCGGCGCCTGACGGTAGGCGGGGGCGGGTACCGGCGGGTTGCGTCTTCTGGGTGCACGGGGCGAGCTCGACGTTCTCGACGGTGGCGGAGGACCACGGCAACTGCAGCGTCGGAAGCGTCACGCACGGTTTCGCCGGGATCGGCGACGTCGCGGGGAACGACGACGTCGGCGCCCTTCTCGACAGCGGCTGGGTCACGGACGGCGCGTTCGGCATGATCCCGGTCGTGCGCGAGCGTCCTGGTGCGGTCACCTACGGACCGCTGCGCGACACCCCGGCGGATATCGTGCCAGACGTCGTTCTCCTCCGGGTCAACGGCCGCCAGATGATGGTGCTCTCCGACGCGATCCCGGGCATGCGCATCGAAGGCAAGCCGCAGTGCCACGTCGTCGCGCTCGCGAAGGAGCAGAAGGTGGCCGCAGCGAGCGTCGGGTGCGCGCTCAGCCGCGCGCGTACGGGGATGACCCCCGACGAGATGACGTGCGCGCTCCCCGCCGGCGAGCTCCCCTCGATCGTCGAGGACGTGGTCAGGGCGTCCGAGGTCGACTCGGCGGTCGCGAGGTACGCGGCGAGCGACGCTCGCCGCTTCGCCTGACGGTCGGGAGCCGTCTCCCGGGACGTCGCAGCAGCACCGGACGGCACCGTGGGCTCGGGCGGCAGCGGTCCCGGCGAGCGGCTCGACTCAGGCGCCGGCGACCTCGGCGACGAAGACGGGGATCTCCCGGTCCGTCTTCTCCTGATAGCTCGCGTAGTCCGGGTACGCAGCCACCGCACGCTCCCACCACGTCGCCTTCTCGGCGCCCTGCACCTCGCGCACCACCATGTCCCACACCGAAGCTCCGTCCCTGAGCTCGATGTGGGGGTCG
>JAJZCK010000010.1 GCA_021846125.1 Actinomycetes bacterium | reverse complement strand
CCCCGACGCGCTCACGTTCGCGGTGGCGGCCGTCATCTGCGTCGTCGGCGCGCTCGGTGTCGTGCTCATGCGAAACCCCGTGCACGCAGCGCTGTCGCTCGTCATGACGCTGTTTGGCATCGCAGTGCTCTTCGTCGAGGAGAACGCCCAGTTCCTCGCGGCGATCCAAGTGATCGTCTACACGGGCGCGATCGTCGTGCTCTTCCTGTTCGTGATCATGCTCCTCGGCGTCGACCGTCAAGAGCGGGTGCTTGCCGAGGTGTTCCGGGGTCAGCGGCTCGTCGCCCTCCTCCTCGGCTGCCTGGTCCTTGCCGAGGTGATCCTGCTGTCGCACAGCCGGTGGACGACCGGAGCGCACTCTGTGGCAGGGAAGCTCGCTAGCCCCGGGGCCAACGTGGCAGTCCTCGGCCGGGCGATCTTCACGACCTACCTCGTCCCCTTCGAAGTCACCTCCGCGCTGCTCGTCGTCGCTGTCGTGGGTGCAGTGGTCCTCGCACGCAGGCCGGAGCGGCGCGAGCAGGTGGATCCTCGCGAGGGAGCAGGGCCGGACGGCGCAGGGGGGGCAAGCCCTGTCGACCCTACCGAAGTGGTTGCCCGCGAGCTCACCGCCGAGGAGGGCGAGACGGGTCGAGCTCGCGACGAAGGTGCTCGTGAGGCTCGCGAGGAGGTGGGTTCGAGATGAGCATCGACGCCAGCTGGTACCTTACGCTCGCTGCGGCGCTCTTCACGATCGGCGTCGTCGGGCTCCTCGTCCGACGAAATGTGCTCGTCATGTTCATGTGCATCGAGCTGATGCTCAACGCTGCGAACCTCACGTTCGTCACGTACGCGCGTGCTCTCGACGACGTCGGGGGCCAGGTGGCCGTGTTCTTCGTGCTCGTCGTCGCCGCGGCCGAGGTGGTCGTCGGCCTGGGCATCATCGTGGCCATCTTCCGGCGCAAGGTCGGCGCGACTGCCGACGACGCCCACGTCATGAAGGGTTGACCGTACCGACGTGATCCACGCCGCCTTCCTCATCCCCATCCTTCCCCTCGCGGGCTTCGCAGTCCTGTTCTCTCTGGGTCGCCGCCTCGGCAATCCGCTTGCAGGCTGGCTCGCGACGGCGATGGTCGCCGCGTCGTTCGTCGTCACGGTGATCGTGTTCGTCGCTTTGTTCCAGCAGGCGCCCGCGCACAGGGAGTTCACGCAGAGCTGGTTCACGTGGTTCGGAGCTGGTCGACTGCGCGTCGGCGCGGGGATTCTCGTCGACCCGCTCTCGATGACGATGGCTGCGTTCATCACCGGAGTCAGCTCACTCATCCACCTCTACTCGATCGGCTACATGAAGCACGACGAGCAGTTCCCGAAGTTCTTCACCTACTTGAACTTGTTCGTCTTCGCGATGCTGATGCTCGTCCTCGCCGACAACTTCGTCCTCTCCTTCTTCGGCTGGGAGGGCGTGGGCGTCTGCTCGTACTTCCTCATAGCGTTCTGGTTCGAGCGGGACGAGGCTGCGAGCGCCGGCAAGAAGGCGATGATCTTCAACAGGATAGGAGATGCCGGGTTCCTCGTAGCGTTGTTCCTGATCTTCGAGCGCACCGGGAGCTTCGAGTACACGACGGTGTTCTCCCGTCTAGGTCACGTCGGCACGCCGAGCCTCGTCGCGATCGCCTTGCTGCTCTTCCTCGGAGCGGTCGGGAAGTCCGCGCAGATCCCGCTGTTCCCGTGGCTCGCCGACGCTATGGCCGGACCGACGCCCGTCTCTGCGCTCATCCACGCAGCGACGATGGTGACTGCAGGCGTCTACCTGATGTGCCGGATCAACCCGATCCTGCATCTCACACCCGACGCGGCCCACGTCATCGCGTGGGTCGGTGCGGTCACGGCGTTCGTGGGGGCGACGAGTGCCTGCGCCCAGAACGACATCAAGAAGGTGCTCGCCTATTCGACCGTGTCCCAGCTCGGCTACATGTTCCTCGCCGCCGGCTCGGGGGCCTACGTAGCGGCCATCTTCCTGATGCTGACACACGCCTTCTACAAGGCGCTGCTCTTCCTGGGATCGGGCTCGGTCATCCACGCGATGGACGAGGACCAGGACATAAAGAACATGGGCGGCCTGGCAAGGCTCATGCCTATAACCGGCGTCACGTTCTTGATCGGCTGGTTCTCGATCGCAGGTGTCCCGCCCTTCAGCGGGTTCTGGTCGAAAGGTGACGTGCTCCAGAACGCCTGGGCGGTGACGCCGGCTCTCTGGGTGATCGGAGCGGTCAGCGCGCTCCTGACCGCCTACTACATGGGTCGCGAGTACTTCCTCGTCTTCCTCGGCGAGCGGCGCTGGACAGAGGCGCGTCCGGTGGCCGACGGGCATGGTAAGGAGCTCGGCCACGGGCTGCACCCTCACGACCCGTCCTGGCACATGTCGCTCCCTCTCGTCGTGCTCGCGACCCTCGCGGCCCTGGGGGGCTTCATCGACCTCCCGTTCCATCCCAACCTCGTGTTCCTCGAGCGGTGGCTCGACCCGGTCGTCGGGCCGAGCTTGCTCCAGACGCATTTCAGCGTCGGTCAGGAGTGGCTGTTCTCGGTGGTCGACGCGGTCATCGCCGTCACGGGCGTCCTCGTTGCCGCTTCGGTGTGGCGAGCCTCGTCTAGCCGGCCGGCCCTCGAGCCCAGGTTCTTGTTCATGGCGTGGTTCGTCGACCGCGGCGAGGACAGGCTCGTCGCCCGAACGTCCACCGCGCTGGCGAACTTCACCGCGACTGTCGTCGAGTCGCGAATCGTCGACGGGGCGGTGAACGGTGTCGCCGACCTCACGCGCTGGAGCGGCGAACGGCTCAGAAGGATCCAGAGCGGCTATGTCCGCAACTACGCCCTCGGCCTCGTCGCGGGTCTCGTCGTCCTCGTCGCCTACGTCCTCGTCCGGGTGGGGTCATGACAGCTAGCGCCTTCGGGCCGATCTTGACCGCCGGCATCACCGGAGGTCAACAGGCCTTCCCCTTCCTCACGGCGCTCGTCCTCGTCCCCGCGGGCGCGGCCGTCTTGGTGATGCTCCTGCCCCGCAGCGCTACATGGGCGATCCGCGCAGCAGGCATGGCGGCAACACTTGCCGTCCTCGGCATAGCGGCGGCGGTGCTCGACCAGTTCCAGGCGGGCTTCGGTGGCTACCAGATGGTGAGCGAGCACCCCTGGATCGCTCCGCTCGGCATCTCCTGGACGCTCGGAGTCGACGGTATCTCGCTCTTCCTCGTGCTCATGTCTGCGGTGCTGTTCCCCGTCGCCCTAGCCGGGGCCACGGCACGTGAGAACCCGAAGTCCTTCACGGCGTGGGTGCTCTTCCTCGAGGCTGCTTGCCTCGGGAGCTTCCTCTCGATCGACGTGCTCCTGTTCTTCCTGTTCTTCGAGGCGACGCTCGTTCCGGTGTACTTCTTGATCGCCGGCTGGGGTCACGAGCGCCGCGGATACGCGGCGACGAAGTTCTTCCTGTACACCTTCGCCGCCTCCGCATTCATGCTCGTCGGGATCGTCTCGCTCGTCTTCATCCACCAGGGGCAGACCGGTGTCACGACCTTCGACATACGCGAGCTCGCCAGCACGCACCTGTCGGGGACGGCAGACATCGTCCTCTTCCTCTCCTTCACCGCGGCGTTCGCGGTGAAGGCACCGGTGTTCCCTTTTCACACCTGGTCACCCGATGCTTACGGCGAGTCCCCTGCGGCGGGATCAGTGCTGCTGGCCGGTGTCATGGCCAAGCTCGGGACGTACGGGATCATCCGCTTCGACCTCGGGCTGTTCCCCCACGCCGTCGTCGTCCTCGCCCCGTTGCTCCTCACGCTCGGTGTGGTCGGCATCATCTACGGCGGGATCGTCGCTGCGGTCCAACACGACCTGAAGCGACTGGTCGCGTACTCCTCGCTCGCGCACCTCGGATTCATCGTCGTGGGGCTCTTCGCGCTCACCGGCGAGTCGCTCTCGGGTGCAGTGCTGCAGATGGTCAACCATGGCATCTACACCGCAGCGCTGTTCCTCCTCATCGCGATGATCTACCGGCGTCGAGGCACGTTCGCCATACCGAAGCTGAAGGGCCTCCAGAGCTCTGCACCGGTGCTTGCCGCTGTCTTCACCGTCGTGATGCTCGCGTCCATCGGTGTCCCCGGACTGAACGGCTTCGTCGGCGAGTTCCTCATCTTGTCCGGAACGTTCCTCACGCACCGCTGGTGGGCCGTCGCCGCTACCGGCGGGGTGGTCGTCGCCGCCGCCTACTTCCTCTGGGCCTACCAGCGCGTCTTCCACGGCAAGGCAGAACCCGTCACGGGCGAAGCTCCCTTCGCGGAGATGACGTGGCGCGAGGCTCTCGTCCTCGCGCCGCTCGTCGTGCTGATCGTCGCACTCGGCGTCTACCCACAGCCTGTACTCGAGCGGATCACGCCGTCGGTCGATGCCCTCGTCCTGCACGTCGAGCAGGCCGCCCACCCCCGCATCCCGCTCGCCGGCCAGCCCGTCAGCGGGACCCTCGCGGCGCGAACCTCGACGGCCTACAGCTCGTCGGTGACCCTCCAGCTCGGCACTGGCGGCGAGCGGGTCCCCGCGACGAGAGCCACGGGACGTGAGACGAAGGGGGCGCGCACGTGACGGGCTCGACTGCGATCCTGGCCAGCATGGCTGCCCACCTGTTGGCGGCCGGCGGCATCGCCATGCCGCGTATCGACTACACGGCCATCCTGCCGGAGCTCATCCTGCTCGGAGGGATGCTCGTCCTCGTCCTCGTCTCCTCACTCAGCCCACGCCCGTTGCCGACCGAGGCGTATGCGACGGCGACGGTCGGGATCGGTATCGCCTCGCTCGTCGCCTCGCTCGTGCTGTGGCGAGACGTTTCGGACCACGGCCCATTCACCGCCGTTGCCCGCGCGGTCAACGTCGACGGGTTCGGCGTGCTGTTCCTCGTCCTCGTGTCGTGCATCCTCGTCGTCGCGCCGCTGCTGGCTGCAGGTCATCTAAGGCGCGAGGGTGTCGGCGGCTGCGAGTACTACGTGCTCGCTCTCATCTCCGGCTCGGGTGCGATGTTCATGGCGACCGCCAACGACCTCGTCCTCATCTTCCTCGCGCTCGAGATCCTTTCGATCCCGTTGTACATCCTCGCCGGCTTCGACCACTTGCGGGAGAGCTCGGGCGAAGCCGCTATGAAGTACTTCGTCCTCGGCGCCTTCTCCTCGGCGATCTTCGTCTACGGCATCGCCCTCACCTATGGCGCGACAGGGTCGACGAATCTCGCGCAGATTGCGGCCTTCCTCGCGCGCAACGTCGTCACGTCCGACGGCGTCCTCCTCGGGGGGCTTGCGCTCCTGCTCGTCGGGTTCGCGTTCAAGGTGGCGGCCGTACCCTTCCACATGTGGACCCCAGACGTCTACCAGGGATCCCCGACGCCGGCGACCGGGTTCATGGCGTCGATGGCGAAGGCCGGCGGCTTCGCGGCGCTGCTACGCGTGTTCGTCACGACGTTCCCCACGCTCCGTGGTACCTGGCAACCAGCGATATGGGTGATCGCGGTCCTGACGCTCGTCCTCGGTGCGGTCGTCGCCCTGGTCCAGAGCGACGTGAAGCGCATGCTCGCGTACTCTTCCATCAACCACGCGGGCTTCGTCCTGCTCGGCCTGCAGGCGGCGACGGCACGTGGCGTCGCGGGGAGCGTCTTCTACCTCTTCACCTACAGCTTCCTCGTGCTCGGCAGCTTCGCCGTTGTCTCAGCAGTGGGGGGCAAGGGGGACGAGAGGCATGGTCTCGAGCGGTACAGGGGTCTCGGCAGGCGCCAACCGGCTCTCGCTGTCACCTTCGCAGTCCTGCTGCTCGCCCAGGCCGGCGCTCCGTTCACGACCGGCTTCTTCGCTAAGTTCTACGTCGTCGAGGCTGCCGTGTCGGCTCACAGCTACGCGCTGGCGGCTGTCGCGATGGGCACTGCCGCAGTTGCCGCGTTCTTCTACTTGCGCCTTGTCTTCCTCATGTTCTCCGACGTGGGTCGGACGATCCCGACGCACGAAGGTGCCGCTACCGGCGGAACACCTACGGACACGCTCGAGATGCCGTCCGCGGGCGGCGTTGCGACGCTCGTAGCGGCGCCGGTAGCGGCGCTCGTCGAGGTCGCCGAGCCGGACCCTGCGATCGTGGCGGTCTCGCCGTGGGTGGCGGCGGGGCTGGTCCTATGCGTCGCGACGACGCTCGTCTTCGGTGTCTGGCCGCAACCGCTCGTGGACTTCGCGCACCAAGCGACGCTGATCATCTGACCTGCTGCCGGAGGTCAGTCCCTGAAGTTGCCGAACTGGAGCGGGATCTCGAAGTCTTGCTCTTTGAGGTGGGTGATCACTGTCTGGAGCTCGTCGCGCTTCTTGCCGGTGACCCTGAGCTGGTCGCCTTGGGCCTGCGATGTCACGCCCTTCAACCCGAGTTCCTTGACAGACCTGTTGATCCGCTTCGCCCGGTCCGCCGAGATGCCAGCCTGCAGCTCGGCGTGCTGGCGGACGGCGCCTTTCGAAGCCTCCTCGATCTTGCCGTACGAAACGCCCTTGAGCGACACGCCACGCCGTACGAGCTTCTCCTCGAGCACCTGCACGAGCGCGCGGAGCCTGTCCTCGGTGGGCGCGTTGAGCTCGATGTCGTGGTCGACGAGCTCGATCGTCGCTCCCGTGCCTTTGAAGTCGAAGCGCGTCGCGACCTCGCGAGTTGCCTGGTCGACGGCGTTGCGGACTTCCTGGAGGTCGACCTCAGAGGTCACGTCGAAGCTCGGCACAGCCAAACGCTAGCGCGAGGTCGTGACGGGGGGAACCGCCCCTGCGCGGCGATCGGATAATGTGTCCGCCCGACGGGTCGGTACCCAAGTGGCCAAAGGGAGCAGACTGTAAATCTGTCGGCACAGCCTTCGAAGGTTCGAATCCTTCCCGGCCCACGGTGCACGGCTGATCCGACTGCGGCAGTCCGCGCCCACCAGTGGGCGCCGTAGACGACGTGTCGCAGTCGGGTCAGTCCGGCGCCGCGCCACGAGCAGCGCGAGCAGCGCCAGGCAGCCGGCGGCGCTCGCCAGCAATCCGACCGACAGGCCGGGAGCCTCGTAGGAGAAGACGACGACGTAACGGCCCGCCGGCAGAGCGACCTCCTGCACGAGGCCATCGCGTCGGATCGCGACGGGGCGGACATGTCCGTTGTCGTCGACGGTCGCCGTCCAGCCGGGGATGTCCGCCACGCTCCGGACCAACGCGAACGGCTCGGGCGCCCTGACGGCGACGCGAAGCACGGTCCCCCACGCCGGACTCGCCAGCGCGCGCAGCGACGCGCGACCTGTGCTCGACAAGGTGCGAAAGGCGCGGCTGTCGTGGAGCACGGTATAGGGTCCGAGTGACCCTGCTAGCTTCCAGTGGGGCGGCGTGGCGGACGACGCCAGGGGACCTGACAGCGAGAACCGCGCACCCCCGGCGACGGTGACGGCCACGCCGAGTCGCGAGGCGGCTCCGCCGACCGAGCCGCCGAACGTGAGCCCGGCTGCGACCTGGTGCCGGCGAAACGACACGGTCACCGCGGCGCCGGCACCCGAGGTGCTCGTCGAGCCCGCTACCTCGCGTTCGACGAGCCCACGGGAGTCGAGGAGGCGGATCGTGCCCGCCAGCGCGCGCATCGTCGCGCCGCCGACCGGGTGGCTCGAGGCAGCGCGCAACGTCACCGCCGTCACCGCATCCTCGCGGCCGAACAGACGCGTCACGGGTCGTCCGCGCCAAAGGCGGATGGGCACAGCCGCAGGCGGCTGTCCCGGACGCAGCCTCACCTCGAACGAAGCGGCCGTGACGAGCAGCACGCGCACGGAGAGCTCGTCGAGGACCGAGCCGGCCACTGCGCTCGACGCGACCACGTCCTGGCCGTGCGTCCCCGTCGCGCGCGCGTACGGCGCCCACACCAGCGAGCCGTAGCCCTGTGCGCTCGGCGGACCACCGAGCACGTTCAGATCTGGCGCGCCGAGTCGGTCGAGGGCTAGGCCTCCCGAGCGACTCGGATCGACGACGACGAACCGTCCCTGCGGGCCGACCATCCGCTCGAGAGCGGTCGCCAGCGGGTCGGGCCGGCGGAGCGCCGAGGTGTAGACCGGCGCGAGAGAGCTCTGGTCCGCGGTGAACAAGAGCGCGTCGGCGAGGGCGAGAGCGAGCATCAGGCGCGCTCTCCGACGCCCGGGGAGCAGACTGTGGCCGACCGAGAGCGCGGCGGCGCCAGCTGCGAGGACCGCGGAGGTCGCAAGGTAGGGGGCGACACGAGCGACGCTCCAGTCGCCGACCGGCCCGCCTGCGATCGACCGGGCGATCTGGCGACCCCCGACGGCGACGACACCGAGCAGCGCGAGCACGGCTACGGGAGGCGCAGCGCCTGCTACTCCCTCCCAGCCAGGCCTCCTGCCGGGGCCTCGGCGCCCGGCTCGAAGAACGCCATCCGCCCAGTGCGCGACGAGGATGGACGAAGCGAGGGCATAGAGCACGAGAGCCCTGCTCGGCAGGCGGCTCAGCCCGATCACGGGGAGGTGCTGGGCGAGCAGGGACCACGGTGTGTGGCTGCCGAGGGCAGCGAGGAGCCCGATCCCGCCCACCAGGTACCAGATCCGCCACGCCCGTGCCTCGTCGCTCCGCCACTGAGCCGCCAGCGACGCGACGGCGACGAGGCTCAAGATGCCCGAGTACGCATCGATCTCGGCGAGGTTGTAGCTGCCAACGTAGCTGCGCAACCCGATAGGTCCACCTCCGAGCAGGTGAGGAGCGAGGAGCGTGAGCAACTGGCCGCCGTCGAGCGACCCTGCGCTCGCGAAGCCGTGAGCCACGTCGGCGCGCTGCGACGAGGCGACCGTCCGGGCGCCGGGGAGAACCTGCACCGCGGCGACGAGAGCGGCCACCGCCGCCGCGCACCCGAAGGCCAACGCGATGCGCATTCGCTCTCTCCGGGCGTGGAAGAGCAAGTGCCCGCCGTAGAGCATGGCGGCGACGAGGCAGTAGGTGGCCACCTCGGGGCTGCCTGCGAGGCCGACGCACCCTCCAGCTGCTGCGGCAAGGGCGATCCAGAGCACCCGATCGGCGCGCCGGCCGTGCGCGATGCGTTCGACGCCTACGAGCACCCAGGCGAGGGATGCTCCCGTCTCGACCACGTCGATGTGCACGGCCTGGGAGGTCAGGAACCCTCCGAGGCCGTAGGCGGCAGCGCCCAGTGCCGCCGCCAGCGGGCACAGCCGCCCGGAGCGCAGGAACGCGTAGATGCCGAGCGCGGCGCCGGCGAACGCGACAACGTCGGTGGCGACCCACGCTGCGAGCGGCGGGAGGAACGCGAAGAGCACGATCGCCGGGAAGGCCGCGCCGGCGTTGACGCCACCGAGCAAAGGAGCCCCCGACCAGTCGTAGGGGTTGTAGACAGGAAGCTGACCGTGGCGCAGGATCTCGCCGGCAAGGACGCGGAGCGGATAGTTCTGGATGACGTCGTCCCCGGTAAGGAGTGGGAATCCCGCGAGAGCGGGGACGACGAAAAAGACGAGCGGAGCGCCGACGAGCACGGCGATAGCGACCCGGTCTCCACGGCTCAGGCGACCCAGCCATGGTCGGGTGCGGCGCCCGCCACGACCGTCCATCGGTGAACCGTAGCCAACGCCCACGGATCGCACGTGTCCCGGGACGTACCGCCCTCGTCGACGCACCCATTCGCGTGGAGCACAGGCAGCGACAGCAGGTGCAGGTGGATAGGATCACGGCGTGCGTGCCGGCTTCCCCGAGTGGTTGTTCGCCGCCGGGGGGCGGACGTACGAGTCGCTGCTCACGCGTGTCGCGCACGTCGGGAAACAGGTGCAGCGCCGCCGTCGCTCGCAACCCGAGCTGGTCAAGACCCCCTACGTCGCCGGTGCGACGCGTCTGCGACCTCTGCTCCTGCGGCCCGCGTTGCTCGGCCTCCTCGCGTCGCTTGCCATCGTCGTGGGAGCCAGCCTGCCGAGCTCCCCGTTCACCTTGAAGAGCGTTCCCGGTGCCTGGTACTTCGGCGTGCCTGCCCAGCAGGTGGTCCCCGGAAGTCAGGCGCCGGGTCAAGGGCTGTTCCTGGGTGTCGTAGCGGTCTACGGGGGCATGATCCTCATGCTGCGGGTCTGGTACGACATCGTGCGGATCTGCAGCAAGCACCCTGGGATCCCGGTGAGCCGACTCGTCCCGGTCTTCGCCGCGTGGGCGATGCCCCTGCTGTTCGTGGCACCGCTGTTCAGTCGCGACCTGTACAGCTATGCGGCCCAGGGCTGGATGATGAGCCACCACATAAACCCGTACACCTACGGGCCGTCGGTGGTGGGCCAAGGGCCTTTCGTGGGGCTTGTCGACACGATGTGGCAGAACGTCGGCTCTCCCTACGGCCCGGTCTTCCTCGTGGTGGCAGGCTGGATCGTTTCGCTCACCGGGCACAACGAGCTGATGTCGGTCGAAGGTCTCCGGTTGGTCGCGCTTCTCGGGACGGTCGCTTTCGCGTGGGCCGTACCGGTCATCGCCCGCTCGTTCGGGCGTGACGGGGCGACTGCGTTCGCTCTCGCCGCACTCAACCCGCTCGTGCTGCTCCACCTCGTCGGTGGCGGGCACAACGACGCGCTCATGCTCGGATTCCTCGTGCCGGCCTACGCTCTCGCGCGCCGAGGCCATCCGGTGGTCGGCATACTCGTCTGCGCAGTCGGAGCGGCGGTGAAGGTCCCGGCGCTCATCGGAGTTGTCTACATAGGCTGGGAATGGGCGGGTCCCGGCCGGAGCGTCCGCCAGCGCGTCGGCCCGGTGGCCACCGCATTCGCGATGTCGCTCGCTGTCATGGGGGTGCTCTCGGAAGCGGCTGGTCTCGGGTGGGGCTGGATATCCGGCCTGTCGAACCCGGACACCGTGCGATCGTGGTTCGCTCCCGCCACGGCGATTGGCCTGTTCTCGGGCAAGGTCGTCTCCCTCGTCGGACTGGGCAACCACACGCACGCGCTCCTCACCCTCGCCCGGGGGACGGGCCTGTCGGTCGCCGCGGTCGTCTCGCTGGTCCTGCTTCTCCGATCGGAGCAGATCGGACCGCTGCGAGCGCTCGGATGGAGCCTCATCGTCATCGTCGTGCTCAGCCCGGTCGTCCAACCCTGGTATGCGGCGTGGGGATTCGTCTTCCTCGCACCTGTCGTCGAGGGCGCGGCGCGG
Source organism: Actinomycetes bacterium (assembly GCA_021846125.1). GTDB lineage: Bacteria > Actinomycetota > Acidimicrobiia > Acidimicrobiales > Bog-793 > JAJZCK01. The sequence continues at coordinate 18,479 of JAJZCK010000010.1, read as the reverse complement.
CGTGCCGTGGTGATCTTCTCCGGCGTGACGTGCTTCGTAGGGCTCCCGGGCGCGAAGGTGCTCGTCCGGGAGCTCGGTGTCGCGAACCCGCTCCTCGTGGGGGCGGCAGTCGTCGCGCTTCTCGGGATCGTCGCCGTCATCTTGCTGCCGAGGCTCCGACGCGGACGGCAGGGCGAGGAGCTCGGAGCGACTGCGACCTGAGATGTGGCGTCAGGTGAGCGGGGGCCCTACCTGTCGCCTGCGAGCTCAGTGGCGCGTCGCGATGGGCTTACGACGGAGGGCGGTCGGTCGGCTCGTGCGCACGAAGCCCCGCGAGACGTCGAGCGCCCAGCTCAGCGCCTTGATCGAGGCCTTGTGGAGGACCTCGTCGCTCAAGCCGCTCCGAACCGCCTCCTCCGGGTTGCCGAGCTGGCAGTCGATGACGTCGCCGACGATGCGCCCCACCTCGGTGTCCTTCCCGAGCACGGCGTCCTGGAGCTCGGCGTCGAGCGGTAGCGAGATGAGGACATCCTCGAGCCGCATCCCGAGCAGGAGGTCGAACGCCGAGAGCAGGCCGGCGGCGAAGGCGAGCCCGGACAGGTGCGGACACGACTCCGATGCGAGCATCTCGGCCATGCGTGCCCGCGTGAGGGTCGTGACGACCTCCTCTTCGGAGGTCTCGCCCTTGTTCGTGAGGATCAAGAAGCCGATCCAGCTCTGCAGCTGGCGCCACCCGACGATGACGAGCGCCTCCCTGAGCGTCTGGACACGGCGTCGGAACCCGTGGTCCGCTCCTACCCCAGCCATCTGGAGCAGCTGGTAGGCCATCGCCGGCTCCGCGCGGATGATCTCCTCTAGCTGGGACGCGCTGCACTCCGTCGACGCGAGCTGCGCTGCGAGCTGCAGGCGAGCCACGCTCGAGCTGTCGAGGGTCCGTCCCGGGACGATTCTCGGCCGCGAGAGCAGATAGCCCTGGAAGTAGTCGAACCCGAGCTCCTTGCAACGGTTGAGCTGCTCGGGGAACTCGACCTTCTCTGCCACGACACTGAGGTCGAACGCCCGGCATCGGTCGATGAGGTCCGGAAGCGTGGCCTGGTCGGCCAGCTGGAGGTCGATCTTGACGAGCGTCGCGATCTCGAGGAGCCGCTCGACGCCGTCGGACCATCTGAAATGGTCGAGTGCCAGCATGTAGCCCTGGTGGACGAGGTGCTCACAGCCTGCGAACACCTCGTCGTCGAGCATCACGGACTCGGAGACCTCGAACACCGTGCGCTCGGGCGAGAGCACGACGGGATCGCTGCCGACGAGCAGCCCCCGGTCGACGTTGCAGAAGATGGTCTTGTCGCCGACGAGACGATTCACGCCGATGCCGACCGAGCTGAACAGCACCGACGTCGTCATGAGGTCGCCGCCGAGCTGGTCGCTGAACGAGCCGCCCTCGAGAGGGCGGAAGAGCAGCTCGTAGCCGACGACCGTCAACTCCCGGTCGAAGACCGGTTGCCTTCCCACGACTATGTCGAGCACCGCCATAGCGCACTTCCCTCGCTCGGAGACGACCCCGTCGCGCACCCGTCGAGCGGGTACCGAGGTGCCCGTCCGGGGCACCTCCGAGATGTCGGGGACCGATGTCCGCCACGTCCCGCGTTCGTTCCAACGACCCCGTCGGCTCAGGTGTTGAGGGGTCGAGGTCGATCTCGGAAGAAGCCGTGCGCGCAGAGGAAGCTGTCTTCCTGGAGGTCAGGGTGGGCCAAGGAGCTGCTGCATGACGGCGACGTCGAGCCAGCGGCCGAACTTGCGCCCAACCTCACGTTCCACACCGACGAGCTCGAAGCCACAGGAGCGGTGGAGCGCGATCGAGACCTCGTGGTGACCGGCGATGCGGGCGACGACTGAGTGGAACCCGTGCGAGGCGGCGAGACGGACCACCTCGGTGACGAGCGCCTTGCCGACTCCCATACCTCGGCAGGCGGCAGCGACGTAGACCGAGTCCTCGACAGTCGTCGCATATGCGGGCCGTGGTCGGTAGGGGGAGAGGGACGCGAATCCGAGCACGGTTGCCTCCTCCACGGCGACGATCGCCGGGTATGCCCCGTCGTGGGCAGCCATCCACGCCCTCTGCTCGTCGACGGTCCGGGGCACGAGGTCGAAGGTGACCGCCGAGCCGACCACCTCCACGTTGTAGATCTGTCGCATCGCCTCGGCGTCGTCGCCCCGAGCGTTCCTCAGGTCCATCGTGGGGACACTAGCCACCGGCCCGGCCAGCTGGCGCTGGCGACGCGGGTATGCTGCGTGAGCCGTCAGGGCGCGCGTCCTGGTCGGCCGAGACGCCCCCTTAGCTCAGTCGGCAGAGCACAGCCATGGTAAGGCTGGTGTCGTCGGTTCGATTCCGACAGGGGGCTCGCACGCTTGGCGGCGTAGCTCAGTTGGTAAGAGCACACGGCTCATAATCGTGGGGTCGCCGGTTCGAGTCCGGCCGCCGCTACAATGTCCCCTCGACGATTCCGGTCGGTCCCGGTGCACCCCGGGTCCGGTGCCGTCGTAGGGGCAGTCGGCAAGCCGGGCTAGGTGCGTCGTAGCGAGCCCGGCCGAAGGGCACGTGCGGTCGATGGGTAGGTCGGTGCCGGTGACGGCCGGTGACGTGGGGCAGCGAGCGGGCAGGAGCGGGATGTGGCGAAGAACGAAAAGCGTGTGAAGGTCACCCTCGAGTGCGAGGTGTGCAAGCGCCGGAACTACATCACGACGAAGAACAAGCAGAACGACCGCGAGCGCATCGAGATGCGGAAGTACTGCCGGTTCGATCGCCAGCACACGAATCACAAAGAGACTCGCTGAGGGTCGCACGCGCCGGGTACGCGCGTGCCACCGGATCTCCTGCGCGGCTGACCAGCGACGTCTTCGCCGGGCGGGCGAGCGGTGCGCACCAGCCCGGCGCCTGACCTGTCCGGGCGCGGAGAGCGCACGACTGGACGTGTTCCTCCCTGGTGCTAGCCTTGACCTGCCTTGCGGGGCGGGTGCCTGTCGTCGCTGCGGTCTGGCGTGATCACGTCGCCCGCTCGAAGGGCAGTAGCTCAATTGGTAGAGCACCGGTCTCCAAAACCGGCGGTTGGGGGTTCGAGTCCCTCCTGCCCTGCTGGTCTGCTTCACGTGGGAACTTCGTGCAACCCGAGGATGCCGTGCAACCCGAGGACTCCGTGCAACCCGAGGACGCAGTGTGAACCGACAGACGAAGCGCATGCTGCAGCGGCAGGGGCAGCTGGGTGCCGACGGTGCACCTGCAGCGCGACGCGCACCGACCACAGGAGGCACTAGCCGGCGTCCCCTCGACGCCGAGCGGGGAAGCGTCGGCAAGCGGTTCGTGCAGTACATGCGCGAGGTGCGGACCGAGCTGAGCAAGGTACTCTGGCCGAAGCGTCCGGAGGTCGTGAACTATTCGACCGTCGTGCTGACGACCCTGGTCCTTCTCGCGCTCTTGATCTTCGGGCTCAACTACTTCTTCGCGCGAGGGGTGCACTTCCTGTTCCAAGGCTAGGACGCTACGCCTGGGCCAGGCGACGAACGCCGGTGCGAGGCCCACGCCCGGTACCGCTCCGGCGGAAGCTGGTGCAGGCGACGACGAGCAGACATCCACGAGCACAGGCAGACGGCGATGGTGACGGTGACTGACGAGCAGGACGACGAGCGAGCGGACGACACGGCTGTGGTCGGCGAGGATGTCGTGTCCGGCGACGACGACGGCGTGTCCGACGTCGGCGACGAGCCGGACGGCGGCGGCGACCTCGTGCCGGTCCGGCCGCCGAGCCCCTACGACCGGCCGGGGAGCTGGTATGTGGTGCACACCTATGCCGGCTACGAGAACAAGGTGAAGTCGAACCTCGAGAGCCGCATCTCCTCTATGAACATGGAGGAGCAGATCTACGAGGTCGTCATCCCGATGGAGGACGTCGTCGAGTTCAAGGGCGGCAAGAAGGTCACCGTCCAGCGCAAGGTCTTCCCTGGCTACCTGCTGTGCCGATGCGAGCTCGACGACGACTCGTGGTCGGTCATCCGCCAGACGCCCGGCGTCACGGGCTTCGTCGGACCCGGCACGAAGCCGACGCCACTGTCGAGGACGGAGGTCGAAGGCATCCTCCAGGTTCGCGACGAAGGCGTGGAAGGCCCGAAGCGCCAGCGTCCGCGGCTCGAGCACGAGCTCGGAGAGACCGTCCGCGTCAAGGAAGGCCCGTTCGCCGACTTCACCGGTCAAGTTGCCGAGATCAACGAGGACCAGCTCAAGCTCAAGGTCCTCGTCAACATCTTCGGCCGTGAGACGCCCGTCGAGCTCGAGTTCAGCCAGGTCGCCAGGCTCTGATCCCGCCACGCCGCACCGATTCGCACTAGCGCAGTCCGCTCGATAGCACCGCAGAGAGAGAAGAGACGTCCCATGGCTCGTAGGCGCGTAACCGCCATCGTGAAGATCCAGCTGCCGGCCGGCGCCGCAACGCCGGCTCCCCCCGTCGGGACCGCCCTCGGGCCCCACGGTGTGCAGACGATGGAGTTCTGCAAGCAGTACAACGCGGCCACGGAGGCAATGCGTGGGACCGTCATCCCCGTCGAGATCACGATCTTCGAGGACCGTACCTTCACCTTCGTCCTGAAGACGCCGCCGACGACCGTGCTGCTTCGAGAGGCGGCGGGCCTCGAGCACGGTGCGAAGAACCCCGGCCGTGAACGAGCGGGCACGATCACCGACGAGCAGCTCGCCGAGATCGCCACGACGAAGCTTCCCGACCTCAACGCGAACGACCTCGACATGGCGAAGCGCCAGGTCGAGGGGACGGCGCGTTCGATGGGCATCACGGTCGCGCGCTGAGCGCGGCAGAGCGAGATCGAGCAGAGGAGCAGCGACGATGACGCACAAAGGAAAGCGGTACCTCGATGCCGTGAAGCGGTTGGACCGGGAGCGGCTGTACTCCCCGGCCGAGGCAGTCGATCTCGTGAAGAGCCTCGCCGTGGCTCGCTTCGACGAGACCGTCGAGCTGGCGATGCGCCTCGGCGTCGACCCGAGACGGGCGGACCAGATCGTCCGCGGCTCGCTGAGCCTGCCATTCGGCACAGGTCGTTCCGTTCGTGTCGCCGTGTTCGCCGCGGGTGAGGCTGCCGCGGAGGCGCGGGATGCCGGTGCCGATGTCGTGGGCTCGGACGAGCTCGTCACCCGGATCGAGAAGGAAGGCTTCCTCGACTTCGACGTGGCAATCGCGACGCCCGATCTCATGGTCCAGGTCGGCAAGTTGGGCCGGATCCTCGGTCCTCGTGGGCTCATGCCGAACCCGCGTACCGGCACGGTGACGCTCGACGTCGCGAAGGCCGTCTCCGAATACAAGACAGGTAGGGTCGAGTACCGGACGGACCGTGTCGGCAACATCCACGTCCCTGTCGGTAAGGTGTCCTTCGACGCAGCGCAGCTCCTCGGCAACGTGCGCTCCGTGCTCGACGAGATCCAGCGAGCGAAGCCAGCGGCGTCGAAGGGACGTTATGTCCGCTCCGTCACGCTCTGCTCGACCATGGGGCCTGGCGTCCATGTCGACTCGAACCGGCTACGCGCGTCCGCGGAGGAGCTGGCGGCGAGCGCGTAGGTCCGGAGCGTGCCGATCCGGGGCGAGGCAGGGAGCGAGCCCTCGGGCATCGTCATGTCGCGCGAGGTCGTGAAAGCGCGCACGTCGGGAACGCCGGTCGTCGCGCTCGAGTCAACCATCATCTCTCATGGCCTTCCACAGCCTCGCAACCTCGAGGTCGCCATGGAGCTGGAGAGCCTGGTCAGGCAGGGAGGTGCTTGTCCTGCGACGATCGCCGTGCTCGACGGGCTCGCGCGCGTCGGCCTCGACGAGTCCGAGCTGCGCAGGGTTGCCACGGAGCCGGGGTTCCGCAAGCTCGGTCTGCGGGACCTGGCGCCGGCTCTCGCGAGCAGGGCCAGCGGAGCGACGACCGTCTCGGCGACGAGCTACCTCGCGGAGCGAGCGGGTCTCCGCGTCTTCGCGACAGGGGGGCTCGGGGGTGTGCACCGCGGTTGGGTGAGCTCCCGGGACGAGTCGGCGGACCTCGAGGTTCTGGCTGGCACTCCTCTCACCGTCGTCTGCGCGGGGGTGAAGTCGATCCTCGACGTTCCCGCGACCCTCCAGCGGCTTGAGACGTTGAACGTCACGGTCCTCGGCTATCGCACGTGGGAGTTCCCCGGCTTCTACCTCCACAGCTCGGGCGAGCCCCTCGACTGGCGCGTGGACGATCCAGCGGGTGTCGTTGCCGTGATGCGCCGCAGAGACGAGCTCCAGACCTCGTCGGCGCTCGTCGTCGCCAACCCGGTCGCCGTCGAGCGCCAGCTGGACCCTGTCCTGCACGACGCGGTGCTGGCCGAAGCGCTCTCCGCGGCAGAGCGCGACAACGTGCGAGGACAGGCGCTTACGCCCTTCCTGCTCGACGCGATGGTTCGCGGCACCAACGGTGCATCGCTCGAGGCGAACCTCGAGGCTGTCCGCTCCAATGTCCTCCTGGCGACTGCGGTGGCGGGGGAGATGCAAGTGTGAGCTGCACGGCGAGTGGCATCTCGCCGGTGTAGTAGAATCACCCTCGGCGGAGTTGTCGCGTCTGGCACTCCGCTCTACGCCGTAGACATCTGGTGCGCACCTGCGTGTAATGGGCTCTGGCCCGCCAGACGAGGCGAGGCGAACGTCGCTTCCTCGCTACGGCACGGTGCGCAGGTCCTTGCGCCAAAGGAGGGAGCGAGCGTGGCTACGAGCGTGGATGCTGGCACACGGCAGCCGAGGCCGGAGAAGGTCGCGGTCGTCGACGAGGTCCGTGAGCGCCTCTCGAGCACGAACGCGGCGATCCTCACCGAGTACAGGGGCCTGTCGGTCTCGGGGATGGAGACGTTGCGCCGGCAGATCTACGAGGCGGGCGGTGACTACAAGGTCTACAAGAACACGCTCGTGCGACGCGCTGCTCACGAGAACGGGCTCGACGGGCTCGACCCGCTCCTCGAGGGGCCCACGGCCATAGCTTTCGTGCGCGAGGACGTCGCGACGGTGGCCAAGGTGCTGCGTGACTTCGCCCGGACGCACCCGAGCTTGGTGGTCAAGGGCGGTCTGGTCGGCACCAGCCTGCTCGACGCCCGGACGACGGCGTCGCTCGCCGAGCTTCCCACCCGAGAGGTCCTGCTCGCACAGGTCGCAGGTGCCTTCGCGGCACCGATGCAGCGGTTTGCCGCCCTCCTTGCCGCCGTGCCCCAGAAGATGGCCTACGCGTTGTCGGCGCTCATCGAGGTCCGGGAGGGCGTCGAGGACACGGCAGAGGTCGCAGGGGCCACCGATGACACGGCAGAGGTCGCAGGGGCCACCGATGACACGGCAGAGGTCGCAGGGGCCACCGAGGACACGGCAGAGGTCGCAGGGGCCACCGAGGACACCGTGTAGCGCAGCCGAACGGCGGGGAAGCCCCCGCGGGCGCTGCGGCAATAGACCACCCGTTGGAATGCGACAAGGAGCAAACGATGGCGACGAAGGAAGAGATCCTCGACGGGATCGCAAGCATGACGGTTCTGGAGCTCTCCGAGCTCTTGAAGGAGTTCGAGGAGCGCTTCGGCGTGTCGGCTGCAGCGCCGGTAGCCGTCGCGGCTGCCCCGGCCGCCGGTGCCGGTGGCGGCGAGGAAGCCGCCGAGGAGCAGGACGAGTTCGATGTCGTGCTGAGCGCTGCCGGCGACAAGAAGATCCAGGTCATCAAGGAGGTCCGCGCTCTCACGAACCTCGGTCTGAAGGAGGCGAAGGACCTCGTCGACTCCGCGCCGAAGCCGGTGCTCGAGAAGGTCTCCAAAGAAGATGCAGAGAAGGCCAAGGCCCAGCTCGAGGGGGCTGGCGCGACGGTCGAGCTCAAGTAGCCCGGGGCCGACCAGGTCGCGGATCGCCGGTTGCACCGGCGATCCGCGACCTGTGCCGAGCGGTATGAACGGGCAGGGTGGGGACGTCGCCCGGCGCTCCGGCGCTGAGCCGACGACGACTGCTTCTTGACCAGTCGTCGTCTGTCTCGTACCCTGCCCCGGAGGCGCGTGCGGACGCGTTGCCTCGTCGTCTTCGCGCGCCTATGCTGTGTCACTGTCGTGCCTGTCCGCCACGCTGCCCATGTCCCGTACGCGTGGTGAAGCGCGCCCCGGCTCCGAAGCACGCTGCCGTCCGCCTCACCCGCACTCGCGAGGAGTAGACCCTTGCCGTCTCGTTCCCGCACTCCCGAACGCTTCTCGTTCGCGAACCTCGAAGAGGTGCTCCCGTTGCCGGACCTCGTGTCCGTCCAACGCGACTCCTTCGACTGGTTCTTGTCGAAGGGCCTCGCGGAGACCTTCGCGGACATAAGCCCGATCGAGGACTTCACCGGCCAGCTCCGGCTGGAGCTCGAGTTCGACCCGAGCGACCCCGACCTCCGGCCGCCTCCGAAGTTCACGATCGACGAGTGCAAGGCGAAGGACATGACCTACGCGGCGCCGATCTTCGTGCGTGCGCGGTTCATGAACGCCTCCACTGGCGAGATCAAGGAGCAGACCGTCTTCATGGGGGACTTCCCCATGATGACGCCGAAGGGGACGTTCATCGTGAACGGGACCGAGCGCGTGGTGGTGAGCCAGCTCGTGCGGTCGCCGGGCGTCATCTTCCAGCCGGGTCGCGACGCGAAGACGATCGTCACCGGCACCGTGCACCCATACCGGGGCGAGTGGATCGAGTTCGACGTCGAGGCCAAGCCGAGTCGCGACGTCACCGCGGGGACGCGTGTCGCACGCAAGCGTCGGTTGTCGCTGTTCGTCCTGATGAAGGCCCTGGGTTACGAGGACCCTGCGTTCCTCGACAGGTTCGTGAGGCACTTCGACTTCCTCGCAGGACAGTGGGAGAAGGAGCGGGAGCTCGTCGCGACCCGCGAGGACGCTCTTCTCGAGATCTACAAGCGTGCGCGACCCGGCGAGCCACTGTCGCTCGAGTCGGCGCGGGCGTACTTCGAGAACGCCTTTTTCAACCCGCGCCGATACGACCTGACACGTGTCGGTCGCTACAAGCTCAATCGCAAGCTCGGCCCCGAGATCGAGAAGATCTCCTCCCTGCTCGACGTCGACCTCGAGCGCCCCGAGGAGGGTCAGGGTGTCCTCAGCCCGAGCGAGATCCTCGCAGCGTCGACGTACATGCTCCACCTCGCGAACGGCGAGGCCGGGTACCGTCTCGACGACCAGGACCACTTCGCGAACCGGCGTATCCGTTCCGTCGGCGAGCTCATCCAGAACCAGGTCCGTATCGGACTGTCCCGGATGGAGCGCGTCGTACGGGAGCGGATGACGACCCAGGACGTCGAGGCGATCACGCCCCAGACGTTGATCAACATCCGACCGGTGGTCGCGGCGATCAAGGAGTTCTTCGGCACGAGCCAGCTGTCGCAGTTCATGGACCAGCACAACCCGCTTTCCGGCCTGGCCCACAAGCGTCGGCTGTCGGCGCTCGGACCCGGTGGTCTGTCGCGCGAGCGAGCGGGCTTCGAGGTCCGGGACGTGCACACCTCCCACTACGGCCGAATGTGCCCGATCGAGACCCCCGAGGGACCGAACATCGGGCTGATCGGCCACCTGGCGAGCTATGCGCGGGTGAACGAGCACGGGTTCATCGAGACGCCGTACCGAAAGGTCGTCGAAGGGCGGGTGACGGAGCAGATCGTCTACTTCGCAGCGGACGAGGAAGAGGAGTACGTCATCGCGCAGGCGTCCGCGACCTTGGACCGCGACGGCCACTTCGTCGGAGACCGCGTGCTCGTCCGGCGGGGTCCACAAGGTGCCGGCGTACGGGTGGGTGCGACGACGACCTCCTACGGCACGACGAGCGAGGTCGACTACGTCCCACCCGCCGAGGTCGATCTCATGGACGTCTCGCCGAAGCAGATCGTCTCGGTGTCGACCGCCTTGATCCCGTTCGTCGAGCACGACGACGCGAACCGAGCGCTCATGGGCGCGAACATGCAGAAGCAGGCTGTTCCCCTTCTCGTGCCGGAGGCGCCCTATATCGGCACCGGCATCGAGGCGCGCGCCGCGCAGGATGCCGGTGAGGTCGTCGTCGCCGAGGGTGACGGGCGGATCGCGGAGCTGTCCGGTGACCTCGTCGCGGTCCAGTACTCGCCGGGCCAGCGCGACCGGCACGGGATGGAGCTCGGACGGCGCGTGTACCCACTCGCGAAGTTCCGCCGATCGAACCAGAACACCTGCATCAACCAGAAGCTCCTGCTCGAGGAGGGGGACGAGGTGAGCGCCGGCGACGTCATCGCCGATGGTCCGTCCACCCACAACGGCGAGCTCGCTCTCGGAAAGAACCTCCTCGTCGCTTTCATGCCCTGGGAGGGCTACAACTACGAGGATGCGATAATCCTCTCCGAGCGCCTGGTGCGCGACGACGTGCTCACCTCGATCCACATCGAGGAGCACGAGGTCGACGCGCGTGACACCAAGCTCGGCGCGGAGGAGATCACGCGCGACATCCCCAACCTCTCGGAAGAGATCCTCGCCGACCTCGACGAGAGAGGGATCATCCGGATCGGCGCGGAGGTCGGTCCCGGCGACATCCTCGTCGGGAAGGTCACGCCGAAGGGCGAGACCGAGCTGACGCCCGAGGAGCGCCTGCTTCGCGCGATCTTCGGTGAGAAGGCCCGCGACGTCCGCGACACGAGCCTCAAGGTGCCCCACGGCGAGTCGGGCAAGGTCATCGACGTCCGCGTCTTCTCCCGCGACGACTCGCACGAGCTGCCGCCGGGCGTGAACCAGTTGGTGCGTGTCTACGTCGCGCAGAAGCGCAAGATCTCGGAAGGCGACAAGCTCGCAGGCCGGCACGGCAACAAGGGCGTCGTGTCGAAGATCCTTCCGGTTCAAGACATGCCGTTCCTGGCCGACGGCACTCCCGTCGACATCATCTTGAACCCCCTCGGTGTCCCGAGCCGTATGAACGTCGGCCAGGTCCTCGAGTCCCATCTCGGCTACGCGGCCCGCTGGGGCTGGGGCTCGGACGATCCCGCGGAGGCGACGCCACCCGCGAAGGTCCGAGGGACGGAGACCAAGACGCGTCCTCGCACCGATCCCGCATCGTGGGTGTCGACGCCTGTCTTCGACGGCGCGCACTGGGACGAGGAGGCAGAGGCCGGCCGCCATGGCACCATCAAGCAGCTGTTCGAGAACCTCCACCCCGACTCGACCGACGGCACGATCCGCCAGATCCAGCCCGACGGCAAGACCGTCCTCTACAACGGTCGTACTGGCGAACCCTACGACAGCCCGATCAGCGTGGGGTACATGTACATCTTGAAGCTCGCGCACCTCGTCGACGACAAGATCCACGCTCGCTCGACGGGCCCGTACTCGATGATCACCCAACAGCCTCTCGGAGGAAAGGCTCAGTTCGGAGGCCAGCGATTCGGTGAGATGGAGGTCTGGGCACTCGAGGCCTACGGGGCGGCGTACGCGCTCCAGGAGCTGCTCACCATCAAGTCCGACGACGTCCTCGGTCGGGTGAAGGTCTACGAGGCCATCGTGAAGGGCGAGAACATCCCCGAGCCTGGTATCCCGGAGAGCTTCAAAGTGCTCATCAAGGAGATGCAGTCGCTGTGCCTCGACGTCGAGGTGCTGTCGACGTCGGGCGAGGAGATCGAGATGCGAGAGCTCGACGAGGACGTCTACCGGGCGGCCGAGGAGCTCGGGATCGATATCAGCCGGCCGGAGCGCGGCTCGGACGAGGAAGACGCTCGCCGTGCCGCGGAGAGGAGCTTCTAGTGCTCGACGTGAACGACTTCGACCAGCTGCGCATCGGCCTCGCGACGGCGGACGACATCCGCACGTGGTCGCGAGGGGAGGTGAAGAAGCCGGAGACGATCAACTACCGTACGCTTCGCCCCGAGAAGGACGGCCTGTTCTGCGAGCGGATCTTCGGACCGACGAAGGACTGGGAGTGCTACTGCGGCAAGTACAAGCGCGTGCGCTTCCGCGGCATCGTCTGCGAGCGCTGCGGCGTCGAGGTCACGCGCTCGAAGGTCCGCCGGGAGCGGATGGGTCACGTCGAGCTTGCCGCTCCGGTCGTGCACATCTGGTACCTGCGGGGCACGCGCTCGTGGCTGGCCTATCTCCTCATGGGCACCGAGGCGCGCGAGGAGCTGAAGGCGAAGCAGCTCGAGAAGGTCATCTACTTCGCTGCGTACCTCGTCACCTACGTCGACGAGGAGAAGCGCCACGCTGACCTGCCGAACCTCGAGGCCGAGCTCGCCTCCGAGCTCGCCGAGATCGAGCGCTCGCGCGACCTCGACGTGGAGCGCCGGCTCGCAGCCCTCGAGGCCGAGCTCGCGCAGCTCGAGACCGACGGGGCGAAGGAGTCGGAGATCCGCGCTCGCCAGCGAGCCGTCGAGAAGGAGGTCACGGCGGCTCGCGACCGGGCGGGCGCCGAGATGGTCATGGCCCAGAGGGCTCTCGACGAGCTGAGGGACCTCCATGGCCGCAAGATCATCGAGGACGAGCTGCTGTGGCGGGAGCTCTCGTCCCGCTACGGCGACTACTTCGAAGGCGGGATGGGTGCCGAGGCGATAGCGAGCCTCATCGCGCGCCTCGACCTCGACGTCGAGGAGCAGAAGCTCCGTGAGAACATCGACCCCACCGACGGCCGACGTCCACTCTCCGCCCAGCGCAAGCAGAAGGCGATCAAGCGGTTGAAGATCGTCTCGGCGTTCAACCGGCGTGACGAGACGGGGCGGCGTGCGAACGACCCGGGCGCGATGATCCTCGACGCGGTGCCGGTCATCCCGCCGGACCTGCGCCCGATGGTGCAGCTCGACGGTGGTCGCTTCGCCACGTCGGATCTGAACGATCTCTACCGGCGCGTCATCAACCGGAACAATCGGCTCAAGCGCCTGCTCGATCTCGGTGCTCCCGAGATCATCATCAACAACGAGAAGCGCATGCTCCAGGAGGCCGTCGACGCTCTTTTCGACAATGGCCGCCGCGGGAGACCCGTCACCGGGCCCGGCAACCGACCGCTGAAAAGCCTCTCGGACATGTTGAAGGGCAAGCAGGGGCGGTTCCGCCAGAACCTGCTCGGCAAGCGCGTCGACTACTCGGGGCGTTCCGTCATCGTGGTCGGTCCGACGCTCAAGCTCCACCAGTGTGGCCTGCCGAAGCAGATGGCGCTCGAGCTCTTCAAGCCGTTCGTGATGAAGCGGCTCGTCGACGTCGAGATCGCACCGAACATCAAGTCCGCGAAGCGGATGGTCGAACGCCGGCGTCCCCAGGTCTGGGACGTCCTCGACGAGGTGATCAAGGAGCACCCGGTGTTGCTGAACCGTGCACCGACGCTCCACCGGCTCGGCATCCAGGCGTTCGAGCCCGTGCTCATCGAGGGCAAGGCGATCCAGATCCATCCTCTCGTCTGCACCGCGTTCAATGCGGACTTCGACGGGGACCAGATGGCAGTGCACCTTCCGCTGTCAGCCGAGGCCCAGGCCGAAGCGCGAATCTTGATGCTCTCGGCGAACAACATCCTCTCGCCGGCGACCGGGCGGCCGGTGACCGTACCGACCCAGGACATGGTCTTCGGCATCTACTACCTCACTCTGCTCGTCGACGGCAAGAAGGGGGAGGGACGGGTCTTCCGACGCGTCGACGAGATCGAAGCGGCCTACGAGGCAGGCGACGTCGACCTGCACGCGAAGATCCAGTACAGGCCGAAGCCGAGCGGCGGCATGCCGAGCGGCGACGTCGAGCCGATCGCCCCCATCGAGACGACCCCGGGGAGGGTCTTCTTCAACTCGGCGCTGCCGGCGGACTTCGGTTTCGTCAACACCGTCATCGGCAAGCGCGCGACGAGCATCGGCTCGATCGTCGAGATCCTCGCGACGCGCTATCCGAAGGTGGCCGTCGCAGAGAGCCTCGACCGGATCAAGGAGCTCGGGTTCCGCTTTGCTACCCGCTCGGGACTCACGATCTCGATCGACGACGTGAAGACGCCGCCGGACAAGCGGGAGATCCTCGACCGCTACGAGAAGGAAGCCGAGAAGGCCGAGTCGCAGTTCAAGCGCGGCATCATCACCGACGACGAGCGACGTCAGAAGGAGGTGGAGATCTGGACTTCCGCCAACAGCGAGGTCGGTCGTGCGATGGAGAAGACTCTCGCTCTCATCGCCTTCAACCCTCTCGACATGATGGTCGACTCGGGCGCTCGTGGGAACCCACAGCAGGTGCGCCAGATCGCTGGAATGAAGGGCCTCGTATCGAACCCGCGCGGCGAGATGATCCCGCGCCCGATCGTCTCGTCGTTCCGGGAGGGGCTGTCGGTCCTCGAGTACTTCATCTCGACCCACGGTGCCCGCAAGGGACTGGCCGACACCGCGCTGCGGACAGCGGACTCGGGCTACCTGACGCGGCGGCTCGTGGACGTCGCCCAGGAGCTCATCATCCGGCAGGTGGATTGTGGCAGCACGCGTGGGATCTGGATCGAGGGGATCGTCCCCGACCAGGCCGGGCGGCGTAGCTACCTCGAGACCCGTGCCTACGGGCGGGTGCTCGCGGAGCCCTTGACGCTGGCCGACGGTTCGGTCCTCGCAGCCGGGGTGATGCTCAGCGACGCGGACCTCGCCCGCCTGGCCGACGATCCGTCGCACGACCGCATCCGGGTCCGGTCGGTCCTCACGTGCGAGGCACCGCAGGGAATCTGCGCGGCTTGCTATGGCCAGTCGCTTGCCACGGGCCGGGAGATCGAGCTCGGCGAGGCAGTCGGCGTCATCGCGGCCCAGTCCATCGGCGAGCCGGGCACCCAGCTCACGATGCGCACGTTCCACACCGGCGGAATCATCGGCGAGGACATCACGCACGGGCTCCCGCGGGTCGTCGAGCTGTTCGAGGCGCGCACGCCGAAGGGAGCGGCAGTCCTTGCCCGGACCTCGGGGGTCGTGCGCATCGAGGAGGACGAGGTCGGCCGCCACCTCACGATCGTTGCCGACGACGGGACGGAGGAGAGTCATACCGTGTCGCTCCGCGCGCACCTCGAGGTGCGCCACGGTCAGGAGATCGCCGCGGGCGACGCACTCGTCGACGGGCCGAAGGACCCGAAGGAGCTCCTCGAGATCAAGGGGATCCGCGAGACCCAGCAGTATCTGGTCGAGGAGGTCCAGAAGGTCTACCGCGACCAGGGCGTCTCGATTCACGACAAGCACATCGAGCTCATCGTGCGCCAGATGCTGCGCCGTGTCCTCGTCGCCGAAGCCGGGGACTCCGTCTTCCTCCCCGGAGAGCGTGTCGACAGCCAGCGCTACACCGCTGTCAACAGAGAGCTCCTTCAGGAGCAGAAGCGTCCGGCAGAGGGTCGTCCAGAGCTGATGGGGATCACCAAGGCCTCGCTCGCGACGGAGTCGTGGCTGTCAGCCGCCTCTTTCCAGGAGACCACCCGGGTGCTCACCGAGGCGGCGATCGAGGGCAAGTCCGACAGGCTCTACGGCCTCAAGGAGAACATCATCATCGGCAAGCTCATACCCGCTGGCAGCGGTACCGCTCAGTACCGGACGGTCGAGGTCGACACGCCCGAGGCCCAGAGGATGTCGTTCTGGTCCTCAGACTCCGAGGCGGCCGAGCCGGGTGCCGAGGAGCTCGCAGCCTGGCTGCGCAACGTCGAAGGCTCTCCGTTCGGTGGCTACGCCGCGGAGCCGGGCAGGGTCGACGAGGCGATCGCGTACTACCGCACTGGTGACGGCGGGACGACCTTCGACCCGTCGGACGTGTTCGAGTCCGGAGCAACCGAGCCGGTCGGGCTCGACCCGACCGGAGAGGGCTCCCTCTAGGCGCGGTCAGGCCGTCGTGTCTCGACCGAACGGCAGCTGACGGGGCGGAAAGCTCTTGGGCAGCCGTTCGGTCGAGACATCCGGCGCCTGCTCGTGGGAGACACCCCCGCAGCGCAAGCCGACGGACCCGGCGATTCACGTGCGCAGACGGAACACCGCTTCGGCGGGACCATGTGGCGTGCCCGGCACGGCGTCTGATCCGGACGCGGTGGTGCTGCGGGACGTCTCGAAGAGCTTCCAAACGCGCGGAGAGCCGGTGTGTGCGCTCGCCGGCGTCGACCTCACGGTCGGGCGGGGCAAGTTCGTCACGCTCATCGGCCCAAGCGGGTGCGGCAAGTCGACGTTGCTGCGCGTCGTGGCAGGGCTCGTCGAAGCCGATGCGGGCGAGGTGTCGATATTCGGGGAGTCCGCACGCCGTGCGTGCGCCCAGAAGCACGTCGGATTCGTGCCCCAGACGCCCGCTCTCCTGCCGTGGCGGACGGTCCTCGACAATGTCCGCTTGCCCTTGCAGGTCAACCGCTTGGCGTCGGCTGGACGGGTGCCGTCGCGCCGTCCGGCCGAGATTCTCGAGGCCGTCGGGCTCGGCGGCGTTCTCGATCGCCATCCGAACGAGCTCTCGGGAGGCATGCAACAGCGAGTCGCGATAGCGCGCGCCTTCGCCTTCGACCCGGCGATCCTCGTGATGGACGAGCCTTTCTCGAGCCTCGACGAGATGACCCGGGAAGTGCTCCGCAGCGAGCTCCTCGGGCTCTGGCAGGACCGCCGGACGACAGTCCTGTTCGTCACGCACTCCGTGGCGGAGGCGATCGTCCTGTCCGACGCGGTCGTGGTGCTCTCCGGTCCTCCGGGTCGCATCCAAGCCGTGGTCCCCGTGGACCTTCCGCGGCCTCGTCGTGACCTCGTCGAGCTGACGGAGGACTACCACGCGCTCGAACGGCGCATCCGACTGGAGCTGCGTGGCGCCTGGAGCGACCGGGACGCGAAGACGTGACGTCACACCGTTCGCACCTCGGTGCATGGCTCCCACCCGTCGTCGCCTTCGCAGTGCTCGCCGGGCTCTGGCAGCTTCTCGCGCAGCACAATGCGGACTTCATCCCGAGCGTCCCTGCGACCGTGGCCGAGCTATCGGACAATCCGGCGCTGTTCTGGAGCAACACCCTCGTCACGGTGCGCGAGGTGGCGGTGGGCCTCGCGGCGAGCTTCGTCGTGGCATTCTCTCTCGCCGTCCTCATGTGCCACGTCCGGACGATCGAGAGAGCGCTGATGCCGGTGGCGGTCGTCGTCAACGTGACGCCTGTCGTCAGCTACGCACCGGTGTTCGTCCTGCTTTTCGGCTTCGGATCGACTCCCCGCTATCTCGTGACCGCGATCGTCGTGTTCTTCCCGTTGCTCGTGAACTCGCTCGCCGGTCTCCGCTCGGTCGATCCCGAGGTGCTCGACGTCATGCGCACCCTCGACGCGTCGAGATGGGAGGTGCTCTGGCGCCTACGCCTTCCGGGCAGCCTTCCGTTCCTGTTCGCAGCGGGACGGGTCTGCCTGCCGCTCGCCGTGGTCGGGGCGGTCGTCGCCGAGTTCGTCGCCTCGGGGTCGTCGAGTGGACTTGGCTCGATGATCTTCGCAGCCCTCGAGACGAACCAGAAGACGGTCATCTATGCCGCAATCGTGGTGCTCGTCGCCCTCGGCCTCGTGCTCACAGCCTTGGTCGCACTTCTCGAGCGACGGTTGCTCACCTGGCGGAGGGGGGGTGGACCGGCACGCCCGGCGGCGTGACGGTCGCATATGGCGATCCCGTTACAGTGAGCCGGGGTGACGAGAGGGGAGCGAAGTGACGGCGACGAGGAAAGCGCGTGCGCTGCGAGGGGTGCTTCTCGTCGCGTCCCTGCTCACGGCGGTCGCAGGCGGCATCGCAGGTCCGGCCGGTGCATCTGCGCACGGACGTGCCTCCCGCCGGCCCCCCGCCGGCGGCTCGTCGCGACGCAGCTGCGCAGCCCACCGGGCGGCGGGCACGGTCACCTTCGTCTCGCCGTTCGGGTACGACGCATCTGCAGGGATCCTCGACGTGTTCGCCGCACAGCATCTCGGCTACTTCGCAGATCTCTGCCTGCGCGTCGACATCGTCGCATCGTCGCCAGATCCCTACGCGCTGGTTTCGTCCGGTACGGCGACGATCACCGGCGAGGGCAGCGCGGCGGACACGCTCGTCGCCGTGGCCGACGGATCGCACTTCGTCGGCGTAGCGACCTTCGGCGACACGTCGGACTACGCACTGCTCACCCAGCCGGGAATCACCCGGCTCACCCAGCTGCAAGGCAAGATCGTCGCCTACCACACCGTGATGCCGGTGGTCCTATCCGAGATGCTGACAAAGGCCGGTGTCGACCCTACGACGCTGCGTGAGGTGAACGACACGTCGTACGACCCCGACCTGCTCACCGAGGGGAGGTTCGCGGCGCTCCAGGCGTACCAGTCGAACGAGCCGATCACGTTGCGCGAGCAGCACAAGGCGTTCCGCGAGTACACGCCTGCCCAGTTCGGCATACCTGGGACGTTCAACGTTCAGGTCGTCAACTCGGCATTCCTCGCCCGCCACCCCGGTGCCGTCGCAGCATTCCTGCGTGCGGACCTGCACGCGTTCAGCTACTGCAGCGCGCATG
>JAJZCK010000009.1 GCA_021846125.1 Actinomycetes bacterium | reverse complement strand
GCTCTTTGTCAGCGTCGAGGTGAAGGCGGCCGCCCGGGTGTCGAGCGACGACATCAAACCTCCTCGCAAACTGTGCTCCCTCGCGGGCGACAGCTTCCCTGCCGGCATCGCGTTCTGCACCGGCACACGACCGGCACGCGCTCCTGTACACCCGAACGCCGCCTTCATGCCATGGTGATCGACCGTCTCCGGGGCTGACGGCACTCGCCCTGCTCCCTTCGCCTGCTACCCGTTCCTTTGCGCCACACTGCTCGGCACGCCGCTACGAGTCGCCACACGTGCCTCAGCCGACGACGCGCATAAGGTTCGCCATCTCGATCGCCGTCGTCGCGGCGTCGTCTCCCTTGTTGCCGAGCCGCCCCCCCGCCCGGTCGAGTGCCTGAGCGGCAGTGTCGGTGGTGAGCACGCCGAAGACCACGGGCACGCCGGTGTCGAGCGCGGCGCGACTGATCCCGCGAGCGCACTCGTTCGCCACGACGTCGTAGTGACCGGTCTCGCCGCGGATCACCGCACCGAGGGCGATGACTGCGTCGAATCGCCGGCTCGCAGCGAGGTGCCGCGCGACGAGGGGCAGCTCGAATGCACCGGGCACGGAGACGACTGCGACGGCCTCTCGCTCCACACCTCGAGCGACGAGGGCCGCGACCGTCCCGTCCAGCAGGCGGCGCGTGACGCTCTCGTTGAAGCGGCTCCACACGACTGCGATATGCAGACCACTCCCGTCGTGGCTGCCGACTAGCGACTCAACCTTCGCCGGGGCCGCGGGGTCCTCCGAGGAGGTGGCCGAGCCGCTCGCGCTTTGTTCGTAGGTAGGCACCGTTCTCCTTGGTGGGCGTCGTCTCGATAGGTACGCGCTCGACGATCTCGAGCCCGAACCCCTCCAGCCCGCCGCGCTTCGCGGGGTTGTTCGTGAGCAGGCGCATCGACGTGACGCCGAGATCGACGAGGATCTGCGCGCCTATCCCGTACTCCCTGCTGTCGACCGGCAGGCCGAGCTCGAGGTTGGCGTCGACGGTGTCGAGGCCGCCGTCTTGAAGCTCGTAGGCGGCGAGCTTGTGGGCGATCCCGATGCCCCGCCCCTCGTGGCCGCGCAGGTAGACGACGACCCCCGTGCCCGCGGCGGCAACCTTGGCGAGCGCCATGTCGAGCTGGGGGCCACAGTCGCAACGTGCCGACGCGAACACGTCGCCGGTGAGGCACTCGCTGTGGACGCGCACGAGCACCGGGTCGTTGGCAGTGATCTCACCTTTGACGAGCGCGAGGTGCACCTCGTGGTCGACGAGGCTCTCGTACGCGTGGCAGGTGAACTCCCCGTAGGCCGTCGGCAGGCGCGCGCTCGAGACGCGCCTGACGAGGACCTCCGTACGTCGGCGGTGGCGGATGAGGTCTGCGATGGTCACGAGGAGGATGCCGTGCTCGGCAGAGAACCGCTCGATCTCGTCGCGCCCCGCCATCGCAAGCCCGTCGGCGGTAACGAGCTCGCAGAGCACGCCGGCCGGCGCGCACCCGGCGAGACGGGCGAGGTCGACCGTCGCCTCGGTGTGGCCGGCGCGCTTCAAGACCCCGCCCTCGCGGGCGCGTAGCACGTGGAGGTGGCCCGGCCGTGCCAGGTCTGCCGGGCGCGTCCGGGGGTCGACGAGAGCGCGGATGGTCGCCGCTCGGTCGGTCGCCGAGATTCCCGTCGTCGTTCCCGCGATCACGTCCACAGTGACGGTGAAGGCAGTCCGCTGGGACTCGGTGTTGCGGGCGACCATCAGGGGAAGTTCGAGCTCATCGGCGCGTTCGTTCGTCAGCGCCGCGCAGACGAGGCCCGAGGTGTGCTTGACGAAGAAGCCGATCCTCGCCGGCGTCGCGTGGTCCGCCGCGAGGACGAGGTCTCCTTCGTTCTCGCGCTCCTCGTCGTCGACGACAAGGAGCATCTCTCCGCGCCCGAAGGCCGCCACGGCCTCCTCGATAGTCGCGCGCTCCACGGCAGCCTCCGGTCAGGTCCCGCCGAGATCGTAGGGTGTCGGCGAGCCCGCGGCGACGAGGCGCTCGACGTACTTCGCGACGACGTCCACCTCGAGGTTGACGAGGTCCCCGGCGCGACGGTGGCCGAACGTGGTCACAGAGATCGTGTACGGGATGACGGCGCAGGTGAAGTCCGTCGGCCCAGCTTCGACGACGGTGAGGCTGCAGCCGTCGACGGCGATCGAGCCCTTCGGGACGACGTAGCGGGCGAGGCCGGGATCGAGCGTGACGCGCAGGTGCGGGGCGCCTTCGAGGACGGTCCCGACGCCATCCACGTGGCCCTGGACGAGGTGACCGCCGAGACGTGCGCCGAGCGCCATGGGTCGCTCGAGGTTGACGCGGTCACCCGGGCCGAGAGCCGAAAGGTTGGTCCGCGCGAGCGTCTCGTCGACGGCGTCGGCGGCCCACCGCTGCCCGGACCGCTCGATGACGGTCAGGCAGCAGCCGTTGACCGCGATCGAGTCCCCGAGACGGGCATCCTCGGACACGACCGCGGCTGTGAACCACAGACGAGTCGTCGTCCCGCGGCGCTCCACCGAGACACAACGCCCGAGCTCCTCGACGATGCCTGTGAACATCAGCGCGTCCCCGTGTCCGCGCTCGACAGCGCGCGTGCGGGGGCGAGCACGACGCGCAAGTCGGCTCCGAGCTTGTCCACGGAGACGAAGCTACCCCGCCAGAGATCGGCCATCGTCGGCGCGCCGGGGCCCGCGAAGCAGGCGAGCCCGTCGTCTCCCCCGAAGAGCGCTGGCGCCACGTAGAGGACGTAGCGGTCGACGAGCCCTGCCATGTGGAAAAGGTGGGCGACGCTCGCGCCCCCCTCGACGAGAAGCTGGAGCACGTCACGGCGGCCGAGCTCGTCGAGCACGGCACCGGGCTCGCCGTGCAGGGACAGTGCCGGCTGCACCCGGGCGGTGGCGTCAGCCATCCCGAGGACGACCCGGAGCGGATCGCGGCCCGGCACGTCTCGCACGGTGAGCCTCGGGTCGTCCTGCCGGACCGTCCCCGCTCCGACGAGGACAGCGTCGCTCTCGGCGCGCAGCCGGTGGACATCGGCCCGCGCATCGGGGCCGGTGATCCACGCGCTGTCGCCGTCGGGTGCAGCGATGCGGCCGTCGAGAGTGGTGGCGAGCTTCAGCACGACCCATGGACGGCCGGTCCGTCGATGTTTGAGGTAGGGGGCGAGCGAGAGCTCCACCTGGACGGAGGACGCACCGACGCTCACCTCGATCCCGGCTGATCGCAACCGCGCCACTCCACGCCCGGCCACCTTGGGGTCGGGGTCGAGCACACCTACGACCACCCGGGCGACACCGGCCTCCACGAGCGCGTCGGCGCACGGTGGCGTCCTCCCGTGGTGGGCGCACGGCTCGAGGGTCACGTAGGCGGTCGCTCCCCGCGCGGCCGCCCCGGCCGCGCCGAGGGCGACCACCTCGGCGTGCGCGCCACCGGGCGGCTGAGTCGCGCCGTAGAAGGCGCGCCCCGCGCCAGGAGCGACGACCACGCAGCCGACCCACGGGTTGGGCGAGGTGGTGGTTCGAACCTCGTCGCCGAGGGCGATCGCCGTCGCCATCGCCGTCTCCTCGGTGCCGACCGCGGACACGCTACGTTCCCTCGCTCGAGCACGACGCGCGTACGGCGTCCATGGTCTCCATGATGGCGACGGTCTCGTCGAGAGGCATCTCAGGGCTCTCGACGAGACCGTCGCGCAGGCAGCGGGCGACCTCGTCCGCCTGGTGCCGCAAGCCTCGCCCTTCGTGAGCGTGCTCGTAGCGAACGGTGCTCCCGTCCGTCGAGACGAGCGAGAAGGTCGTCGGGGCGTAGAACACTCCGTCGACCTCGATGCGCGCCTTCGTCCCGACGATCGCGGCGCGGTTCGGGCTCCGGGCGCGCAGCGTGCAGGTGAGTGCCGCCTGTGCGCCTCCGGGGTAACCGAGGAGGACCGACGTCTGGCTGTCCACACCGGTGGGAGCCCGGTCCGCGAGCGCCACGACGCGGTCCGGCCTGCCGAGCACCATCGACGCGAGCGAGACGACGTAGACGCCGAGGTCGAGGAGCGCGCCGCCCCCGAGCCCAGGCGCGAACAGCCGGAACGCAGGGTCGTAGGTGAACCACTGTCCATGGTCCGCCGTGACGCTCACGATCTCGCCGAGCGCTCCGTCTGCGATCAGGCGGCGGATCTCGCGGACGTGGGGCAAGAAGCGCGTCCACATCGCCTCCATGAGGAAGAGCCCTCGCGAGCGTGCGGTGCCCACGAGCTCGCGCGCCTCGTCGGCGTCCATCGTGAACGGCTTCTCGACGAGCACCGCCTTTCCGGCGTGGAGCGCTGCGAGGCAGTCGCGGTGGTGCATCGGATGCGGTGTGGCCACGTAGACGACGTCGACCTCTGGATCTTGCACGAGAGCCTCGTACGACCCGTGACGTCGGTCGACGCCGAAGGCGTCCCCGAAGCGGTCCGCGGAACCGCGCTCCCGCGAGCCGACGGCGACGATGCGGCCGGATGTGGTCATGGCGAGATCCGCGACGAAGGACCTCGCTATTCCCCCTGTGCCGAGCACGCCCCAGCGGAGCACCTCACCCGTCATCGAACTCCCGCTCCTCGTCTCCGGCACACGCCTGGGTGCTGCCCTACGGTAGGGCAATGACCACTGGGACGCGGGTGGGAGGACCCGGCACCTCGACGGTCGTAGACCCTGTCGGCGTCGAGGCGACGGCCGACCTGCTCGCCCCGCCGGACGACGGCTCACCGGCCGGTCGGCGGCGAGCCGGGTAGGCGCACGGCAAGACGTGACGGGGTACTTCCGGGCTGTCGCCCTCGACGTCGACGGGACGATCGCCCAGCACGACGTGCTCTTTCCGGGGATCCTCGACGCGCTCCGGCGTGCGCGTGCGTCGGGGCTCGCCACGCTTCTTGTCACGGGCCGGACCCTCGGTGACCTCCGCGCGACGTTCCCCGGGCTCGAGAGCGAGGTCTCGCTCGTCGTCGCCGAGAATGGCGCGGTCCTGTCGGGTCCCAAGGGCGTCCGCTTGCTCGCGGCGCCCGTCGACCCTGCGCTCGGCGAGCTGCTCGACGACGGCCGGGTCGAGTGGAGCGCAGGTGCGGTCCTGCTCGCGTGCTCCGCCGCCGACGAGCTCGCGGTCCTCGCCGCAGTGCGGCATCTCGGGCTGGACTACCAGCTGGTGACGAACCGGGGAGCGCTCATGGTGCTGCCCGCCGGAGTGACGAAGGCCACAGGTCTTCTCGCGGGCCTGGCCGCGCTCGGCCTTTCTCGCCACAACACGGTCGGCGTCGGCGACGCCGAGAACGACCACAGCCTTCTCGACGCGTGCGAGATCGGGATCGCCGCTGCTGGGGCCGTCGAGTCGTTGCTGGCGCGGGCCGATCTCGTGCTCGACGGTCCCGATGGCTGCGGTGTCGTCGGTCTCCTCGACGGGGCGCTCCTCGCAGGGGGGGAACGTTGCCCGCCGACCCGCTGGCAGGTGGAGCTCGGGACCGACGGCGCAGGGCTCGACGTCGTCCTGCCTGCATCGCAGGTCAACGTCCTCGTGGCAGGAGGGACCGGCGAAGGCAAGTCGTACCTCGCAGGTCTCCTCGCGGAGCAGCTGGTGACGCTCGGATACAGCGTGGTCGTGCTCGACGCGGAAGGCGACCACGGTGGTCTCGGCGGGCTTCCCGGGGTCCGCGTGATCGACGCAGCCGACGGCACGCCGATCCGGGATGCTGTCGACGTGCTGCGCTGGCCGGGGGAGAGTGTCGTGGTCGACATGTCGAGCCTCGCTCCTGACGCGCAGCAGGCACGCGTCGAGCGGTTGGCAGCGGAGATCGAGTCGGAGCGTGCGGCGCGCGGCGTCCCCCAGTGGGTCGTCGTCGAGGAGGCGCACCGTGCCCTTGGCCGCCGGCATGCGACCACCTTGTTCGATACGAGTGCCCGAGGCTGCGTGCTCGTCACGTGGCGCCCGGACGAGCTAGCGGAGGGGACCGTCGACGACGTCGACATCGTGGTGGCGTTCGGCTCCGGCCTGCCCGAGCCAGGCCTCGTCGACGTCGTCGCCCGGGTCGCTTCGATGGACGCGCCCGTCGTGGCCGCGGCGCTGGCCGACGCGGGGCACCGTGCACTGCTCGCGCGTCGCAGCACCCCGGGGGTCCTCGTCGCCCTCGACCCAGGGCCGAGACGGACCGCCCACCTCCGCCACGAGCGCAAGTACGAGGCCGGTGGTGTGGCGCCAGAGCGGCGGTTCTACGTCCGCACGGAGCCGGACGTGCCCGTCGGGGTCACGGCGGGCAGCCTCGCCGAGCTCGCAGCTGTGCTCGCGGACTGCGACCCCGGTGTGCTCCGCCACCACTGTCCTCGTGGTGACTTCTCGCGCTGGATCGACGATGTGTTCCACGACCGGATGGTCGTCGAAGAGGTGAGCCGTGTCGAGCGGACCGTGCGAGCGTCGAGCCCGTCCACCGAGGTCGAGAGCGCTCGATCGCTCCTCGTGGCAGCGCTTGCCCGCGCGCGAGCGGAACGTTGACGGGCGACCTCCGGACAGAGGCGTGAGATCGGCTGACGCGCGTACAGTCACCGGGGACGTCGCAGGCTCCGGCCGGGACAGGAGGAGGACCACTTATGAGCGCGTTGTCGGTGCTGTTCGTCGGGGGAACGGGCAAGATCAGCTCGGCGTGCGTCGCCCGAGCCCTAGAGGCGAGCATGGACGTCTTCGTGCTCAACCGTGCGACGACGACCGCCCGCCCGCTGCCGGCCGGCGTGACGACGATCAAAGCGGACATACGCGACGCCGCGTCCGTGCGCTGCGCGCTCGGGCAACGCGAGTTCGACGTGGTAGCGGACTTCGTCGTCATGACCGAGGAGCATGTGCTCCAGGACATCGAGATCTTCGGCGGTCGGACCGCGCAGTACGTGTTCGTGAGCTCCGCATCGGCGTACCAGAAGCCGGTCGCTCGACTTCCGATCGTCGAGTCGACGCCGCTGTGCAACCCGTTCTGGCAGTACTCACGCGATAAGATCGCCTGCGAGGGGCTCCTTGCCGACGCCTACCGCGCGACTGGGTTTCCCGTTACGGTCGTGCGGCCGTCGCACACCTACGACAAGACGATGGTGCCTTTCGACGGCGGCTGGACGGTCGTCGAACGGATGCGTCGTGGTAAGCCCGTCGTCGTCCACGGCGACGGGACGTCGCTGTGGACGCTCACGCACCACGACGACTTCGCCCGAGCCTTCGTCGCGCTGCTCGGCAATCCGCAGGCCGTGGGCGACACGTTCCACGTCACGAGCGACGAGGTGCTCACGTGGAACCAGATCCACGAGATCGTCGCGCGGGCGGCGGGCGCCGAGCCCCGCCTCGTGCACGTCTCGTCCGAGACGATCGCGACGGTCTTGCCAGAGTGGGGACCTGGCCTGCTCGGCGACAAGTCGCACTGCCTCGTCTTCGACAACACGAAGATCCGCCGGGTGGCACCGGGATGGGAGGCGACGATCCCCTTCTCGCGAGGTGCCCGAGAGGTCGTCGAGTGGTTCGACGGCGACCCGGCACGCCGCGCGGTGGACCCGAGGGTCGACGAGGCGATGGACGCGCTGACCGCCGGCTGCTCGTAGACGGTGGCGGCAGGGAGGGGGCTCGCCGTCGAGGCCGACCCGCAAGGGCGAGCGGGCGAGCACGTCGACCCCGTCGAGTACGTCGACCCCGTCGAGTACCTGCGAGGAGACTGGCTCGTCGAGCGCTTCATCGTCGACCTTCGGACCGGCGGCCGGGGCCAGTTCCGAGGTGTCGTCCGGTGCGCGCCCGGGGCCGGCGGTCGCCTGGTCTTCGACGAGGAGGGCGAGCTCGTCTGGCGCGCGCATCGAGGACCGGCGCGCCGGGCTCTCGAGCTCCGGCGGGCCAGCCGGGGCCGCGCCGAGGTGCTGTTCGACGACGGTCGACCGTTTCACGCCCTCGAGCTCCGCCGGGACGGCTTCCTCGCCCACCACGAGTGCGGCGACGACCGCTACGACGGGCGGTTCCTCCTGCACGGTCCTTCGCGGTGGTCCGTAGCGTGGCAAGCAGTCGGCCCGTCGAAGTGCCTTTGGCTCGATGCGTGCTACGAGCGCGTGCTCACGTGAGCATCTCCATCGCTCTGCACATGCGCGAGCGGCGCACGGGAGCCGAAGCGCATCAGGAGGCTTCGTGCACACCTTCGGGTCGGCAGGGGGCGAGAGCGGGCCCGCGACCAACGAGGCCGCGCAGGTAGCCGAGGTGCCAGGCCGAGTACGAGCGCACTGTGTGAGCGCAGTACGGCTCGACGTGAGGCTGGAGCTTCGTGAGCTTCTGGCCGGGCACCGAAGGCAGCAGGTGGTGCGCCGTGTGGAGGTTGATGTTCCAGATGAAGAACCGCACCACGCGATTCGAGAGCGTCGTGCGCGTCGTGAGCAGCGGAGACGACGGGCCGAACGCGCAGTCGGTGTGCTCGGGGTGGCTGACCATCGGAGCGAGTAACGTCGCGTAGAGGAGGAACGGAGCGCCCCACAGCTCGAGAGTCAGCATAGGTGCCTCGTCGAGTCCGTAGGCGACGAGCCCGAGCTCGGCGAGCACGACGAAGGTGCTGAGCGCGGCGAGCCAGCGTCGCCTCCCCGTCCGCATCCAGGCCTTGCCCTTGCCAAGAGCTGCTTCGGCACCCTCGAGCAGCAGGATGAACGTGTACGCGATGCCGGAGAGCGCCATATAGCCGAGGTAATCGACGAGCGTCGTCCTCTCGTAGACGGGCTCGGAGTCCCTCTCCGGGTCGTGGGTGTTCTTGTGGTGCTCGAGATGAGACGTGCGGTATGCCGCATAGCTGTAGAGGACTGGGACCGCCCACGCCATCCCGGCCAGGTAGTCGAGCGGCTTGCGCCTGTAGAGGTTGTTGTGCGCCGACTCGTGGGTGCCGATGTTGCAGCCTTCGAAGACGAACGCCTGCACGACCCACGCGGCGACCCAGGAGACCGGGTCGTCGAGGATGCGGGCGATGAGGAACATGGCCACCCAGCCGCCGAGGAACCCCGCGAGCCGGAGCGAAGAGTAGGTCGCGGAGGTCTCGGTGAGGCGCTCTGCCCGCACGACGTCGGAGAATGTCCTAGCAGTCGGAAGTGCTTCGACGTCGCTCACGTGCGCGTCCTCGCTCTCGTCGGTGCCGGAGCTCCACGGTCACCCGATCGTAGGGCACCCGCCGGCACGGCAACTCGTTGCGCCACTGTCCACGAGAGCAGCGGAGCCGGCGCGCTCGTCTCTTGTGACCACCAAGAGAAGTCGTACAGCCACGTCACGTAGTGACAACCGCACAACGTGGCATAGACTCGAAGAAGCTCACTTTCCGTGCCGCGAAATTCGAGGATGGCGCCCCAAGTGCCTCAAGGACCCCGACCGACGTGCCGAACGTAGAAGCGATGCTCACGACGGCGCACCGCGTAGTCCTCCGCTCGTCGTCGTCCGAATCTCGCGGGCCCCGAATCTCGCGTCCCGTGATCGTCGGCGCGCTGTGGTGCGTGCTCTGTGCCGTCGACCTTCTCGCTCCTGTCTACTGGATCGCGCTCGCAGCTGCCGCAGCGACCGCCGCCGTCGCGACCGCCGTCGCGATCGCGTCGGGCAGGGCGAGGAGGACATGGCCCTGGTGGTCCGTGCTGGCGGCGATCACCTTGTTCCTCGCGGGCAACGTCGTGCGGCAGGTAGATCACACCTTGAGCGACCTGGCTGGGGGGCGGGCTCTCATCCCCGATGCCATCGTCATCCCCGGCTACGTGCTGCTCGCAGTCGCCCTGCTCGCGTTCGCCCACGAACGAGGGCGGGGCCGGCACCAAGGACCCAGCATCTTGCTCGACGGTCTCATGGCCGCCTTCGCTCTCCTCGCGTGCTGCTGGGTGTTCCTCCTCGAGCCGGTCCTCGCGCACCGACAGACGGGTGCGGTCGTCCGGCTGGTCATCATCGCCTACCCCGCTTTGTCGCTGTTCTCCGTGGTCGTGACGATGCAGGTCGCATTCGGAGCGGGCCGGACCGGTGCGGCAGCGGACCGCTATCTCGTGGCCTGCATCTCCTCGATGTTCGTCGGAGACGTCCTCTCCACCCTCGCCGAGCTCGACCTCATCTCGTCGCCCCGTCTCATCGACCTCTTCTACGCGACGGCGTTCGCCGCCGCGGCGGCGACCGCGCTCGATCCCTCGATGCACTCCCTGACCGAGCCGGTCAACGGTTCGCCGCCATCCTGGCCGGTGGGGCGTGTGGGCTTGGTCGCCGTCGCTCTGAGCGTCCCGGCCGTGCTCCTGCTGCGGTCCGGTACAGGCGGTGCCGCCGAGCGTGCCACGCTGTCCACGATCATCCTCGCCCTCACGGCGACGGCGATCCTCCAGATCCTCCAGGCGCTGCGCAAGGCGGAGCAGTCCGAAGCCGGCCTCGCCCACCAAGCGCTTCACGACAGCTTGACCGGCCTTCCCAACCGTCGGCTCATGCAGCGTCATCTCACCGAGATGCTCGACCGCGCCGCGTCGGTGGGGCGGCCGGTCGCTCTGTTGTTCCTCGACGTCGACCGCTTCAAGCTCATCAACGACACGGTGGGCCACTCGCTCGGTGACGAGCTGCTCGTCCAGGTAGCTGTACGGTTGCGGGCGAGCGTCCGCCCCACCGACCTCGTCGCCCGCATCGGCGGCGACGAGTTCGTCGTGGTGCTCGGCTCGACGGAGGCGGTGAGCGATGCGCTCGAGTCTGCAAACCGGCTCCGTGACAGCTTGCGGACACCGTTCGACGTCGACGGCACGGAGTTCTTCGTCACCGCGAGCATCGGCCTCGCCTTCGCCCCACGCGGCGGTGAGGACGCCACGGCAGAGATGCTCGTGCGCGATGCGGATACGGCTATGTACCGAGCCAAGGAGGCCGGGCGCGACGCCGTGGCCGTCTTCGACGACTCGATGCGAGCCCAGCTCGCCGAGCGCCTCGAGATCGAACGGGACCTCCGCCACGCGATCGCGCGTGGTCAGCTGCACCTCGCGTTCCAGCCGATCGTGGCCACGCGCACGGGGTCCATCGTCGGCGTCGAAGCCCTCGTCCGCTGGCTCCACCCGACCCTCGGGGTCATCGTCCCGACGCGGTTCATCCCGCTCGCGGAGGAGAGCAACCTCATCGTCGAGATCGGGTCTTGGGTCCTCGACGAGGCGCTACGTGAGATCGCCCACTGCCGCAGCCTGCCCGGGCTCGAGAACCTGCGCGTGTCGGTCAACCTGTCGGCCGCCCAGCTCGGTGACGAGATGCTCGTCGAGCACGTCGGTCGAGCGCTCGCCACGAACAGGCTGCCAGGATCGGCGTTGTGCCTCGAGCTGACCGAGACGGTCGTCATGGGCGACCCCGAAGCGGCGCTTGGCGCCTTCGCCGCTCTGCGCCGGCTCGACGTCCAGCTTGCGATCGACGACTTCGGGACGGAGTACTCGTCGCTCGCGTACCTGCAGCGCCTTCCGGTCGACACCTTGAAGATCGACCGCAGCTTCGTGGTCGGGCTGGGGGAGCCGGACAGCGCTGCGGACACGCTCGTCGCCGCGATCGTCGCGATTGCCCGCGCGCTCGGGATGGAGACGATCGCTGAAGGAGTCGAGAGCGTCGACCAGGCGAGGCGGGTCGCTGCGCTCGGCTGCGACGCGATCCAGGGATACCTCTACTCCCGACCCGTCCGCGCCGACCAGCTCGTCGACGTCGTCCGCATGCTCTCGCGAGCGGACCATTCCGCTGCGCGGACAGAGCCCACCGGGCGGAGCGGGGCCCACGGTGGTGCGGCGGTTGCCTGAGACCGCTCCTGCCCGCGCTCTCCGGGGCCGGTCCGAGGGGCCGCTGGAGCCGGGAGCGGCTTCTCGGGCTCAAGCGGTCCGTCGACCCCCGTCCTCCACCTCGGCACCACGCGTGCCGACGATGCGAGAGGAGCGCTCGAGGTCGAGCGGCCGGACGGCCGCCTCGATGCCCGATCCCCGGAAGATGACGTCGTGCACGGCGGGATGACCGGAGGCCAGGCGCTCGCTCCACTCGCTCAGCTGGACGTAGACAGGCAAGCTGGCAGGTGAGCCGAGATAGCTCCTGGCGGGAGCGAAGGGCACGAACGGCTGTGAGAACTCCAGGCGTGCCATCCGGTGGACCGTCTCGTCGAGGATCGCCACCATCCAGTCCACACCGGCAGCCAGCGCCGCGAGGACCTCTGACTGGTAGAGAGCGACGCTCACGAGACCTGCAGCGGCGTTGCCGCGGTACTCGGGCATGACGGCCAGTGTCGCAATATCCCAGGTGGCGTCCAGAGGGGCTGATGCTCCAGCTCGTCTGAGCAGCATGGACCCCGGAAATCCCCAGGTCGGTTCGACGTCGTTGAGGCTCTTCAGGCCTGGTCCGGCGCCTCCTGGAAGGATGACGCGCATGACGCCGGCCGGCTGCCGTCGCCGGTGGTCCACGACACAGAAGAAGACGCTCGCCTCCTCGTAGGGACCGTACTCCTTCTCGAGCAGCTCAGGCGTGTTGCCGAAGGCCTCGAGAAAGACCGTCCGCTCGACGTGCCGACCGATCTCCGATCCGCGTTCGTGCGATGCGAAGAGGTATGCGCCCAGCGGCTCGTCGACCGACGCGTCGACGGTGTCGTCGACGAGCCGGCGGAGGCGGACCGAGTCGAGGTCGGCGGAGGGCGCCGTCCGGGCGTCGACAGCGGGAGGCGATCTACGTGGGCTCATCTCGACGGCTCCGCCGGCCGCCCGACGTCTACCGCAGGCACCGGGGGAGCTTTCCAGGGGCCATCGGGCGACGGAATATCCGATGTCGCCGATATCGCCGCGGACCGATCCGGTCTCCAGGATGGATCATGCTCGCGGGAACTGGCACATGCCGAGGCTATCGAAAGAGTCGGTGCGGGCACAACGGTGGTGACGTGTCGGGCCGACAGCAATCACAGTGCCATCAAATAGCAGCATTTTCGCGGTGGATCTTCTCCGGCACCGGTACAGGTGCGCGCCGGCAGCAGCGGAGTCCCGCCCGGCCGACGCTCTCGGCGTCATTTATGACCACTTGCCGCGGTCAGCACGGCGCATTTTGTGATATCGGTCCGGTCCTATAGGTCCGGACTGGATGAGCCTGCCCGTTTGACTGCTCCGTTGTCGACGTTCGCCCGTCCATGCTGCTCGGTGGGAGGTCACCGGGAGGCGTTGGAAGAGCTACGGTGACGCCGGGTGCCGACGAGGGGGCAGGACGATGGCGTGCGCACTCCGGTGACCTACGCCCGCGCATATGTCGCCCGCCGTGTCGCAGGCTCGGTCAGCTGTGCCGTCGAGGAGCTCGCCATGGACGAGCTCGGAGAGGGTGACGTGACCGTCGAGATCACCTGGTCCGGTGCGAACTACAAGGATGCCTTGGCGACGCGTGCCGACGGAAAGGTCGCCCGGCTCGACCGTCTCGTTCCCGGCGTCGACCTTGCCGGCACCGTCGTCGAGAGCGCGTCGGACGACTTCGACGCAGGTGACAGCGTGCTCGCACACGGCTACGGCCTCGGCGTATCCCACAACGGGGGCTTCGCCACCCATGCGCGCCTGCCCGCCGAGTGGCTGGTGCCGCTGCCGGAGGGATTGACGGCGCGCGAAGCGATGGTCGTCGGCACGGCGGGTTTCACGGCGGCGCTCTGTCTCGGACGGCTCGAGAAGGCAGGCGTCGTCCCCGGAGACAAACCGGTGCTCGTCACCGGGGCGACGGGCGGCGTGGGGTCGTTCGCAGTAGCGATGCTCGCCCGCCGGGGCTTCGAGGTCGTCGCGAGCACAGGCAAGGTCGAAGCAGGCAGCTGGCTGCGCGAGCTCGGCGCTGCGACGATCGTGGACCGCGCCGAGCTGGCGGCTCCGGCTCGGCCGCTCGAGGCGCAACGTTTCAGCGGCGCGATCGACTCCGTCGGCGGCTCGACGCTCGCACACGTCCTCAGTGCCGTCGCATGGGGCGGTGCCGTCGCCGCATGTGGATCGACCGGCGGGTCCGCGCTCTCGACCACCGTCTTCCCGTTCATCCTTCGAGGGGTGTCGTTGCTCGGGGTCGACTCGACGGCGACACCGATGGGTGTGCGGCGAGAGACGTGGGGCCGTATCGCGTCCGAGCTCGGGCCGACGGAACTGGAGCGCATCGTGGCCGGCGAGGTCGGCCTCGGCGCGCTCGCTCCCGTGCTCGACGAGCTGCTCGCGGGCGCCGTCCGTGGCCGGGTGCTCGTCCGCCCGGGCTGAGGCCGCGCGGCCAGCGGTCGGCGCCGCTCAGATCGCAGTCGAGCGCTCGAGGAGTCGAGCGACCTCGTCGGCGTGCGGAGGGTCCGCGCCGGCGCGCGAGCACGTGAGCACGGCGACGGCGTCTGCGACGTCGAGAGCGGCGGCCAGAGCTCCGTGCGGCAGACGACCGGTAGCGGCGGCCGACATCAGCTGCTCGCTCTCGAGGAAGTGCAGCAGCCCGCCGGAGTAGGAGTCGCCGGCACCGACTGTGTCGACGACTGCGACCGGACGCGCGGCGGCCCGGACGCGCTCGGTCTCGCTATAGCCGACAGCTCCGTCCGGTCCGAGCGTGACCACGACGATCCTGGCGCCGAGGGTACGCCAGGTCGCCGCCACGTCGTCGGCACTTCGTCCCGGATAGAGCCAGTGGATGTCCTCGATGCTGGCCTTCACGAGGTCGACCTGGCCCACCATGTGCTCGGTCCAGCTGCGCGCGTCGCTGGGCGATCCGACCAGGTCGGGTCGGACGTTGGGGTCGAACGAGAGCAGGCGGCGTCCCCTGTGGCTCCCGAACCAGGTGGCGATCGCCGCGCGTCCCGGCAGGCGTGCCGCGGCGATGGACCCGGCGTGGAGCGCCGTCACGTCCGCAGGCAGCTCCGCAGGCAGCTCGTCCACCGTCCACTGCCAGTCCGCGGTGCCGTCGACGTAGAACGCGTACGACGCGACTCCGTCCGCGGAGACGTCGACGAAAGCGAGGCTGGCAGGCTCCTGGGCGTCGACGGAGTACGAGAGGTCGACGTCGTTGACCTCGAGGTGCCGGCGCAGCAGCGCGCCGATGCTGGAGCACGAGATGCGGGCGCACAGCCCGGACGAGCTACCAAGGCGTGCCACCGCGACTGCAGTGTTCGCCGGGCTCCCGCCCGGATGCCCGGCGAAGCGTGTGGGGAGGTCCCCGCTCGCCTGCGACGGGTCAAACAGCACGTCGAGAAGCACCTCGCCGCAGACGAGGATCATGCCGCTGTCCCGCGAGTCCGCACCCGCATCGCTCCTGCCTCTCGTGCCACCGTCCGGCATGCCTCCCCCGACATGCTCGACAGCGGATCCTAGGGCCGGCGCTCCGCCGGCCCCGAGCGCCACCGGTGGTGGGCTCGGGCAGTAGATCACAAATATAGATGATTGGAATCACTATAAGCTGTTGGACAGATTGAGTCGGGCTGCGGATACTAGAGGCGAGGGAAAAAAGGCCCAGCCGAACCGGACTGATCGGCAAGGAAGGGTCGACCTCACGAGAGACGAGTGAAAGGTGCGAGAGATGGCCGTAGAGAACGAGTCGGAGCGGCCGGTCGGCTGGTACGTGTCCCGTGTCGTCAACGTCCCGGCTGGACAGGCCGGCGTGTTCGGGCTGCTGGGCGGGGTCGTGACCCCCGACGGGGCGACGCTGCAGATCGGTGAGCCGATCAAGCGCGAGCTGCCTATGGAGGACCACCGCTCCTACGCCGCGACCCTGAGCTTCCCGGGCGTGATCGCAGGGAAGCTCAAGGTCGAGCTCGTCGTGACGCGTTACAGCGGAAGTCTCGTCGAGGTCGGCCTCCGGCCGGTCACCCGGGTTCCCCAGCGCAGGATCGGCGCGCAGCGGTACTTCGAGGCGGCTTGGGCCGTCCTCGACGCGCTGGCCGCGCAGGACCTGAAGGCGGCTGCCGAGAGCGCAGCGGATCGGGAGACGACGCGGTTCACCACGGCGCGCACGAGTCGCAGGCTGGCACGGGCTTCGTAGTCGGCGGGCCCTCGGCCCGGTCGCAGGGCTGGGACTGCCCACCGCAGCGTGACCGCGGGCCGGCCGGGGCGAGCTCCGACCGCGGTCGCCGCGGAGGTGGTCGGCCGGGTCACGGACGACGGACGGGTTGACGAGCGGCCCTCCTGGGAGTAGAACATCACGTGGAAGCGGTTCCATGGCGGAAGCGCTTCCACGTGGGCCATCCGCCGGGGGCGAACGGGCCTACGTGCGCCGGGCCTGTCGCCGGGGGGGGTGGCCGAGATCGAGCCTCGCAGTGTGAACATCGCCGCAGTCGCCCGTGCGGCCGGTGTGGGCACGGGCACCGTGTCCCGAGTGCTCAACGAGAGCCCGAGCGTCAGGCCGGCGACGCGTGCCCGGGTCCTCGACGTGATCGAGCAGCTCGGCTACCGGCCGAGCCGCCTCGCGACGGCGCTGTCGAAGGGCACACCGAGGACCGTGGCGATCGTCGTCCCCTACATGACGCGACCGTCGGTCGTCGAGAGGCTGGCCGGCGTCATCTCGGTGCTCGACAGGGAGGGCTACGACGCGGTCGTCCTCAACGTCGAGACCGTGGCGCAGCGTGACCGCCATCTCGAGTCTCTCACGGAGCGACACCGCGCGGACGGTGTCGTCGTCGTGTCCCTTCCGGTCCCGCAGCGCCAGCTCTCGTCCTTCCGCCAGTCCGGAATCCCGCTCGTCCTCGTGGATGCGGAGGCGCCCGGCATCCCGAGGACCGTCGCCGACGACGTGGAAGGTGGCCGTCTGGCGACTGCCCACCTCGTCGGGCTCGGCCACCGGCGGATCGGGTTCGTCGGCGACCTCGGGTTCGAGGGCATCGGCAACGCCTCGACGCGCCAGAGGTTCCTCGGCTACCGGCACGCGCTGTCGGCCGTGGGTGCCGAGGTCGACGAGTCGCTCGTACGCCAGGGAGAGCATGGCGCGCACACGGCGTCGCTGCTCGCGGAAGAGATGCTGCGTGCCCGCAGGCCGCCGACGGCCATCTTCGCGATCTCCGACACCCAGGCGATCGGCGTGCTCGGCGCCGCGGACCGGCTCGGCATCGCAGTGCCGGACGAGCTCGCGGTGGTCGGCTACGACGACATCGAGTCCGCTGCGTTCCTCGGCCTCACGACCGTTCGCCAGCAGCTCGCGCGAAGCGGCGAGCTCGGCGCCGCACGTCTTTGTGCGCTTCTCCGTGGCGAGGAAGTGCGCCCGCGACGCCAACAGCTGCCTCTCGAGGTCGTCGCACGCTCGAGCTCGGCGCGACGTCGGAGCCTGGACGGGCCGCGGACGAGCCCGTCTGGCGAGCCGCACGCTCGAGCTGCGAAGGCGCGGGTCGAAGTCGACGGGTGGGTCCCTCCGCCGGCGAGCGGGACGGATGCCGCGGCTGGTGGGATCGCCGGAGCGCTCCTGCGTGCATGAGGACGCCGGCGGCTAGCCGGTCGGCTCCCGCGCCCGCCGGGATTCAGGAGCCGACGCAAGGGAGGGAAAGGAGGAGCACGGGGGCGAAGGTCCGATGCCTCGGGGGGTTGCCCGGGGATCGCTGGGGCCGGGGATCGCCGGGGGAGTGCGACGGACAGCGGGCGAAGTGATCCCGCCCGTCGCGAGATGAGACAAAGGAGACCAGACGGTGAAGGACGAAAAGATGAAGAACGACAAGAAGCAGCTCGCGGACGACAACGGCGCGACACGGCGCGCGGTCGGCAAGCGCAGCCGTCTCGTGGCATCGACGGCAGCGCTGAGCGCCGTCGGCCTCGTGGCCGGCTACGGCAGCGCCGCCGCGTCGAGCGGCGCGACGCCGCACGCCGCGTCGGTGACGACGATCACCTGGTCGGCGAGCCCGATCAGCACGAGCGGTCCAGACCTGCGCAAGGTGCTCATAGCGAACTTCGAGAAGGCATACCCGAATATCAAGGTGCAGCTGATATCGGCGCCGACGAACACCGATACGAACGAGTCACAGCTCGAGACGCAGATCTCCGGGGGCTCGTCGAGCCCCGACGTCTTCATG
Source organism: Actinomycetes bacterium (assembly GCA_021846125.1). GTDB lineage: Bacteria > Actinomycetota > Acidimicrobiia > Acidimicrobiales > Bog-793 > JAJZCK01. The sequence continues at coordinate 11,657 of JAJZCK010000009.1, read as the reverse complement.
GGCGACGTGATCTGGCCGGCGGTCTTCGGAGCGCACGGACTCGCTGTCCCCTTGTCGACGAAGTTCCCGAAGAGCTTCTTCTCGCGCTTCGCTCCCGGCCTCGTCGCTGGTGCGACCTACCAGGGCAAGGTCTACGCGGCTCCCTTCTTCGAGGACCAGGGCTTCCTGTACTACCGGAAGGACCTCCTGAGGAAGATGAACCTTCCAGTGCCGAAGACCTGGGAGGAGCTCAAGGCCGAGTCCCTGCAGCTCCAGAGGGCGAAGCTCGTGAAGTACGGCTTCGTCTGGGAAGGTGCTGACTACGAGGGGGCGACGTGTGACTTCATGGAGTACCTCACCGATGCCGGCGGCAAGGTCCTCAGCTCGAACGGCAAGTCCTCCGCCCTCAATACCCCGGCTGCGGTCAAGGCGCTGACGTTCATGCGCAGCCTCGTCACCTCCGGAGTCACCCCGGCGGCGATCACGACTTACCAGGAGCCACAGGCCATGAACACCTTCGACAACGGACAGGCGGCGTTCCTGCGCAACTGGGACTACGCCTACTCGGCGTCGCAGTCCTCGGGCTCGAAGGTCATCGGCGACGTCGGGGTTGCGCCGCTGCCGACGTTCCAGGGCCAGTCGTACCCGGGCTACTCGAACATCGGTGGGTGGAACCTCTACATCAACCCGCACACGAAGCACATGAGCCAGGACCTGACCTTCATCAACTACATGACCGGTGCAGCTGCCGAGCACGTGATGGCGACGCAGTTCTCGGAGATCCCGACCAACGAGTCCGTCCGGGTGCAGAAGTCCGTCATCGCGGTGAACCCCGTGCTCGCCACCGTGCCGCACACCCGCCTCGTCGCTCGTCCCTCCCAGACGCCTGAGTACCCGAAGGTGAGCCAGGCGATCTACCAGAACGTCAACGAGGCGCTCGCAGGCTCGGAGAGCCCGGCCAAGGCGATCGCCAACGCCTCGGCGGGGATCAACACAGCACTCTCGGGCGGTGGCCTCTAGGTCCGCTCGTCTTGGATGGGCCGGGCGGCGCGTGCCGCCCGGCCCACGTGGCCTTGGCTGTTCGTCGGAGCAGAAGGAGACGAGAATGGCGACACTCGGGGTCGTCCCGAGCGTGCCGGCGACCGGCGGGGACGCGGCAACCCCGCGACCAGCCGGCGAGCACGACGTGAACCGCAAGCGACTCGCACGACTCGGGTGGAGCTTTTCGACTCCGGCGTTCCTCGTCATCGGCGCGTTCACGATCTTCCCGATCGGGTTCTCGGTGGCGATGAGCTTGTCGCACGTGAACGTCTCGGGTAGCGGGTTCAGCCTCAACGGCTTCACCGGTAGCAACTACTCGACCCTCGTCCATGCTCCGCAGTGGCGCTACGCCCTCGGGTTCACGGTCGTCTACACGATCGTCACGGTGCTGGTCGAGGTGATCCTCGGCACGTGCATAGCCTTGGTGCTCGAGCGACTGACGAAGGGGCGCGGCCTGATGATGGCGCTTCTCCTCGTTCCTTGGTCGATGATCACCGTCATCTCGGCCGAGCTCTGGGGCTACATCTACGACGCGTCCTACGGGGTCCTCGACCAGATCTTCCATGCGGTCGGCCTCGGTCAGCCCATCTTCCTCGGGACGCCGACGCCGGCGATCGTCGCGATGATGGTGGCGGACATCTGGAAGACGACGCCCTTCGTGGCGATCATCGTGCTCGCCGGCCTCGTCATGCTCCCCGAGGAGCTCTACGAAGCGTCGGAGATGGACGGGGCGTCGGGCTGGACCACGTTCTGGCGCGTCACGTTCCCGCTGCTCCGACCGACCATCGCTCTCGCCGTCCTGTTCAGGGTGCTGCAGGCGTTCGGTCTGTTCGACCTGCCTTTCGTGCTCACCCAAGGTGGTCCCGGGTACTCGACGACCTCGCTCGCGGTGCTCGGCTACCAGGTGATGTTCCAGGACCTCAACTTCGGACCAGGCGCAGCGGTCGCGACGAGCACTGCCGTGCTCGTGCTCATCGGCTGCTTGCTGTTCCTCAAGGTCTTCAGGGCCCAGGTCGGCGAGGAGGGGAGCTGATGGCTCGCACGCGCGCGCGCAAGGGGTGGCACCGGTACCTGAACGGTGTGACCGTCTCGACGACGGCCGTCGCGATCTTCGTCCTCCTGCCCATCTACTGGCTGATCGTGACGAGCTTCAAGACTCCGGGGGCCGTCGGCGACAACCCGCCGCAGTACTTCCCGAACCCGTTGAGCTTGACGAACTACCAGGTCGCCTTCTCGCAGTACACGTTCGGGCGCTACATCGTGAACTCTGCCGTCATCGCCGTGATAGCGACGTTCCTCGTGCTCGGTATCGGGACGATTGCGGGTTACGCGCTGGGCCGTCTCCCGATGCGCGGAAAGTACCCGATACTGCTGGTCCTGCTGATGATCTCGGTCTTCCCGGAGGTGGCCGTCGTGGCGCCGCTGTACCTGCTGCTCCGAGACATCGGCTGGCTCGACAGCTACCAGGCGCTGGTCTTCCCCTACACCGCGTTCAACCTCCCCTTCGCGATCTGGATCTTGCGCAACTACATGCTCGGCATCCCGAAGGAGATGGAGGAGACCGCGAGGATCGACGGTGCGTCGCCGCTCAAGACCGTGTGGTCCGTCATCCTCCCGCAGGCACTCCCTGGACTGTTCACAGCCGGGATCTTCACTTTCACGGCATGTTGGACCGAGTTCCTCATGGCCCTGACCTTCAACAGCTCGAACAACTATCGTACGATCCCGGTGGGCATCGCCCTCTTCGGTTCGCAGTTCACGGTTCCCTATGGCACGATCTTCGCCGCTAGCGTCGTATCGGTGGTTCCGATCGCCGTGCTCGTGCTCGTCTTTCGCAAGTCGGTCGTGTCCGGCCTCACCTCGGGAGCTGTAAAAGGTTGACCAACGCAAGCCGAACGGTGCCGTGGTGGCACGGTGCCTTTATCTACCAGGTCTACGTCCGGTCGTGGCGCGACTCCGACGGCGATGGCTACGGCGACCTGCCAGGCGTGATCGACGGCCTCGACTATCTCGAGTGGCTCGGGGCCGACGCGGTCTGGCTGTCGCCGACCATGCCGTCGCCCGACGACGACTGGGGCTACGACGTGTCGGACTACCTCGGCGTCCATCCCGGACTGGGTACGCTCGACGACCTCGACCGCCTCGTCAGGGAGGCGGGCACGCGGGGCATGCGCGTCCTCCTCGACCTCGTGCCCAACCACACGAGCTCCGCCCACGCCTGGTTCGTCGACGCCCGTGGCTCCCGGACGTCGAGGCACCGGGACTTCTACGTCTGGGCCGATCCCGCCCCCGGTGGCGGCCCACCCAACAACTGGCTCGACCATACGGGCGAGCCTGCCTGGACCTTCGACGAGCCGACCCGGCAGTACTACCTCCACAACTTCCTGCCTTCGCAGCCGGATCTCAACTGGTGGAACCCGTCGGTCCACGAGGCTTTCGAAGGGATCCTCCGGTTCTGGCTCGACCGGGGCATCGCGGGCTTCCGGATCGACGTCGCCCACGGTCTGTACAAGGACGCGGAGCTCCGCGACGACCCACCGGCAGACCCGGCGGACCCGAGGGGACGCAACGGACTCCTGCCCGCCTACAGCGCGAACCGCCCCGAGGTCCACGGCGTCTACCGGGACTGGCGCAGGATCGCGGAAGCGTACTCGCCGCCCGCCGTCCTCCTCGGGGAGACCTGGGTCCGCGAGGTCAGCGAGCTCGCGGCGTTCTACGGCGACGACGACGAGCTCCAGCTCGCGTTCAACTTCCCCTTCGTCTTCGCCGACTTCCGAGCCGACGCGATGCGATCCGTCGTGGCGCGGACCTTTGCGAGCCTTCGTCCGGGCGCGTGTCCGGTCTGGACTGCGTCCAACCACGACATCTCACGCTTCGCGACGCGTTGGTGCGGCGGTGACGAGAGGAGGATCCGACTTGCGCTCGGGGTCCTCGCGACCCTGCCCGGTGCGATGGTCCTCTACTACGGAGACGAGATCGGGATGCCCGACGTCGACGTGCCACCGGCGCTGCAGCGCGACCCGATGACGATGAACGGGCGCGCTGGGGGACCCTGCCGGGACAGGTCGCGCACGCCGATGCAGTGGTCGGGCGGCCCGACGGGAGGTTTCGCCCCCGAGGGTGTCCCCACGTGGTTGCCTCTCGGGGATGCCGCCGCTGCGAACGTCGCGGACGAAAGGGTCGATCCCTCGTCCGTCATCTCGTGGACCCGAGCGCTGCTGGGCGTCCGTCGCCTCTACTTGAGTGGCAGCGTGGCCTCCTACGAGGAGCTGCCCGGGGGGGACGACCAGTGGGTCTACCGCGCGGGACCTCTCGTGGTGAGGGCGAACTTCTCGGAGGAGAGGGTGCAGGTCGCAGGGGTCGGGCAGGTGCTGCTGCGCTCGAGCGCCGAGCCGGTGGGTGCCGGCGTGGCGACCGCAGCGAACGGTGGCAACCTCGAGCTCGCGCCCTGGGAGTGCGTCGTCGCGGCGGAGTCGCCGTGACGGGGCTGGACGCGGTGGGGTGCTCAGCGGTTACGCTGCGGGGCGAGGAGTGCGAGTCTCGGCGCTGCCGGGCTCCACGGGGGAAGGAGAGCTGATGGCGCCGATCACCATCGACAAGGTGACCAAGGTCTATCCGAACGGCTTCGAGGCTGTGCACGAGCTCGAGCTCGAAGTGGCCGACGGGGAGTTCATGGTCCTGGTCGGTCCGTCGGGATGTGGCAAGACGACCGCCCTGCGCATGGTTGCCGGGCTCGAGGACATCAGCGGTGGGACGCTCCGCATCGGCGAGCGCGTGGTCAACGACGTCTCGTCGAAGGACCGCGACATCGCGATGGTCTTCCAGAACTACGCGCTCTATCCGCACATGACCGTGGCTGAGAACATCGGGTTCGCGTTGAAGCTCCGGAAGCTGCCGAAGGCGGAGATCAAGAAGAAGGTCGAGGATGCGGCGTCGATCCTCGGCCTCACGGAGTGGCTCGACCGCAAGCCGGGACAGCTCTCGGGCGGTCAGCGCCAGCGGGTGGCCATGGGCCGGGCGATCGTGCGCGAGCCCAGCGTGTTCCTCATGGACGAGCCTTTGTCCAACCTCGACGCGAAGCTGCGCGTCCAGATGCGCGCCGAGGTCGCCCGCATCCAGAGGCGCCTCGGCGTGGCGACGCTCTACGTCACCCACGACCAGGTGGAGGCGATGACGATGGGCGACCGCGTCGCAGTGATGCGTGCGGGAGTGCTCCAGCAGTGCGACAACCCGCAGGTCCTCTACGACCACCCGAGCAACCTGTTCGTCGCCGGGTTCATGGGGTCGCCCGCGATGAACCTCTTCGAGGCGAGCCTCGGGGAGAGCGCGTCGAGCGCTCTCGTCGGATCGCAGCGGGTCGCACTTCCCGAGTCGTTGCACACGACGCGACCTGCATTGCGATCGTACGCGAATCGTCCCGTGATCCTCGGGATCCGGCCCGAGGACCTCCTCGTCGAGGGCGACAGCATCCCGACGGGCAGCGACTACTCGCCCCTCGAGGGCGACATCGAGCTTGTCGAGGCGCTCGGCTCGGAGCTCCTCGTCCACTTCACGACAGATGCGCATCGCGTCGAGGCCGAAGGAGCCCGGGAGGCCGACGCGGAGGGCCTGAACGCAGGGTCGCTGACCCAAGGCGGCGAAGGCGTCGCCCGGGTCGAGCCCCGCGCCCAGCTTCTCGCGGGACGCCGTGTCCGTTTCATGCTGAACCCGGCCCGTCTGCACTTCTTCGACGCCACGAACGGCAAGGCGATTACGAGCTGAGCTGGTGTCCGCCCGCGGGTTCGGCGCGGGTGGACCCCCTTCGCCAGACTTGTCGCGCGCCGGGTAGCCTCGCCGCCGTGCCCGTGCACTTCGTCATCGTCGGTGGTGGTCCCGCGGGCGTCGAAGCTGCGGCTACGGCATCTCGGCTCGGGGCCGAGGTCACGCTCGTCGAGCGTGAGGTCGTCGGGGGCGCGGCGAACCTGTGGGACTGCATCCCGTCGAAAGCCATGATCGCGACTGGCGGTGCCATCGCGATGACGCATCGATCGGCAGCGCTCGGGCTTGAACGCGCGCCGGCCGGCGTGGACCTCGACGCGCTCCGCGAGCGCGTCCGCTCGATCTCGCAGGGACTTGCGAGCTCGACGACGCGCCAGCTCGAGAGCCAGGGCGTGCGCCTGGTCCGTGGGAGCGGGCGGCTGGTCGGACCTCACAAGGTGCAGATCTCTCCCTACGAGCCGGAGGGCCAGCCCGTCGACCCGTTCGTCGTCGAGGCCGATGCGATCCTCGTCGCGACGGGGTCCACGCCTCGGGTCCCGGAATGGGCGGTCGTCGACGGCGACCGTGTCCTTGTCACGCGGCAGGCGTACCCGCCGTCGAGGGTTCCCGACCATCTGGTCGTCATCGGCTCGGGAGTGACGGGAGTCGAGTTCGTCCACATGTTCCGCTCGCTCGGCTCCCGTGTCACGCTCATCGTCTCGCGCCAGCAGGTGCTCCCGCAGAAGGATCCCGAGGTCGCCGCTGCGCTCGAGTCCGACTTCCTCGCGACCGGGGTCAAGCTCGTCAAGGGGGCGCGAGCGGTGGGGATCGAGCGCAGCGGCACCGGTGTCGTCGTCTCCTGCGACGACGGTCGGTCGGTGGCGGGCTCCCACGCGCTCCTCGCGATCGGGTCGATCCCCTCGTCGGCTGGACTGGGTCTCGAAGCGGCGGGAGTCCAGAGGACCGAGTCCGGCTACGTGCCGGTCAACCACCACTGCCAGTCGAGCGTGCCGCACATCTACGCCGCCGGCGACCTGTCCGGGCGCCTGCCGCTCGCGTCGGTGGCCGCGATCCAGGGCCGCAAGGTTGCTGAGCACGTCATGGGCCTGCACACCCGTGAGCACCGCCACCTCGACTACGACAAGGCCGCTTCGGCGATCTTCACGGAGCCAGAGATCGCCGACGTGGGCCTCGCGGAGGCCGAGGCCTTCGCTCTCGGGCGCAAGATCCGCGTGACGAAGGTTCCCTTCGCGACCAACGCGAAGGCCATGATCGACGGGGATCCACGCGGGTTCGTCAAGCTGGTGTCGGACCCTGCCACCGGCGTCGTGCTCGGCGGATCGATCGTCGGGGCGCACGCTGCGGAGCTGATCAGCGTCATCGCGGTGGCCGTGACCGCCCACCTTCGGGTGCAGGATCTCTCCGAGACGCTGTTCGTCCACCCGGCGCTAGCGGAGGCGCTGTCCGCGGCCGCGGAGTAGCGGGCACGGAGAGCCTCCGAGCTAGCCGGCGCGGCGCGCGATGCCGTCGGCGAGAAGAGCTCGCGCGGCGACGACGTCCACCGACCTCGGACCGTCGCCGTCGCCAGGGACCTCGAGGATCGCAGTGACGCCGTCGAGCAGGGGGTGGCTGACGAGACAGCCGAGCGCGGCGGCGCCGATCTCGCCTTCGCCGAGGTTGGCGTGCCTGTCGCGGTTGGCACCGAGCGGCACGAGCGAGTCGTTGAGGTGGATGCATCCGAGCCGGGCGAGCCCGGTCGTACGGTCGAGGTCCGCGACGACGCTGTCCGCGGCTTCCGTCGACGAGTAGTCGCTTCCCGAGGCGAACAGGTGCTGCGTGTCGAGGCAGGTACCGATCCGCTCGTCGTCGCCCGTCGCGTCGAGGATCCGGGCGAGCTCGGCGAAGCTCCGCCCGACGGTGCCCCCGGCCCCGGCGGCGTTCTCGAGCAGCAGGGGGCAGCAGGTGCAGCCGAGCTCGTCGCTGGCGCCGTCGAGCGCAGCGACGATCCCTCCAGCCACCTGCACGAGCACGGCGTCGATGCCGGCGCCACGGTGGCTGCCGACGTGGAGCACGACCCCGGATGCCCCGATGGCGCTCGCCGTGACGAGGTTCTCGACGAGGCAGCGGTGCGACTTGGCGAGCAGCGCCTCGTCTGCGGTAGCGAGGTTGACGAGATAGGTCGCATGGCAGAACGTCGCACGCACGCGCGGGTGGGCCGCTTGTGCCGCCGCGTACGAGGTGAGCTCTTCGTGGCTGTGAGCCGAGCTGCGCCAGGTGCGCGGGCTCTGCGTGAAGATCTGGACGACATCTGCTCCCATGGCGTCGCCCCGGTCGAGCGCCTTCACGAGGCCTCCCGCCGAGCTCACGTGGGCGCCGATCTGCATGGTGCGAGGGTAGTCGTGCTCGTGCCCGTGCCCGTGCCCGTGCCCGTGCCCGGGGCGCGGGGCCGGGGGAGCCGGGCCGGGGCGTAACCTTGCCCGGTGGCCAAGACGTACTTCCTCCGCACATTCGGCTGCCAGATGAACGAGCACGACTCGCGTCGTATCGCGGCCGATCTCGAGGCGGACGGCATGGTCGCCACGGACGATATCGAGCAAGCCGACGTCGTCGTCCTCAACACTTGCTGCATCCGCGAGAATGCCGACAACAAGCTCTACGGCCACCTCGGCCATCTCAAGTCGTTGAGGGATCGCCGGCCAGGGCTGCAGATCGCCGTCGGCGGCTGTCTTGCCCAGAAGGACCAGGGCGCCCTGCTCGACCGGGCGCCGTTCGTCGACGTCGTGTTCGGCACGCACAACGTCGGCCGTGCCCCGGCGCTGCTCCGGCTGGCGGCAGAGAGAGGCGAGCCCGTGCTCGAGGTGCTCCCGGCGCCGGTGACCGAGGCGGACGCCTTCGCGTCCGCCCTCGCGGTCCGGTCCGACCTGCCGCACGCAGCCTGGGTGACGATCCAGGTCGGCTGCGACAACTCGTGCTCTTTCTGCATCGTCCCGACCGTGCGGGGTCCCGAGCAGAGCCGCCCCTTCGACGAGCTCGTCGGCGAGGTCTCGACCCTCGCCCGGGGCGGGACCGTGGAGGTGACCCTTCTCGGGCAGAACGTGAACTCCTACGGGCGCGATCTCACGGGTCGGCGCCCGCTCTTCGCGGAGCTGCTGCGTGCTGTCGGGGCCGTGGAGGGGATCCGCCGGGTGCGCTTCACGAGCCCGCACCCGAAGGACCTGCGTCCCGAGACCATCGCAGCGATGGCCGAGACCGACGCCGTGTGCGAGCAGCTCCACTTGCCGCTGCAGTCCGGCAGCGACCGGGTGCTCGCCGCCATGCGTCGTGGCTACACGGCGCGGCGCTACCTGGAGCGGATCGCAGCGGCGCGCGCGGCGATCCCCGACCTGGCGGTGACGACCGACGTCATAGTGGGATTCCCGGGCGAGACGGAGGAGGACTTCGAGCGGACGCTCGAGGTCGTCGCCGAGGTGGGCTACGACAGCGCGTACACGTTCATCTTCTCCCCCCGACCCGGCACCCGTGCCGCGGGGATGTCCGACGAGGCTGTCCCGGACCCGGTGGTCGCCGATCGCTTCGCCCGCCTCACGGCCGTCGTCGAGCGGTCGGCCCTCGTCCGGCACCGCGCGCGCGTCGGGATCGTCGAGGAGGTGCTCGTCGAGGGGCCGTCGAAAAAGGACCCGGAGGTCCTCACGGGCAGGACGCGTCAGGGAAAGATCGTCCACTTCGCACCCGTGGAAGGCGCGATGGGGCTCGGGCCCGGGACCTTCGCGAGCGTCCGGGTGACCGCTTCGGCTCCCCACCACCTAGCTGGCGAGCTCGTCGCGGTGACCACAGCCACGGCTGCAGCCACGGCGGTCCGGCGGCGGATCGCTGTGCCGCTCGTCGTTGGCTGAGGGCCGCACCGACCCGGGAGCACCGGGGAGCCGACCTAGACTGACCGGCCGTGAGCGTCTTCGCGAAGGTCCTGCGTGCAGGTGAGGGAAAGAAGGTCCGGAGCCTCGCGAGCATCGTCCCGCTGATCAACGCTCTCGAGCCAGAGGTCGCCGCGATGAGCGACGAGGAGCTCGCGCACATGACCGTCGCGTTCAAGGATCGAGTCGAGGCGGGCGAGGACCTCAACGACCTGCTCGTGGAAGCGTTCGCCGTGGTCCGAGAGGCAGCCGGCAGGACCATCGGGCAGCGTCACTACGACGTCCAGCTGATGGGCGGGATGGCGCTGCACTTCGGCTGGATCGCCGAGATGCGGACTGGCGAGGGCAAGACCCTCGTGTCCACCCTCGCGAGCTACCTCAACGCGCTCGGTGGCAAAGGCGTCCACATCGTCACCGTCAACGACTACCTCGCCCGGCGGGACGCGCAGTGGATGGGCACGGTCCACCGTTTCCTCGGGCTCGAGGTGGGCCTGGTCGTGCCCGAGGTCGACTCGCCCGAGCTCAAGCGGCTCGCCTACGGCGCGGACATCACCTACGGGACGAACACCGAGCTCGGCTTCGACTACCTCCGCGACAACATGGCCGTCGACCGCGACCAGATGGTCCAGCGCGGGCACAGCTTCGCGATCGTCGACGAGGTCGACTCCATCTTGATCGACGAGGCTCGGACGCCGCTCATCATCAGCGGGCCCTCGGACGAGTCCACGAGGATGTACTACCAGTTCGCGAGCGTCGTGCGGACGTTGAAGCGGGACGACGACTACGAGGTCGACGAGGAGAAGCGGACGGTCGTCCCGACCGAGTCGGGGATCGCGAAGGTCGAGCGACAACTCGGCGTCGAGAACCTCTACGACGCGGTCGCGGTCAACTACGTCCACCAGCTCGGCAAGGCGCTCGAGGCCAAGGAGCTCTACCACCGGGACAAGGAGTACATCGTCGCCGGCGGCGAGGTGATCATCGTCGACGAGTTCACCGGGCGCATCCTCGAGGGGCGACGCTGGTCCGACGGCCTCCACCAAGCGGTCGAGGCCAAGGAGCGCGTCCGCATCAAGGAGGAGAACCACACCTGGGCGACAGTCACCTTGCAGAACTACTTCCGCATGTACGACAAGCTCGCCGGGATGACTGGCACGGCGGAGACCGAAGCGGCGGAGTTCGCGTCGACGTACGACCTGCAGGTCGTCCCTATCCCGACGCATCGCCCGATGGTCCGAGCCGACCAGCCCGATCTCGTGTTCAAGACCGAGGACGGCAAGTTCAAGGCCGTCGTCGAGGACATCGCCGAGCGGTACGAGAAGGGCCAGCCTGTCCTCGTGGGCACTGCGTCGGTCGAGAAGTCAGAGCACCTCTCACGCCTGCTCGACAAGCAGGGCATCCCTCATGCCGTGCTCAATGCGAAGCAGCACGCCCGTGAGGCGCACATCGTCGCCCAGGCCGGCCGGCTCCACGGCGTCACCGTCGCGACGAACATGGCAGGTCGTGGTGTCGACATCCTCCTCGGAGGCAACCCCGAGGAGCTAGCTCGCGACGCGGTCGTCGCCGAGGGCCTCGATCCCGACACCGAGGACGGGGTGGCACGGACGGGACAGCTCCTCGGAAAGTTCGCCGCCATGTGCGCGGCCGAAGCGGAAGCCGTGCGCGGGCTCGGCGGGCTCTACGTGCTCGGCAGCGAGCGGCACGAGAGCCGGCGGATCGACAATCAGCTCCGTGGCCGCGCCGGCCGTCAGGGGGACCCCGGAGAGAGCAGGTTCTTCCTCTCGCTCGAGGACGAGCTGATGCGTCTGTTCGCGAGTGGTGCGATGAGCTGGGTCATGGACCGGGCGCTGCCCGAGGACGTGCCGATCGAGGCCCGCATGGTGAGCCGGGCGATCGAGCGTGCGCAGAACACGGTGGAGGCGCGCAACGCGGAGGTGCGCAAGGACGTCCTCAAGTACGACGAGGTAATGAACGAGCAGCGCAAGGTCATCT
>JAJZCK010000187.1 GCA_021846125.1 Actinomycetes bacterium | reverse complement strand
GGCGGTGCAAGCCGACCCCGAGCTTCGCGCGCGCCTCGCCACGCCCGTCGAGGCCGTCGACGGCCGTAGCGTCCCTGCCCCGTGACCCTTCGCTCACCGCAGCGCCGGGGGCAGCGGGTCGCGCCGACGGCATCCGGTGGCGAGTGGGAGCTTCGCTTCGCGACCGGCGACGCTGCCGACGGCTGGGAGCAGCTCTGCGCGAGCGCACCGGGACCGCTCAAGACCTCCTGGGAGCGACTTCGCGCTGACCCTCGCCGGGTCGATCACCGCCAGCACCGCCTTCGCGACCAGCTCTCGTCCCGGCGGGTCGGGGACCGAGACCTCGAGCAGTGGCAGTACGAGGTCACCGGCGCAGGTCGGGTCTGGTACTGCCCTGACGATGCGGCGCACACGGTCTGGCTCGTCGACGCCATGCCGGGCCACCCTCCCCGCACCGGCTGATCGCCACCGAGAGCGCCCGTGCCGCTTTGAGGCGCGGCAAGTCTTCGGGTCCATCGCGGCGCAAAGCTTCTCGGCGAATGCGCTCCGTCGGTCCCGCGATGGTCGGCGCACGAACGCCACCCGTTGTCGCCGACCCTGGCACCGCACCGCTGGCGCCTACGATCGGAAGGTAGTCCTGCGGTGCACGAGGAAGCTCCTCGACGTGATCCGGGCCGAGCGGCTGGCAACGCCTCAGCCCGACGGCGAGGACTGGTACGCGAGCCTTCTCGTCCTCGACCGGCGCAAGTGCCTCGTGCTCACCCGCGCCAGCACCTTGTTCGCGGTCTTCGAGCCCGACGTCCGGGCGGCGGCGCTGCGAGCGACCCACGACCTCGTGGTCCAACTCGCCGAGCGCGAGCTGCTCCACGAGGCCCTCTCCCCCGACGTCTTCGGCGAGCTTCGGGCCGAGCCCCTGTCGCTCGCCAAGACCACCGACCGCAGGGTGCTGGGGTGCATGAACGACATGGCCTTCCACTGCGAAGTAGCCGTCGCGAAAGCCGGAAGCTTGTCCGCGGTGAACGTCCGCTCTCTCAACAATGACCTGCGCCGGAACATCAACAGCGCCCGGGACTATGAGCGCCCGATCGACCTGGTGGCGGCGCGTACCGTCGCCTCGCCGTGAGTGTCCGACGCCACGTGGGGCCTTCCGTGCGTACTCGAAGCCATGGCTTCCGGGCCCTCACCGAGCCCATGGGGGGCGGCGCACACGCGACGGCTCCAGCGACTTGAACCCCCACGTTCCATTTGGCTTCTTGGCCAGCCACTTTCCCTGATGTTGTGGGGGTTCAACTCGGTGTCGGAGGATCGACTTGTACCCGAGGTCCACGCCCTCTCGCGATGGAAAGCCCCTGGTCAGACCTTGGCCGGGCCGCCTGACCACGCTCCCGCCTACGGCCTGACCGCCAGTCGGAGCACGTTCACCCCCGGAGGGAACGTTGGGGCCTCGGCAAGTCGGTAGTCGTCAGTGAGGAAGTCGGCGCCAAGGTCTTCGGCCAACGCCACGTACAGAGCGTCGGCCGCGGTCATGTTGTACCGGTAGCGCCAGGCGGCAGGGACCAGCGGCGCCACCGAAGCGTGGTGCAGGTGCCAGCTCCCAAGTCGGGCGACTGAGGCAGTGGCCTGCGACTCGGTGAGCTTGGCTTCGATGAGGAACCGTCGTCTCAGCACGGCGAGGACTTCGGCGTAGAAGTGTTCGGGGACCCACCCCTCCGACCCGACCGGCACGAGCCGGGCCAGGGCGCGACCCCGGCGGGTATCAGCGACAATCTCGACGCCCGCCGAAGCGTCGATGACGACGGCGCTCACGCCCCGGCGTCAACTCGCAGTTCCCGCAGGGCCTCAGCCGCATCGAGGCTGTCAAGCTCAGGCTCGGGACCCGCCAGCAGCTCATCGAGGAAGGCGTGGAAGGCTTCCGAGGAGCAGTCCTCGTCGGGGTTCGTGACCACAACGACCGAGCCGGGAGGCACGTCGGCAGGGTGACGGGGCATGTCCCGATGATACCGCCCCTCGTTCAGACGGGGCAGCCCGCCCGCCGGGAGCGCCATTCCAGCCTCAGTCGATGTTGGCGTGGTCTCGGAGCTGGTGGCGGTTGGTGATGGTGACGCCGGAGGTGTCGATGCGGAGGGTGTGGTCTGCGGTGAGGGGGGTGAGGGTGCGGCTGATGACCTCGCGGGAGCTGCCCACGGCGGTGACGAGCACGCCGAGGTGGACGGGTGGCGCCGTGTCGTTGTGGTCGGCGGTGAGGGCGAGCAGGTGGCCGGCGAGGCGTTGGCGGAGCGAGCCGAAGGCGTAGGAGGCTAGTTCGGTTTCGAGGTCGTTGAGGTAGCTGGCGCTCAGTTCTTCGATGGTGGCCCAGCCGAGGGCGGCGTGGGCACTGTGGAGCTGGCGGGCGCGGTCGTTGCCGATGACGATGAGGCGGCTGTCGGTGATGGCTTGGAAGGCGACGGGGTAGCGCCGGCCGGCGAGGTGGACCAAGCCGAGGGTGTTGCCGGGTCGGAGGTAGGCGGCGGTGGCTTGGCGGCCGGTGCCGTCGCCCATGAAGGCTCGGATGAGGCCGGCGGCCACGATGGTGACCTCGGGGTCATAGAGCAGGTGTCCGGTAGCAGTCGGGACTCGTGGACCTCACCAGCCAGGCGGTGCAGCTCGGGCTCGGGCAGCGCGACGAACACCGACCGACCGAGGGCGTCGTAGCGAGCATCGAGCGAGGTGGTCACGCTTCACGGCAGGAGGTCGACATCCGGGCCTCGTCTCAGAATTTGTGTTGGCGGGCCTCAGCAACCTGCTCGTCGGTCAGCTCGTTCACGTTGACCCGGCTGGCCGTTCGCCAATGGTGGTCGACAGGGCACCGCTGTATATGCCTCCCGAAGCCGAGGTGCAGTGAAAGGAGCGACGCTTTCACCCACGTAGCCGTGTAGAGGTGGCCATCAGAACAGCGGAATATCTCATCGTTGGGCATGGCTGGTTCTTTCTGATCGTGGGTAGCTCACGATTCGAGGATGGCGTCGGGGCGGAAGCGATGAGCCACGACGGCCGTGCTCCCCACGGCGATAACCGCAGTTGCGCTCCCGGCGATTGCGAGCAGCCCGCCGGGGCTGATGTGGGGAGCCCACAACGTGAAGACCAAGAACACGCCGAGCGCAGGCAGGAGTGCCGCGCCGGTGCCAAGTCCCCCGCCGCCCTTGTTGAGCCCGATGCTGCCGGCCTGCGCGAGACGGGGGTAGAGCAGGTTCACGAGCAGCGATAGGCCGGTCGCGTCCCAGGCGGCGAGCAGCGGGAGGATCAGGACAAGCAGCAGGTAACCGGTGGTGAGCGACAGCATGGCGCCACTCGTCCAGGTAACGATCATGAGGATCAACGCCAAGGTCACCGACATCGCGGCCCGATAGCACGCGGCGAGCGCCCCTACGTAGCCAAGGAGGGCAGTCATGATGCTGCGCGGACGGTACGGACCGGCCAGGAGAGCTTCGATACCGCCCCGGCTGGCTTCTGACCCGATGAGGTTGCGGACGATGAGGCCGGCCGCGATAGCGCTGCACACGGCCACGAGTCCCGGCCCTTGAATGAGCACCTCCCCGATGGCCACCGTATCGGCGTGCGCCCCATAGCCGGCGGCGTAGCTAGCGAAGGTTCCCGCACCATTCGCCGCGCTGGTGAAGAACAGCGAGACGACAAGGCCGGTCGTCGCAAGCGCGAACGGCACGAACCCGACGAGCAGGTAGCGCACCCCTTCCTGGCGGGTCCGCCACGCCAGCGCCCCGATCAAGGCCCGCGGGCTGCCGAAACCGGCCGTGTGCTCAGCGGGCATCGACCGACCGCATCCTCGCCGGGCGTGCCTCGTCAGGTGCCGAAGGGGTGGTCTCTTGGAGGTGGAGGTAAAGGTCTTCGAGCGGGTTGTCGGCCGGGGCGACCTCGTGGACACCGATCCCGGCGCTGACCAGGCCCGCGACCAACGATTCCACGGCCTTCTCGTCGGGTACCTCCACGATGACGCCGCCACCCTGCGACGGCTCACCGTGATAGCCGAGCCCGGACAATACCCCCGGCAGGTCGCCGGTAGCCCGCAACCGGAGCCGGTAACCCTCTCCCGCCAGCGCAGTCCGCAACGCCGCAGTGGCCCCCTGGCCGACGACGCGCCCCGCTCGCAGCACGGTCACGTCGTCACCGATCCCGCTGGCCTCGGCCAGCTCGTGCGTCGAGACGACCAACGTCTGGCCATCGTCGGCCAACGCCCGAAGATGGTCACTGAGTTGCACGCCCACTCCAGGGTCAACCCCCGACAGCGGCTCATCGAGCAGCAAGATCGGCGGGTAGGCCACGAGCGCTCGCGCCAGGCTGACCCGCTGGGCTTGGCCCCGGCTGAGGGTCCCGGCCCGCTGCCCGGCGATGGGCCCGAGGTCGAGCAGGTCGACGCTGATGAGCCGGCGGGCGTAGGCCGCCAGGGCGCCGGCGGGAGGCGGCGCCACCCCTGCTACGGCGGCGTGGGTGTCGAGGATCGTGCGGGCATGCGGGCTCATACCTCTATAGAGGGCAGCGCTGGCCGGGTCAGCCGAGCAGGCGCCGAGCACAGACGACGCAGGCCCGGCCAGCGCAGGCTCCAGAGCCAGCCTTTGCAGCAGCGACCTCGCCCTCGCCACGGTTGGACTGGAACGTAGGCGAGCCGACGATGCCGGCGAACCCGAGCTGGGACTAGGCCGAGTCGCCCCGACGAGCGACCCCCTTCTCTCCGGCCGGCATAGAGATGGCGTGGACGAGATACAGCTGGTGATAGAGCGGGGCGGCACCGGTCCGCTGTTGACGCCTACGCTCCTGCGCGTGTTGCGGGAGCTGTTCGACGATGACGACCAAGCCATCGCCGCTGACCACACCGGAGCCCCGGCGGCATGACGGTCAAGCGATTCGCCTTCTACGGTCGGGTCTCCACCGAGGACCAGCAGGACCCCGAGTCGTCCAAAGGCTGGCAGCTCGCCCGGTCCCGTGGGATCATCGAACCGTCGGGCGAGGTCGTGGCGGAGTTCTTCGACATCGGCCAGTCCCGGTCGCTTCCCTGGAAGCGACGGCCGCAAGCGTCGCTCCTCCTCGATGCTCTGGCCCGCCCTGACCGGGGTTTCGAGGCTGTGGTCATCGGCGAACCGGCCCGTGCCTTCTACGGCAACCAGTTCGGGCTCACCTTTCCCGTGTTCGTGCACTACGACGTAGAGCTGTGGGTGCCAGAGGTCGGCGGGCGGGTCGACCCAGGGTCGGATGCCCATGAACTGGTGATGTCGCTCTATGGCGGGATGTCCAAGGGCGAGCGAAACCGCATCAA
>JAJZCK010000186.1 GCA_021846125.1 Actinomycetes bacterium | reverse complement strand
CAGCTGCGAGGCCTTCGGCACGACGTGCACCCCGAGGAGCCCGCTCGGCGCCACGATGGTCTCGGGCGAGGGCGCCTGTGCTGCCTACTACCGCTACCGGAGCGCCGGGACGACCGCGCGGAGCCCCGGTCGTGGTTGAGCACGAGCTCGGGAGCGCGTCCGGGCCGGCGTCCGAGGGAGCGCTCGAGGCCTCCGATCCCTCCTCGTGGAGCTGCCCGGCCCCCCTTCGCGACCGGGCTCGGGTCGTCCTCGGCCACGGTGGCGGCGGGGTGCTCACGAGCGAGCTGGTCGAGCGCCTGTTCCTCCCCGCTTTCGGCACCTCGGAGACGGCGCGCGTCGCCCGCGACTCGGCTCTGGTCGAGCTGCCGCCGGACTTCGGGCACGGAGCACGCCTGGCCTTCAGCACGGACTCCTACGTCGTCCAACCTCTGTTCTTCCCCGGCGGGTCGATCGGCGACCTCGCAGTCAACGGGACCGTGAACGACCTCGCGATGAGCGGCGCCCGCCCGCTCGCGCTTTCGTGCGGCGTCGTCCTCGAAGAGGGTCTCGAGCTCGACGTGCTCGGTCGGGTCGTCGGTGCGATGGGGCGGGCCGCGCGGTCCGCCGGCGTGCAGATCGTGGCAGGCGACACGAAGGTCGTCGGGCGCGGGTCGGCTGACGGGCTCTACGTGAGCACGAGCGGGATCGGCGTGGTCCCGGCGGGCGTCGACGTCCGTCCGGACGGAGCGCGCCCGGGTGACCTCGTCGTCGTCTCGGGTCCTGTCGGCGCGCACGGCATCGCCGTCATGAGCGTCCGGGAGGGCATCGAGTTCGGAACGGGCGTCGAGAGCGACTCGGCGCCACTTGCGGGTCTCGTCCAGGCGATGCTCGCCGCCTGTCCGGGCGGCCTCGGACACGGGGTGCACGCGATGCGGGACCCGACGCGAGGCGGTCTCGCGACGACCCTGTGCGAGATCGCGGAGGCATCGTCGGTCGGGGTGGAGCTCACCGAGGCGGACATCCCGGTGCCCGAGGCGGTACGGGCTGCGTGCGGCTTCCTCGGCCTCGACGCGCTCGAGGTCGCGAACGAGGGCAAGCTCGTCGCGTTCGTCGCTCGTGAGGTCGCCCCCGCGGTGCTCGAGGCCATGCGCGCGCACGAGCACGGCACGGGCGCGGTGGTCGTCGGCGAGGTCACCGCGGACCATCCGGGTCTCGTGCTCGTCCGTACGGCGCTCGGCGGCAGCCGGGTGCTCGACCGCCCGCTCGGCGAGCAGCTCCCGAGGATCTGCTGACGGCCGGGGACCTTCCGGACCGTCCTGGCCGGGCTCCCGGCGGCGCGCCTGCGTCGCTGTCGGACAGCGTGCTCTAGATCAGCGTCTCGCTGCGGCGCACCACCTGTTCGAGCAGGCGTGAGCCGCGACGCCGGTGGTCGGCTTCGTCGTCGCTCGACATCGCCACGACGCGCAGGTCGTTGCCGGTCCACGACCGCACGAGCACGTGAAGCGCAGCGACCTGGGCGCGCCAGACCTGCTCTTGCCCGGCCGTCATCGCAGGAGGGGAAGGTAGGGCGCACCGGGCTGCCGCCGTCGTGACGCCGGTGGCAAGGTGTCGCGAGGTGTCGCCCGGGAGCGGCTGGTGGACGAGGAGCACGGCGATCTCGTCGGCCGCACCTGCAGCGCTCGTGAGCAGGCTCGCCCGCAACGGCCGGGGTTGCCACGACCCGAGCGTCTCGCGCAGCCGTCGGGCGAGCTCGTCTTGCAGCCCGGCGAGGAGGTCCGCGACGGGGGCGGCGACGTGGTCACGGTTGAGCGTGTGCACGACGTTCCGGCCCATCGGAAGGGCATGGACGATGCCCTGCGCGACGAGGCGGGCGAGGCAACGGCGCACGCCGATCTCGGAGCCACGCGCCGCCTCCCTCGCGACCTCGCCGACGGTGAGAGGGCGAGACGCCCTGGACAGGACTGCGAGCACCGGGCCGTCGAGCGACGGTGTCACCGATCGTGTCGGATCCGCCAGGTCCACGGCGCAAAGTATACGTAGCGATCGGAAAGTAGTGGTGTCTCCACAGGAAGATAGGAATCTATACTATTAGCTAGGATCTTCTTCTACCAGGCGGCGACCAGCTCGCAGGGCCTGCGGGAGGGCCTCGAGGCAACCCTGTGCCTCCGGTCGGTCGCCTTGACGCCGATCGCCTAGACGCCGATCGCCTAGACGCCGATCGCCTAGACGCTGACGGACTTTCGGCGAGCCAGGCGCTCCGACGCGTGGGCCGAGACCTCCGCGTAGTGGTCGAAGACCGTCGTGAAGCGGCCCTGGCCACCCGTGAGGGCTCGCAGGTCGACGGCGTAGCGGGTGAGCTCCGACGCCGGCACCTCGGCGACGACGACCTGGTCGCCGTTGTCGTCCGTCTCGTTCGCGACGACGCGGCCGCGACGCGCCGTGAGGTCGCCGAGCACGTCGCCCTGGTGGCGCGCCGGCACGGTGACGGTGACCCGGACGACCGGCTCGAGCGGGACGGCGCCCGCCTGCTCGACGGCCGCGCCGAAGGCGAGCGCCGCTGCGAGCTCGAAGCTCATCTCCGACGAGTCGACCGGGTGGAACTTGCCACCGTCGCAGGTCACTCGGATGTCGACCACCGGAAAGCCCCACACGCCACCCTGGCGCATCTGGCGCCGGACGCCCTTCTCGACCGCCGGAAGGAACTGGCGCGGGATGGCACCCCCGACGACGGCGTCGACGAACTCGAACCCCTCGCCTCGTCCCGTGGGCTCGACCCGCAGGTGCACGACGGCGAACTGCCCATGGCCGCCGGTCTGCTTCTTGTGCCGGCCTTCGGCCTCGCCTGGGCCGGCGACGGTCTCCCTGTAGGGGACGACGACCTCGTCCTGCTCGACCTCGACACCGCACTTGCGCGCGAGCCGCTCGACCGCGACCGCGAGATGGGTCTCGCCCATCCCCGACAACACTGTCTGGTGCGTCTCGTCGTCCCGGCGAACCTCGAGCGCCGGGTCCTCGTCGCACAGGCGGTGGAGGGCTGTCATGAGCTTGTCCTCGTCGCCGGCGGTGCGGGGCCGGACGGCGACCGAGAGCATCACCTGTGAGCGGGGGAGCGGGTCGGCGACGACCGGGGAGGATCTCGGCGCGAGAGTGTCGCCCGTGAGCGACGAGACGAGCTTCGCCACGGCGACGAGGTCGCCGGCCTGGGCCCCGGCGACCGGGGTGAGCTCCTTGCCCCGCAGGGTCTGGAGCAGGTGGAGCCGCTCGTCGGTGTGCGATCTCGTGTTCGTCAGCACGAGGTCCGGGCGCAACGTTCCCGAGAGGACCTGGAGAAGGGAGATCTTCCCGACGAAAGGGTCCGTGACCGTCTTCAGCACACGTGCGAGCGGCTCGCCGTCGGGGTCCCCGGCGATCTCGACCCGCCGGTCGCCGGCGCGTGCGCCCACCTTCCGGTCGACCGGGACCTCGCATGCGAGGGTGGCGAGCCGCTCGAGGCCGATCCCGGTGACCGCGGAGCCGCAGACGACCGGGAAGACCGTCGCCGCCGCGATCCCCGCCGCGAGGGTCCTCTCGAGCTCGTCGACAGACGGGGTGTCGCCGTCGAGGTAGCGGGCCATGAGGCCGTCGTCCGCGACGACGATGCCCTCGACGAGGTTGTCGTGGACACGGTGCTCACGCGGGGCCATCTCGTCGGGCACGGGTACCTGGCGCGCCGCGCCGGCGTCGTAGACGGTCGCGGTGTCGGCG
Organism: Actinomycetes bacterium; assembly: GCA_021846125.1. GTDB lineage: Bacteria > Actinomycetota > Acidimicrobiia > Acidimicrobiales > Bog-793 > JAJZCK01. The sequence continues at coordinate 1,603 of JAJZCK010000186.1, read as the reverse complement.
AGCAGGTCGACGACACCGCGGAATCCCGCCTCGGAGCCGATCGGCAGCTCGAGCGGCGCGATGCCGCTGCCGAACGCCTCCCGGAGATCGTCGAGCGTCCGCTCGAAGTCCGAGCGCTCCCGGTCGAGCTTGTTGACGAAGATCAACCGGGGGAGCCCTGCCTCTGCCGCGAGCCGCCAGGCCGCCCGCGTCCCGACCTGGACTCCCTCGACCCCGCTCACGACGACGACGACGAGGTCCGCGGCTGCGAGAGCCGTTGCGACCTCGTGGGTGAAGTCCGCGAAGCCTGGCGTATCGAGGATGTTGAGCTTGTAGCCATCGAAGCTCACGGGCGCGACTGCCATGGCGAGCGAGCCGTGGTGGCGCAGCTCCTCGGGCTCGGTGTCGCAGACGGTCGTGCCGTCCTCGACCCTGCCCCGTCTCGAGACGGCGCCGGTCGCCACGAGCAGCGCTTCGGCGAGGGTCGTCTTGCCGGACCCGTCGTGACCGACGAGCGCGACGTTGCGGATGCGAGAGGAGGGGACCACCGTCACCATGCACACCTCGTCCCGGCCCGGGAAGGCCTCTGGCTCATGGTATCGCCCGGGCCGTGCCGGAGGCGGGCCAGTGGCGAGCGGCGTAGCCTCGAGGCATCGACGGCCCACCTTCCCACGCCACGCCCGCTCTCGAAGCGCTTCTCGACGAGCCGTTCTCGGTGCCGCGGCGCGGGCTCCCTCCCGGGTCCCACGGCACGACGACGGTCCGCGCGCTGCGATCCGAGGGCGCGAGCGTCACGCGAGGCGACGTGCTGCTTCCGGCGCTCGTGCTGCGTGAGGAGGCGCTCGCCCACAACCTCGCGCTCATGGCTTCGTATGCCCGTGCGCACGACTTCCTCCTCGCTCCGCACGGCAAGACGACGCTCGCGCCCCAGCTGCTCCGCCGCCAGCTGGACGCGGGCGCGTGGGGCATCACGGTCGCGAACGTCTCGCAGGCCGCTGTCGCCGTGCGCGCCGGGGCGGAGCGCGTTCTCGTCGCGAACGAGGTCGTGGCGCGGGCCGATGCGGCGGTGCTCGCTCGGGAGCTGCACGCAGGCCGGGAGATGTACTGCCTTGCCGATTCCGTCCACGGTGTCGCGCTGCTCGACACGGCTCTCCACGACTGTGGTGCGAGCGAGCAGATGCCCCCGCTCCGCGTCCTCGTCGAGCTCGGCTTCGACGGTGGGCGCTCGGGCGCCCGCACGCTCGACCGTGCGATCGACGTCGCGTCCGCCGTCGCGGGTGCCCGCCATCTGCGCCTCGCCGGCGTCGAGGGGTACGAGGGGGGCATCGGCTCGGACCGGTCCGACGCGACCCTCGACAAGGTCGACGCCTATCTGGCCGGGATCAGGCGGCTCGCGGCTGCGCTCGGCGACTATGGCCTGCTCCGCGGTCCGGAGCCGGCGATCGTGAGCGCAGGGGGCAGCAAGTACTTCGACCGGGTCGCGGCGGTGCTCGGGGAGCGCTCGGCCTACGGCGCCCTCGAGGTGCGCCTCGTCGTCCGGGCAGGCTGCTACCTCACCCACGACCACGGTGTCTACGCGACGGCGTCCCCGCTCGCGGGAGACGGCACGCCCGGCAAAGGCCTC
>JAJZCK010000185.1 GCA_021846125.1 Actinomycetes bacterium | reverse complement strand
CCCCGTGGATCAGATCTGGCTAACGCCGCTTTTCGACCCATCCGTCTCGCTTCGAGGCAGCCAGCACTGCGAGCGGCCTGCGGCAAAGGCCGACACCCTAGAGCCCAGCGGTCACGGGCCCAGCGGGCCGGCGCCGGCGCAGACGCAGACCCGATCGCCGTTGCCGGAGCACGCATCGGCGGCATCGCCAAGACGCAAGCGTTCGGGGAACGGGTTCGCGGCGAACAGCAGGCGAAAGCCGCGCTCGTCGCCGAGGGATCCCTCGGGTCCCGTGAGCACGCCCGCGGCCTCGCCGCCGGGGCGGACGTAGCGCTTGCGACAGCGCTCGGAAGTGGGCTCGCAAGCACGCCCGGGACGAGCGGCTCCACCGCGGCGCGCAGCGCCGTCGTGGAAAGATCCCGCGCACGGTCAGGACCCTTCGGAGACCCGAAGCCTCGGACGGCGTCGTCTCGAGCGGCACGCGCAGCCTGGTCGGGCGCATAGCTCATCGGTGGAGGCTCCGACTCCGACGGGTAGGGTTGCGAGTCGCGATCGGCTCCGCCTCGCTCCTGCTGCCTACGCGCCTTGCCAGCAGGTGCAGAGCAATCGGCCTCCGCGCGTGCGTCCCCGCCGCACCCGCACCGTCGGCCAGCCTGCTCCTCGGTCGCGGATCCCCCTGGAGCGCGCCGGGGATCCCGCCGTAAGCGATAGCTATGAGCTCCCACCTGTCGCGTCCGAGGAGCACGGCCCGCCAGGCGCCGCGCACGGGCATCGGGCCGACGAGATGACAGCCCGGCCCATCGGCGGGACTCTCGAGGCGCGCGCGGAGACGCCGCAGGCAGGCGGGGCCGGAGTGGGCCCGGTGAGCGGTGGTGCACGTCGCACCGCACGTCGCCCCCGCAGCCCGCTCGTCGCGAACCTCGCGCGCCCGCCGTTCGCGGACCACCGCTTCTGGGCAGCCGAGGCGATGGTCGTGATCGCGGTGCTCGCCCACCTCGCGGCGGACGTCGCACAAGACGGAGGCGTGTTCCCGGCGCCGGGCTTCGTGTGGGTCCTGCTCCTTCTCGTCCCCGTTGTCTACGCGGGCACGGCCTTCGGTCTCGCCGGGTCGCTCGGCACCGCGGCGAGCGGGATCGCCCTCCTCTCCCCCGAGGAGCTGCTCAACCGCCACAGCGCGACCGAGGCCTGGGGCGAGTGGAGCGCGCTCGCCATGGTGCTCGTCGTCGCGGTGCTGCTCGGCTACCGCTTCGAGCAGGAGCGGCTCCTGCGCACGAAGATGCTCGCGGCCGTGCGCGAGCAGATCGTGGGGAGCGTCGAGGGCCGTCCCCTCTCCTACCGGCACCTGTTCGACGCTCTCCCCTACGGCATCGCCCTCGTCGACACCGACGGTGCGATCCGCTACGCGAACGGCCACCTCGAGGCGCTCTCGGGCTACCGGGCCGACGAGCTCGTCGGCCGCGCCGTCGAGGTGCTCGTGCCTGCGGGCTCGCGTGACCGTCACGTCGCGCAGCGGGGCGAGGTGGCGGGGACGCCCGTGACCCGATCGCACGGGGAGCGCCCGGGACTCGTCCTCCGACGCCGGGACGGGAGCGAGGTGCCCGTCGACGTCGCTCTCGCGCCGCTCGTCGTGGACGGCACGTCCCTGGTCGTCGCGATGGTCCGTGACGACAGCGACCGCCACGCGGCAGAACGCGCCCGGAGCGAGGCGGAGAAGCGCTTTCGCCTCGCGTTCGAGAACAACGTCGCAGGCATGGTCGTCGCGGACCGCGACGGGCGGCTGCTCGACGTCAACCGCTCCTACTGCAAGATGCTCGGTCTCACGGCAGCCAAGCTGCTCGGACGCGACCTCATCGAGGTGACCCACCCGAAGGACCGTGCCCTCACGACAGAGATGCACCGCCGGCTCACCTCGGGAGAGCTCGAGCGCGTGAGCTACGTGGAGCGCTACCTCCACAGCGACGGCCATGTCGTCAGCGCCGACGTCCTCACCGGGGTCGTGACGGACGAGAGCGGTGCAGCTGCCTACCTCGTCGCCTCCGCGAGAGACGTCACCGAGGAGCGCGCGCTTGCCGCGCGGCTCTCCCACCAGGCCCTGCACGACCCGCTCACGGGGCTCGCGAACCGGGCGCTGTTCGAAGAGCGCCTCACCCGGCCCTTCGCGGCGACCTCGCGCCGAAAGAGCTTGACCGCGGTCATGCTGCTCGACCTCGACGACTTCAAGGCGGTGAACGAGGCGCTCGGCCACCACGCCGGCGACCAGCTCCTCGTCGAGCTCGCCCAGCGCCTTGCCCGTGTGACGCGAGAGAGCGACATGCTCTGCCGCCTCGGCGGAGACGAGTTCCTCTACCTCGCCGAAGGCCTCTCGACGTCCACAGAGGCCGAGGAGATCGCACGGCGGCTCCTCGACGCGCTCGTCGAGCCGTTCGTCCTCGACCACGTGCGCGTCGAGCAGCGTGCGAGCCTCGGCGTCGTGGTCAGAGAGCACGTCGGCAAGGACTGGGGCGAGCTCTTGCAGGGTGCGGACGCCGCCCTCTACGCAGCCAAGCGTGACGGCAAGGGCTGGTTCGCGACCTTTGCTCCCGAGATGCGCGAGCAGGTCTCCGAGCACTTCGAGCTCTCCCAAGAGCTCCACCAGGCGCTCGCGTCTGGCGAGCTCTCGATGCACTACCAGCCGCTCGTCGAGCTCAGGAGAAGCACGGTCGTCGGCTTCGAGGCGCTCATGCGCTGGCACCAGCGGACGCGCGGGCAGGTCCCTCCCGACGTGTTCATCCCACTTGCCGAGCAGAGCAGCCTCATCGGCGAGCTCGGGCAGTTCGCTCTTCGAGAAGCCGGGGCAGCTGCCGCGTCCTGGCAGTCGGCAGGCGGCAGCGCGGTGGCGCCCTATGTGTCGGTCAACCTCTCCGCGCACCAGTTCCACGATCCGACACTGCTCAGCTTCGTCGAAAAGGTGCTCGCGACGAGCTCTCTCGCGCCGTGCCGTCTCGTGCTCGAGATCACCGAGGGCACGGCGCTTGCCGACGTGGCGGGAGCAGCACGGGTCGTCGAGGAGCTACGCGACCTCGGGGTGAGGCTCGCGCTCGACGACTTCGGGACCGGGTACTCCTCGCTCTCCTACCTCGCGAGGCTGCAGCCGAGCATCATCAAGATCGACAAGTCCTTCGTGAGCCCGATGGCGGAGAACCTCCACGCGCAGTCCCTCCTCGCCGCGATCGTCTCGCTCGGCCACGACCTCGACATGACCGTCGTCGCCGAGGGCATCGAGACGCCCGAGCAGCTCGAACGCCTGCGCGGTCTCGGCTGCGACGTCGGCCAGGGCTACCTGTTCTCCCGGGCGGTGCCGGCGGGCGAGGTCGCCGGGGTGCTCGCCCGGGCGCCGGGCGGGTGGTGACGGTGCGGGCCGGCGAGCGCGCCGGCCGGAGCGAGCCGTCGAGACAAGCGCTCGCTGCGGAGTCGTCGCCGCCCGGCTGACCTGGTCGTGTATCGGTCTGCTCGGCTCGCCCGTCTATGAGACGAGTTTCCGAGCAGAGGAGCAAGCGATGCGCAAGACGGTTGGCAAGACGGATCGGGCCCTGCGGGGCGTGCTGGCGATTGGCGCGGTGGTCGGAAGTGGGGTCGTCGGCTTCTCGAGCGCATGGGGCATCGTTCTGCTGGTGGTAGCGGCGATCATGGTCGTCACCGGAGCGAGCGGGTACTGCCCGGCCTACAGCCTGACCGGGATAAGCACCTGCGGCACCGACAAGCCCGAAAGTGGCCACAGCGGCGTGCCCCACCTCCACCGCCGGGCAGCGTGAGCAATCTCGACGGGCCGCGTACGATGCACGTGGCCGAGGCGGCTGCACCGACCGGACCACTCGCCGGGCAGAGAGGTCTCGCAGCAGGTTGCTGGTGATGGACATCGGACAAGAACGACCTGTGGCGACGGGCCCCGAGGACGGCTTCGGGGCTCTCGTCGCTGCTGAGATCCCAGGGCTGTGCCGCTACGCGGTCTCTATCGTCGGGGACCGGACCAGGGCCGAGGACCTCGTCAGCGACACGGTGCTACGTGCCCTCGAGCGCCGTGGGCAGTACCGCGCCGAGTCCTCCCTTCGAACCTGGCTGCACCGGATTCTTTACCACCTGGCCATCGACCGCGCCCGCCACGACTCTCACGAGGTGAGCATGGACTCGGTGGAGGCGTCGTGGCACGACGACCGCTACACCGTGGACCCGTCGGTAGTGGTCGAGCGTGCACAGTCCGCGGAGGCTCTGCGAGAAACCCTGGTTCACCTGCCGGAGGGCTACAGAACCGTGCTCGTGCTTCACGACGCGGAAGGCTGGCCGTCGAGCGAGATCGCCGACGTGCTCGGCATCTCCCTCCCCGCGGTCAAACAGCGGCTCCGCCGGGGAAGGATGATGCTGGTGAGCGCCCTGGCACGCGGAGAGGAGCGCCGGGTGGCGAACGAGGGGGTGCCGCTCAGCTGCTGGGAGGCCCGCAAGAGCGTCTCGGCCTACCTCGACGGTGAGCTCGCACTAGACGAGCGCGCCGTGCTCGAGTCGCACCTTGGCCGTTGCGCCACATGCCCACCGCTCTATCAAGCGCTCGTCGGTGCCACCGCCTCGCTCGGCACGCTCCATGATCCCGACAGTGTGGTCCCAGCAGACGTCGCCGAGCGGGTCCGGGCGCGTACCGGGCTGCGATGAGCCGGACGCGTTGCACATCCGACGGATCGCAACGAGCCTGTGCGGGCAGCGCCTTCCTCTTGCGGACGTGGTCCGTCGCATCTGGGTGGAGCGCCGCGGCCACCTGAGCTGCTGCGAGCGCGCTGGCACCACCTTCGCTTCCGACATGGACGGGGCCGGGGCGTCGGCAACGATCCCCCTCCGCTCGACGGGGGAGAGGACTGCCGACACGGTCGTCGCCGGCAGCCGGTCCGCCTACGAGGGCCGTCTCGAGCATCAGAGAGCGAGCTCTTGACGATGTCTTGCTCGTCGATCCGCCGGACCGATTCGATCTCGTGCCAAGCATTCGGCTGGCATCGCTCGTAGGCACTCATGGCCGGCTACGGGGGCGTCGTCTCATGGAGTTGGCACACTTGAGGTCTCGCGTGCCGTCACCGCCGAGATCACGGCAGAGAAAGCCCTGGCCTACCAGGTCCTCCACGACGAGCTACGCGATGACGACGATGCCCGCCTCGTCGGGGACCGGATCGTCCGAGCGGTCGATCCCCCCTCTATCGAGGGCGATCGAGCTCTCTCGTGCGAGGGCATCGAGACGAGTCACCAGCTCGACGCGCTTCCCGCCTCGGAAGAGTCTTTCGGCCCTATGCGTGCCGTGACGCGCGTCACATAGTCGTCTCGTGAGGCAAGGAGCGCGCTCGGCGTCGACAGGGT
>JAJZCK010000184.1 GCA_021846125.1 Actinomycetes bacterium | reverse complement strand
TGCACCTCGATGCAGTGCGCGCTCGCCGGTGCCATCGCCGCATGCAGCTTTGCGAGATAGTCCGGTCCGAGGGTCATCGGGTTCACCGAGAAGTGCACGCTCGAGCACGCGATGGTGCCGTTCGCCGACAGCGCTGGCGAGCCGGGCTCGAGCGGGTCGGTCGCGGACAGCACGTGGGGAAGAACGTGTGCCGAGCACACCACCGCACGCGTGGCGACCGGCGAGCACAGCCACGAGCACGAGGGCCCAGATCACGACGACGCGGACGGGGTGCGCCGCAGGTGCGGCCGGGACGGCCGGGACGAGACGTATGCACTCCTTCGGCGCCGAGCAGGGTGACAGTCTGGCAGCGATGCCATTCGGCAGGACACGAGCCTGATAACGCAGTGTCAACGCTGACATATGCATGCCGTGCCACATGCGAGTTATGTCATCATGCTACGGTCCCTATCGTGGCGGTCGAAGTGGCGACAGGGCGGCGCGAGCGCAACAAGCAACGCACGCGCGACGCCATCGTCGGCGCGGCTCGGCAGCTCTTTGCCTCCAAGGGTTTCGACCGCACCACGGTCGCGGAGATCTCCGACGCGGCCGACGTCGCAGAGCGGACGTTCTTCCGCTACTTCCAGTCGAAGTACGACCTGCTCCTCCAGGACATCGTGCTGCTGGTGGACGAGTGCGAGAGGGCGATCACCGCGAGGCCGCCGGACGAGGCGCCACTCGCCGCGATCCTCGCGGGCACCGAAGCAGCGCTGCACAGCTCGGGCGTGCCCGTGCTCAGCCTGCCCGGGATCGAAGAGAACGACGAGGCGCTACATGCACGCTACGTCAACATCTTCCTGGTCTGGGAGCAGCGTCTCACACACCTGCTCCTCGCACGCTTCGGCCACGACGCGAACCTTGCATCCCCGGAGAAGGCACGCGCAGACCTGCGGCTCCATGCGGGTGTCGTCGCCCGCTGCAGCGTCGCCGCCACCCGGCTCGCCCTGCGACTGGCAAGCCAGGTGCCCGCAGGGCAGCCGGCCGATCCGGAGACAGCGGTCGCCCTACTGCGCTCGGCCTTCTCCGTCCTCGCCGCGGGCTGCCCGGCGCCGTGAGCACTACCCGGTTCGGACCGGACGCGACCGGACGGTTGGAGTCGTTCGCCGCGGTCCGGTCGCTCTCTTTCGAGGCGCCGCTGCCCAAGCTCCTTCGAGTCCGGCGCGCCAGCGACGTCGTGCCCGGCGTCGACGTCGCCCGCGCCGTGTCCGCCGCGCTCGCGCCCGCGTGCCGGCGCCTCCGAGCCGGGGCGAGTGTGGCCGTGACCGCCGGTAGCCGTGGCATCGCGTCCGCGCCCGTCCTCTACCGGAGTGTCGGCGAAGTCCTCTCGGCCCACGGCGCGCGACCCTTCCTCGTCGCCGCGATGGGCTCGCACGCGGGAGGCACGGCTGCAGGTCGTCTCGAGATGCTCGCCCACCTCGGCGTCACCCCGGCGAGCGTCGCCATGCCGGTCGTCTCGAGTGACGCGTTCGTCGAGATCGCGTCCGCGAGATCCGGTCCCGTCCTCGTCGCCCGAGAGGCAGCCGAGGCCGACCACGTTCTTGCCGTCAACCGGGTGAAGCCCCATACGGACTTCCACGGGCCGATCGAGAGCGGGCTCGCGAAGATCCTCGCTGTCGGCCTAGCGGGACCGGAGGGAGCGATCACCGCGCACGGCGGCGGTCCGGAGCGCCTCGGCGAGCGGATCGTCGAGCGGGCGGACGCGCTCGTCTCGACCGGCAAGATCCTCGGCGGGCTCGCAGCCCTCGAGAACGAGCGTCACGAGATCGCCGGGATCCACTTCGTCGCGCCGGAGGGCATCGGCCACACTGCGGAGGCAGCGCTCCTCGAGGATGCGAGGTCCCACGTCGCGCGCCTGCCCTTCGGCGACATCGACGTCCTCGTCGTGGCCGAGCTCGGCAAGGACGTCTCGGGCGCCGGGATGGACCCGAACGTGCTCGGCAGGATGCGGATCGAGGGCGTCGACGAGCCGGCGTCGCCGCGTATCGGCGTCGTCGTCGCGCTCGCGCTCACCCGGGCCAGCGCAGGCAACGCCATCGGGATCGGCCTCGCCGACATCACCACCTTGCGCGTGCTCGAATCTGCCGACATCGCCGCCACCTACGTCAACGCGCTCACCGCGGGGCGCGGCGGCATCCGGCGCGCCGCCATGCCGATCGCGCTTCCGACCGACCGTGACGCCGTCTGCGCGGCGCTCGCTGCCTGCGGGGAGCCGGATCCAGCGCGTCGTCGCCTGGTCCTTGTCGCAGACACCCTCTCGCTCGCGGACCTCGTCGTCTCGGAGCCCCTACGCGAGGATGTCGTGTCGGATCCGGATCTCGCAATCGTCGAGGAGATCGGGCCGATGACCTTCGACGAGCACGGGAGCCTCCTCACGACAGTCCGCTGAGCACCTCGCGGTCGAGCTCCCCTCCGGTCACGGGGACCCACCGGCTGTGGTCAGCGCGCAGCGTCGCCGAGCCGGTAGGGGCGGGTCAGCTCGTCGAGCTCCGCCATCAGCTCGTCCGACAGCTCGAAGTCGGTCGCGGCAAGGCTCGCGTCGAGCTGATCGGGCCGGCTCGCGCCGACGATCGGCGCCGAGACTGCCGGCTGGGCGAGGACCCAGGCGACCGACAACGTCACGAGCGACACCGCCTCGCGCGCCGCGACCGCCTTGAGCGCCTCGACCGTCGCGAACTCTCGGTCGTGCCAGTAGCGGCTCTGGTAGTTCGACGCCGCGCTGCCGAGGGTGAAACGCGTGCCTTCCGGAGGTGGCGCGGCGGAGTCGTGCTTGCCGGAGAGCAGCCCGCCGGCGATCGGGTTGTAGGGGATGACCCCGACGCCTTCCTCGAGACAGAGCGGGAGCAGCTCCCGCTCGATCTGGCGGAACAGCAGGTTGTACCGCGGCTGAGCAGAGTCGAAGCGGACGAGCCCGAGCGCCTCGCTCCTGCCGAGGGCTCGCGCCAGCTGGTAGGCGAGGAAGTTCGAGCATCCGACATAGCGAACCTTGCCCGTGCGGACCAGGTCGTCGAGAGCGCCCAGCGTCTCGTCGATCGGCGTGCCCGGGTCGGGTCCGTGGAGCTGGTAGAGGTCGATGTAGTCGGTGCCGAGCCGGCGTAGCGAGCCCTCGACTGCGTCGAGGATGTGCTTGCGCGAGTTGCCCTGCTCCCAGGCCGCGGGGCCGGTCCGGCCGAAGCACTTCGTCGCGACGACGAAGCGGTCGCGCTTGGAGCGCAGCCAGCTGCCGACGATCTCCTCGGTGCGACCGACCGTCTCGAGACCTCCGCCGAGCGGGTAGACGTCCGCAGTGTCGAGAAAGGTGATGCCGCCGTCCGCTGCCTTGTCGAGGATCGCGAACGAGGTCTGCTCGTCGCACTGCAATCCGAAGGTCATCGTACCGAGACACAGCTCGGAGACGCTTAGTCCGGTATTGCCGAGGCGCACGTTGTCCATGCGCAAAACCTAGCGCGGGCCCCCTGCGCCGACACATCCGCGGTGCTCGCACGTCCGGTCGCCGCCCGAGCGCTCGACGCACTGCAGTCGGATGGCCCGCAGGCGACTGCAGGAACGGTCACCCCTGGTGCGCAGGTCCCCACCGAGCTTCAGTGACCGGCGACGGCATGGGGCTCGTAGCCCGACTCGAGCAGCTCGACCTCCTCGGGCGCGAGCGTGAGCGAGGCGGCACCGAGCAGGTCGCGGAGCTGTGCGGGCGCCGTCACGCCGACGATGGGCGCCGAGACGGACGGCTTCGCGAGCAGCCAGGCAAGCGCCACCTGCGCCATGCTCGCGCCGCGGCCACGCGCGACCGCGGCGACCCGCTCGACGATCGCCTTGTCGCTCGCCAGGTACAGCCGCTTGCCGAACTCGTCGGTCGCGCTCCGGCCGGTCGGCTCCTCCCAGGCCCGGGTGAGCCTGCCGCGCGCGAGAGGGCTCCACGGGATGACACCGACTCCCTCGTCGACGCAGAGCGGCAGCATCTCGCGCTCTTCCTCACGGTAGAGGAGGTTGTAGTGGTCCTGCATCGTCACGAACCGCGTCCAGCCGTGCGACGAGGCTGCGTGCAGCATCTTCGCGAACTGCCACGCATACATCGAAGATGCCCCGACGTACCTCGCCTTGCCCGACCTCACGACGTCATGGAGCGCCTCCACCGTCTCCTCGACCGGGACGCTCGCGTCGAAGCGGTGGATCTGATAGAGGTCGACGTAGTCCGTGCCGAGCCGACGCAGGCTGTCGTCGATCTCCGCGAGGATCGCCTTTCGTGACAGCCCTGCACCGTTCGGCCCCTCGTGCATCCGTCCGTTCACCTTCGTCGCGAGCACCACCTCCTCGCGGCGCGCGAAGTCCGCGAGCGCTCGGCCGACGATCTCCTCGCTGCTACCGTCCGAGTAGACGTTCGCCGTGTCGAAGAAGTTGATCCCTGCGTCGAGCGCGTCGCGGATGACGGCGCGCGAGGCCTCCTCGCCGAGGCTCCACGGATGGTTGCCCCGCGCAGGATCCCCGAAGCTCATGCAGCCGAGGCACAGGCGCGAGACGTCGAGCCCTGTCGAGCCGAGCTTCACGTAGTCCATGTCCTCCCCCTCCGATCACACCTTGAAGACCCTGACTGGCACATGCTCGGACCCATCTCGCCACTTGAGCGCCGATCTCGCCGTGCCCGCGTCACCGACCGACCACGGCGGCGGCTCGGGCGCACGCCCGACCCTAGATGCTTTCGGCGGGACCTCGGCGCGCCGCGCCTTGGACGACCGGCGGAGCGGCCCACGACCCCTGCGCCTCGTGCTCCCCGTCCTGGTGCCGACCGGCACTGCGCTGGGCGACACGGTGCTGGGCGACGGCCGCGACCGCCACGGGCAGCACGAGGAGGGCAAAGGTCACGCGATACCCGAGATCGTCGATGCCGAGCCCGAGAACCGGTGCAAGCACGAGATTGACGACCTGCACCGCCGCGCTCAGACGGGCATTCACCGAGGCGAGCTCGGAGTGCGGGCGGCCCTCGGCCACGATACCCATCGAAAGAGGGAACGTCAGACCGTGCGGGACCCCGAGCAGCGCCATGGCGACCAGTAGCTCCGCCATGTCACGCCCGGCTGCGAGCACCACGAGACCGGCGAGCGTGAGCACGGCGGAAAGGTGGAACCAGGCCAACTTGTGCCGGATCGGAGACCGCCACGCCACGATGGAACGGACGAGGAACGACATGACGAAGAAGACGCCGAACGCGATCTGGACCTGCGAGAGCGACAGCCCGTAGACATGCCGGGCAAAGAGCGCGCCAAACACGACGACAGCCGCAAAAGGTGCCGTGTACAGCAGTTGGCCGAGGAGCGCGACCTCGAAT
>JAJZCK010000183.1 GCA_021846125.1 Actinomycetes bacterium | reverse complement strand
AGGATCTGGCCCTTCACCGGGCGGACCGGTGGCACGACGTGTGCGGGCAGCCCCTCGAGCGAGCTCGTGGCCCAGCCCGCGGCGAGCACGACGAGCGGGGCCACGATCTCCTCGCCCTCGGCGACGACGCCCGTGGCGGCACCGGCCGCCGTCACGAGCCCGGCTCGTGCCGTGACGACCCTGACGCCGGCCCGGTGGACGGCCTCGGCGAGCGAGCCGAGCAGGCGACGGTTGTCCACCTGGGCATCTCCGGGAGCAAGGATGCCACCGCGGATCCCCGGAGCGAGGGAGGGCTCGAGCCGGCGGCACTCGCTCGCGGGGCACCAAGACGCCGCGAGCCCGAGGTGGAGCTGGTAGGCGAGAAGGTCGTCGAGATAGGCGCGGTCGGACGCGTCCGCCGCGACGAGGAGCGTCCCGGCCTGGCGCAGGCCGACGTCGAGCCCGCTCGCGACGGTGAGCTCGGCAGCGAAGTCGGGCCAGCGTGCGAGCGAGCGGAGGCTGAGCTGGGCGAGCTCCTCCTCGCCCCAGGTCGCCTCCGTGACGGGCGCGAGCATGCCCGCAGCCGCGTAGGAGGCTCCTGTCGCGGGGTGCGGGTCGACGATCGCGACGCTGCGGCCCGAGCCGGCGAGGCGCCAGGCCACCGAGAGCCCGATGACGCCGGAGCCGACGACGACGACGTCGTAGGAGGTCATTTGCCAGATCGTAGAGCCTCGGGGCGGTGTCGGCCCGTGGGCCCGCTTGGTGTCGCATAGCGAACCCGCGCCGACCCGGCGCGCAGGAGCTCTCGCGGAGGCGCACGGGTTGCGAGGGGCCCTGCTCGTGGGGGCCCTGTGGACAGGTCGGTGCCGGGACGCCTGACTGGCTCCAGGTGGGGAACGGTTGCAAGGAGCCGAGCCGGGCTTGAAAGCTCCGGGCCCTACTTCCCTGAGCTGCCGGGGCGGATCAGTGCGCGTGGTCTGCGCCGGCGCGGGCGGTGGTCAGACCCGGATCACATCGACCCCAGGGATGGACTCGTAGTCGTTGTCCTGGGTGACGACCGGGATCTGCTCGACCACTGCGGTGGCAGCCACGAGCGCGTCCAGGATCGGGACCCGGCGGCCACCGGCACGCAGGGCGGCGACGATACGGGCGAACTGGCGCGCCACCTCGGCGTCCACTGGCAGCGGATCCCACGTCGACTCGACGGCCGACAGCGTTGCCACTCGTGCGGGCCGATCACCGTCGTTCGCCGTGAGCACGCCGACGGTCAATTCGGCCAGCGTCACCACCGAGACCTCGGTCTCGGTCACCCCGTCCATCTCGCCAAGCGGTCGCCCTGACTCCGTGGCAACGAAGAACGAGGTATCGAGCAAGGCCCTCATAGGTCGTCAGTCGTGTCAGCCAGCAGGCCCCGCACGTCCTCGAGGAGGCCGCGGTCAGCTGCGTGGCGGGACGCGATGGCGACGGCCTCGGCCGCCGGCACGGTCCGGCGGCGGCGGAGAGGCACGATCTCAGCTATGGGGCGCCGGTCGACCGTTACGGTCAACCGCTCACCACCTTCGACCCGACGAAGCACCGCGCTGACCGTGTTTCGCAGGTCGCGGACGGATATCGAGCTACCCATAGAACCACTGTAGCACATATGGCCACATATGGCGGCGTGGAGGGGACCATGTCCTAGTCGGTCCTGGTCGGTCCTAGTCGAACCTGATCGAGCTGCGGCAACGGCTCGAAGCTCTAGCCGAGGCCTGCTCGCGGTCGGTGTAGCAGAGATGCTACGCCGAGCCTGCGACCGACATCCGTTCCGGCTCGGCTACCTCGTCTGGGGCGAGCTCGCAGACTGGGGCTGCTCGCCTTACGGACCCTGCGAAGACGAAGGAGTAGCTCACGCCTGGGCAGCTCTGCGCCTTGCCCTTCGAGACGCTGGCGAGAAGATGCCGGTCAACGACTCGTGGATCGCTGCGACGGCAATCGCCAACGACCTGCCGGTGGCTTCTCGAGACGGCGACCACGACGACGTTCCCGGGGTTCGGGTTCTACGGGTCTGCAGGCACGCGAGCGCCCGATGGGCAGGCTCTTGGCTTTCGCTCCGGCGGTCGATGCGACGACCGGTGGAGATCGCCCTCTGTGACGCGCGTGTAAACTCTTCACCGGCCGGGCCAAGGGTGTCCCGAGCGCGCAGATCCCGTCGGGAGCTGTCGACATTCGGACACGGTGCTGCTCGTGCGGCGCCGGGCACACACAGGCGAGGGACGAGATGGCTGGTCGGACCACGGGCAGAGGGCTCTACGACGCGCGGCGCGAGCACGACGCCTGCGGGGTCGCGTTCGTCGCAGACATCGTCCGCGGACCCAGTCACGAGATCGTCGACCTCGGCCTCACCGCGCTCGAGAACCTCGCGCACCGGGGCGCGTTCGGCGCGGACCCCGAGACCGGCGACGGAGCCGGGATCCTCCTCCAGATGCCGGACGAGCTGTTCCGCGCGGTCGCCGGCGTCGAGCTCCCGCCCCTCGGCGCCTACGCGTCGGGGATGGCCTTCCTCCCGGCCGGCGAGGACGCGGCCGCGGAGGCGCGCGCGCAGGTCGCGGAGATCGCCGCCGCCGAGGACGTCGCCGTCCTCGGCTGGCGCGACGTCCCCGTCGAGCTCGACGTCGCAGGCAGCGCTGCGCGCGCCGTGGCGCCGCGGTTTTCCCAGGTCTTCCTCGCGCCCGCGCCTGGCGGTGTCCACGACGGGGCCGGGGCGATGGATCTCGAGAGGCTCGCGTACGTGGTGCGCAAGCGTGTCGAGCGCGAGGTGCCGGGTTGCTACTTCCCGTCGCTGTCGACGCGCACCTTCGTCTACAAGGGCATGCTCGCGACCGACCAGCTCCGCCGCTTCTTCCCCGATCTCGCGGACGAGCGCTGCGCGAGCCGGCTCGCGCTCGTCCACTCGCGGTTCTCGACCAACACCTTCCCGTCCTGGCCGCTCGCGCACCCCTACCGTCTCGTCGCGCACAACGGCGAGATCAACACGGTGGCGGGCAACAAGAACTGGATGCGGGCCCGCGAGGCGCTGCTCGCGAGCGACCTCCTGCCGGGCGACATCGAGCGGCTGCTCCCGATCGTGACCGAGGGCGCGAGCGACTCGGCCTCGTTCGACGAGGTCCTCGAGCTGCTCCACCTCGCCGGGCGGTCGCTGCCGCACGCGATGCTCATGATGATCCCGGAGGCCTGGGAGGCCCACGCGGAGATGGACGAGGCGCGGCGCGCCTTCTACGAGTTCCACAGCTGCGTGATGGAGCCCTGGGACGGGCCCGCCGCGGTCGCGTTCACCGACGGCTCGCTCATCGGGGCGATGCTCGACCGCAACGGTCTGCGCCCGGCACGCTACTGGGTGACGAGCGACGGGCTCGTGGTGCTCGCGTCCGAGGTCGGCGTGCTCGAGATCGCACCGTCACGGGTCGTCCGCAAGGGTCGGCTCCAGCCCGGCAAGATGTTCCTCGTCGACACCGCCGCGGGCAGGATCGTCGACGACGCCGAGGTCAAGGCTGCGCTCGCGGCGGAGCACCCCTACCGGGACTGGCTCGACAAAGGCCTCGTCCGGCTCGAGGAGCTCCCGCCTCGGGAGATGCTCGTGCCCCAGCACGGCTCCGTGGTCCGCCACCAGAGGCTCTTCGGCTTCACCACCGAGGAGCTGCGGCTGATCGTCGGGCCGATGGCGACGAGCGGTGCGGAGCCGATCGGCTCGATGGGCTCGGACACGCCGCTCGCGGTGCTCTCCTCGCGCCCCCGGCTGCTGTTCGACTACTTCTCCCAGCTCTTCGCGCAGGTGACGAACCCGCCTCTCGACGCGATCCGCGAGGAGCTCGTGACCTCGCTCTCGGCGACGGTCGGCCCCGAGCGCAACCTCCTCGAGCCCGAGCCGGACTCGTGCCGGCAGATCGTCCTCGAGTTCCCCGTCATCGACAACGACCACCTCGCGAAGCTCCTCTACGTCAACGAGCACGGCGAGACCCCCGGGTTCTCCGCGTTCGCGATCGACGGCCTGTACCGGGTCGCGGGCGGCGGTGCCGCGCTCGCCGAGGCGATCGAGCGCGTCTGCGACGAGGTGCTCGACGCGATCGAGCGCGGCGCGAACGTCGTCGTGCTCTCCGACCGCAACTCGAGCGCCGAGCTCGCTCCGGTCCCGTCTCTCCTCCTCACCGCCGCGGTCCACCACCACCTCGTGCGGGAGCGGGCGCGCACGCGCACCGGCCTCGTCGTCGAGACCGGCGAGGCGCGCGAGATCCACCACATGGCGCTCCTCGTCGGCTACGGCGCGGCCGCGGTGAACCCCTACCTCGCGATCGAGTCGATCGCGGAGATGGCCGGCCGTGGCGAGCTCGGCGAGATCTCGGCCCGGCGCGCCGTGCGCAACTACGTGAAGGCCGCCGGCAAGGGCGTGCTGAAGGTGATGTCGAAGATGGGGATCTCGACGATCGCCTCCTACACCGGCGCGCAGGTCTTCGAGGCGATCGGCCTCGACGCCGGCCTCGTGGACCGCTACTTCACCGGCACCGCGAGCCAGATCGGCGGAGCGGACCTCGACGCGCTCGCCACGGAGGTGGCCGAGCGTCACCACCTCGCCTGGGAGGAGCGCGAAGGCGAGCTCGCGCACCGCGAGATCGGTGTCGGCGGCGAGTACCAGTGGCGGCGGGAGGGCGAGCACCACCTGTTCAACCCGCGGACCGTCTACAAGCTGCAGCACGCCACCCGGGCGCGTCGCTACGAGGTCTTCAAGGAGTACACCGCCCTCGTCGACGACCAGTCCGAGCGCCTCGCCACGCTGCGGGGCCTGCTCCGGCTGCGGACGGGCGAGGACGCGCCCCGCCCGCCGGTGCCGATCGACGAGGTGGAGCCGGTGAGCTCGATCGTCCGGCGGTTCGCGACCGGCGCGATGTCCTACGGCTCCATCTCCGCAGAGGCACACGAGACGCTCGCCGTCGCGATGAACCGGCTCGGCGCGAAGTCGAACACCGGCGAGGGCGGCGAGGATCCCGAGCGCTTCACCCCCGACCCGAACGGCGACTCCCGTCGCAGCGCGATCAAGCAGGTCGCCTCCGGCCGCTTCGGGGTGACGAGCGAGTACCTCGTCAACGCGGACGACATCCAGATCAAGATGGCCCAGGGCGCGAAGCCCGGCGAAGGCGGCCAGCTGCCGGGCCACAAGGTCTACCCCTGGATCGCGAAGACGCGGTACTCGACGCCGGGCGTCGGGCTCATCTCGCCGCCTCCGCACCACGACATCTACTCGATCGAGGACCTCGCGCAGCTCATCCACGACCTCAAGAACGCGAACCCGCGGGCGCGCATCAACGTCAAGCTCGTCGCCGAGGTCGGTGTGGGCACGGTCGCGGCGGGCGT
>JAJZCK010000008.1 GCA_021846125.1 Actinomycetes bacterium | reverse complement strand
CACGGTCGGGAGCGCCCTAGCGTTCATCTCCTCGCTCGAGCACCACGAGATGGTCGGCGTCAACCCCGAGGTCGGTCACGAGCAGATGGCCGGGATGAACTTCGTGCACAGCATCTCCCAGGCACTCTGGCACGAGAAGCTCTTCCACATCGACCTGAACGGCCAGCACGGGCCGAAGTTCGACCAGGATCTCGTGTTCGGCCACGGCGATCTGCTGAGCGCCTTCTTCCTCGTCGACCTGCTCGAGAACGGTGCTCCAGGCGGTGGCCCGGCCTACGACGGGCCGCGGCACTTCGACTACAAGCCGCTTCGCACCGAGGACATGTCCGGCGTCTGGACATCGGCGTCGTCGAACATGCGCACCTACCTGCTCCTGAAAGAGCGTGCGGCGGCGTTCCGCTCTGACCCCGAGGTCCTCGAGGCGCTCCGTGCGAGCCAGGTCGGCGAGCTCGCCACCCCGACGCTCGCGCCCGGCGAGTCGTTTGCCGACCTGCTCGCGGACGCGAGCTCGTTCGAGGACTTCGACGTCGACGTCGCCGGCTCCCACGGCTACGGCTTCGCCCACCTCGACCAGCTCGCCGTCGAGCACGTCCTCGGCGCACGCTGACAGGTGGCCACCCGGAGCCTCGTCGCGGGCGTCGACTCCTCGACCCAGGCGTGCAAGGTCGTGATCCGTGACGCAAGGACCGGCACGCTCGTGCGCGAGGGGCGAGCGCCGCACCCGGCGGGCACAGAGATCGAGCCCGCGGCATGGCGCTCCGCCTTCGACGTCGCGGCGACGCGAGCGGGTGGGCTCGCCGACGTGGCCGCAATCGCCGTGGCGGCGCAGCAGCACGGTGCCGTCTGCCTGGACGGCGACGGAGCGGTCGTGCGCCCGGCCATCCTCTGGAACGACCTGCGCTCCGCCAGGGCGGCGGAGGAGCTCGTCGGGGAGCTCGGCGGAGGCGAGACGGGACGGCGGGCCTGGGCGAACGCCGTCGGCGTCGTTCCCGTCGCCTCCTTTACGATCACCAAGCTTCGCTGGATCGCGGAGCACGAGCCGGAGGCGGCGGCGCGGACGGCGGCGGTATGCCTCCCGCACGACTGGCTGACCTGGCAGCTGGCGAGCGGCCAGGCGAGCGGCGGCACCCACTTGGCCGAGCTCGCCACCGACCGCGGAGACGCCAGCGGCACGGGCTACTGGTCGGCAGCGGCTGGCGACTACCGTCTGGACCTGCTCGACCGCGCTTTCGGCCACCGGCCGCTCGTGCCGAAGGTCCTCGAGCCGGCTGGCCACGCCGGACGCACGCTCGACGGCGCCCTCCTCGCCGCCGGCACCGGTGACAACGCTGCGGCTGCCCTCGGCGTGGCAGCCGGTACGGGCGACGTCGTCGTCTCGATCGGCACGTCGGGGACCGTGTCGGCAGTCGCCGAGCTCCCGGTCGTCGACCCCAGCGGGACGGTGGCGGGCTTCGCCGACGCGACCGGTCACCATCTCCCGCTCGTGTGCACGATCAACGCTGCGCGGGTCCTCGAGTGCATCGCCGCGATCCTCGGCGTCGACCAAGAAGGGCTCTCGACACTTGCCCTCTCGGCCCCGGCTGGAGCCGGTGGCCTGGTCCTCGTCCCGTATCTCGAGGGCGAGCGCACGCCCAATCGTCCCGACGCGACAGGGGCGCTGCACGGCCTCGACCTGTCGAACACGACGCCTGCCCACGTCGCCCGTGCTGCGGTCGAGGGAATGCTCTGCGGCCTCGCGGATGGCCTCGACGCACTCCGGGCGCTCGGTGTGCCGGTGAGAAGGATCATCCTCGTCGGTGGCGCCAGCCGCTCCGAAGCCGTAAGGGTGATCGCTCCGAGCGTGCTCGGCCAGCCGGTCGTCGTCCCCCCGCCGGGCGAGTACGTGGCCGACGGCGCGGCACGCCAGGCCGCGTGGGCACTCGAGCCGACCGCCGGACCACCCGAGTGGCCGTCGCCGGGGACGGAGACTTTCGACGCCGCGCCGCGACCGGAGGTGCGCTCCGCCTATGCCGCCGCGCGAGACCACACGCTCGACCGGCACGTCCTGGCACCTCGGTCCTCGACGTAGGTGACGCGAGGCTGGGGACAGCCGGGTCGGACGGCGAGCGGGCCGGCCAGGGCCGAGCTGCTGCGCCAGCGGAACCTCGCCCTCGCGCTCGGGACGATCGCCCGGGCTGGCAGGTGCGCGCGGGCCCAGCTCGCGGAGCAGACCGGCCTCACGAAAGCCACCGTGTCGAGCCTCGCAGACGTCCTCATCGCGTCCGGGCTCGTCGTCGAAGGCGACCCCGACCGAGGGCTCGTCGGCCGCCCGGGTAGCCCGCTCGGCCTCGACCCCTCCGGGCCGGTCGGTCTCGGCGTCGAGGTCAACGTCGACTATGTCTCCGCCTGTGTCGTCGATCTCGCCGGCGAGGTACGCGCCTCGGCCGTCCTCGCAAGCGACAACAGGGGGATCGATGCGCGCGAGGTCTGCGAACGCGCCGCACGGCTCGCTCGGTCGCTGCTCTCCTCGCCGCCCGTGAGCGGGCTGCGCGTCGCCGGCCTCGGCGTCGCTCTTCCCGGTCTCGTCGACACGACGGGCGTGCTCCGACGAGCACCCAACTTGCGCGATCTCGAAGGCATCGCAGCGGCGGCCGTGATCGCCGAGCTGCTCCCGGAGCTGCCATCGACCGTCGCGTGCGGGAACGAAGCCAACCTCGCGGCTCTCGCCGAGCTCTGGTTCACCGACCACGAGGGTCGGGACGACTTCGTGCGCGTGTCCGGCGAGATCGGTGTCGGTGCAGGCATCGTCATCGGCGGGGAGCTCTGGCAAGGGACGAACGGTCTGGCCGGAGAGATCGGCCATGTGTTCGTCGACCCCGGAGGTCCCCGGTGCACCTGTGGCGCTCGGGGCTGCCTGGAGCACATCGCGGGTCAAGAGGCGCTCCTACGAGCCGCAGGCGCGTACGGCGGTCCTGCCACCGCCCTCGGTTCCGGGCTCGGCTCGGTGCACGAGCTCGTCACTCTCGCGAGGAGTGGGGACGGCGCCACACTCGACGCGCTCGAACGAGCGGGGACCGCCCTCGGGGTCGCCCTCGCGGCAGTCGTCAACGTCGTCGACGTCCCTGTCGTGGTCCTCGGCGGCCTCTACGCCGACATCGCTCCGTGGCTCGCGAGCGCCATTGTCCGCGAGCTCGAGCAGCGCGTCGTCAGCTACCCGTGGGCACCGACCGAGGTGGCAGTTTCCCCGCTCGGCGCCGGAGCCGCGGTGCGGGGGGCGGCCGGCCTCGCGATCCGGGCCGTCCTCGACGACCCGGCAAGCTGGCATCCTGACACCGCGTGACCGGCGCGGGCACAGCCGGCGGGGAGGAAGATGGCCGACGACGACCGACGAGCCGACCCGGATCAGCGGCGATGGTGCGGGACAGGGGGGACAGGGCGCTCGGGGACAGTGCGCTCGGGGACAGGGCGCTCGGCGGGCCCCACATAGCTGCTGAGCGGCCGGATGAGCGCGTTGCCTGCGAGCTGCTCCATGACGTGCGCGGTCCAACCGGTGACGCGGCTCATGACGAAGATCGGCGTGAACGTCGGGATGTCGAAGCCCATCAGCCGGTACGAGGGTCCCGTCGGATAGTCGAGGTTGGGATGGATGCCCTTCTCCGCAAGCATCGCAGCCTCGAGACGGTCGTAGAGAGCCATGAGCCGCCCGCCGTCCCGTAGGGCGACGAGCTCGGCGAGCGCGTCGCGCATCGTCGGAACCCGGCTGTCTCCGTGCTTGTAGACACGGTGGCCGAAACCCATGATCTTGCGCTTGGACTCGAGCGCCTCGGCGAGCCAGAGCTCGGTCCGCTCGGGGTCGCCGATCTCGTCGAGCATCGCCATGACCGCCTCGTTCGCGCCACCGTGGAGCGGCCCCTTCAGCGCCCCGACGGCAGCGGTGACGGCGCTGTAGACGTCCGACAGCGTCGACGTGACGACGCGCGCCGTGAAGGTCGACGCGTTGAAGCTGTGCTCGGCGTAGAGCACGAGCGAGACCTCGAAGCAGCGCACGATCTCGGGCTCGGGCACGGCGCCGAAGCACATGTGGAAGAAGTTCTCCGCATAGCCGAGGTCGGGGTCGGGGTCGATCGGCGGCTCGCCCCTCCGGCGGCGTTGCTCGGACGCGACGACTACCGGCAGCTTCGCGAGCATCGCCATCGACTTCGCGAGGATCCCGGCGGGCGACGGGTCGTCTTCGTGCGGATCGAAGGCCCCCATGAGGCTCACCGCTGTGCGCAGCACGTCCATCGGATGGCACCCGAGAGGCAGGCGCCTGAGCATCCCGGCGAGCTGCGGATCGAGCTGGCGCGCGGAGCGCTCCGCCTCGCAGAACACCTCGAGCTCGTCGCCGCTCGGGAGCTCGCCGTGCCAGATGAGGTAGGCGACCTCCTCGAAGCTGCAGGACGCGGCGAGCTCCTGGACCGGATAGCCCCGATAGAGAAGAGAGTTCGTCTCCTCGTTGACCATCGAGATCGCCGTCGTGTCCGCGACGACTCCGACGAGACCTCGCCGCACCTCATCCCGCTCGAATGCCATCACCACCTCCTCCGTCCTCGTCTCCTCCGTCCTCGTCTCCTCCGCGCGCGTCGGCGGCAGCGACGTGCCGCCCGTCGAACAGCCGGGCGTCGAAGACGTTGTAGCCCTCGTAGTCGATCAGCTCGTAGAGCCGCGCCCGCGTCTGCATCGAGCCAACGAGCCCCTGCTGGCTCCCGTCGTCGAGCAGACGGCGCAAGCCCTCCTCGACAGCGCCCATCGCCAGGCGCAGCAGCGTGACCGGGTAGATGACGAGGTCGATGCCGAGCGACTCGAGCACGTCGGCGCCGAGAAGCGGCGTCTTGCCGAACTCGGTCATGTTCGCGAGCAGGGGCACGTCGACGGCGACCCGGAAGGCCGCGAACTCCGCCTCGCTGGCGAGCGCCTCAGGAAAGACCATGTCCGCCCCGGCGCCGACGTAAGCCTTCGCCCGCTCGATCGCGGCGTCGAGGCCTTCGACGGCACGAGCGTCGGTGCGTGCACAGACGACGAAGTCCGGGTCGCGTCGACCGGCGACCGCGGCTCGCACCCTGCGGACCATCTCCTCGACGTCGACGACCGTCTTGCCGTCGAGGTGGCCGCAGCGTTTCGGCATCACCTGGTCCTCGACGTGGCAGCCAACCGCTCCGGCATCCTCCAGCTCCTGGACGGTGCGAGCGACGTTCATCGGCTCACCGAAGCCGGTGTCGGCGTCCGTCAACACGGGAAGACCGGTGACCCGAGCGACCTGACGTGTGTGTTGCACCAGCTCACTCGACGACACCAGCCCGATGTCCGGTAGGCCCAGTCCGGCGGAGACAGCCGCTCCTGACACGTATACGCCGTCGAATCCGACCTGCTCCGCGAGCATCGCCGTCAGCGCGTTGAACGCTCCCGGGAAGCGGAGCAGTCGCCCGGAGCCGAGGCGAGCCCGGAACCGCCGACGACGCTCCGCCACCGAGACGGGCGTCCCGAGCATCACAACAGCCCTCCACCCGCCGTGGCCAGGAGGTCGGTGTCCGCCTCCACGCCGAGCGAGCCGAGGTCCGCCGGGCCGAGCTTCACGAGCGACTCGCAGGCGGCGAGGAAGCGCTCCTGCTCGAACGGGGCCACGGCGCGCTCGGCGAGAGTCCGGAACTTCTCGATGTACTGCGGGCGGTCGAACGGATGCGCCCCGAGAGGGTGGGCGTCCGCGACCGCTATCTCGTCCTCGAGGACCGAGCCGTCGGAGAGCACGACAACGATCCTGCCTCCGAACGCCTTCTCGGCAGGGTCCGACGCATGGTAGCGGCGCGTCCACTCCGCGTCCTCGACGGTCGAGATCTTGTGCCAGAGCGCGACGGTCTCCGGTCGCGACGCGCGTCCCGGCGCATAGGAGCGCTCGTGGTGCCACACCCCGTCCTCGAGCGCGACCGCGAGGATGTACATGAGGGAGTGGTCGAGCGTCTCTCGAGTCGAGTGCGGATCGAGCTTCTCGGGGTCGTTCGCGCCCGTGCCGATGACGTGGTGCGTGTGGTGACTCGTATGGACCGTCACCTTCGCTATCCGTCCGAGGTCCGGGAGCCGGGTGCGCAGACGGCGGGCAAGGTCGACGAACGCCTGTGCCTGGTACTCGGCCGAGTAGGCCTTCGTGTAGGTCTCGAGTATCGCCCGCCGTGGCTCCCCGCGCTCGACGAGAGGCACGAGGTAGCACGCGTCGGGACCGTCGAGGAGCCGCGCGACGACACCGTCCTCGCCCTCGTAGATCGGCTCGGGAGACGTCTCTCCGCGCATCGCCCGGTCGACCGCCTCGATCGCCGTCTTGCCGGCGAAGGCCGGAGCGTACGCCTTCCACGTGGAGATCTCCCCTTTTCGCGACTGGCGCGTGGACGTCGTCAGGTGAAGCGCCTGCCCGATCGCCTGGAACACGACCTCCGTCGGCAGGGCGAGCAGCGACCCGATGCCCGCTGCCACCGAAGGACCGAGGTGTGCGACGTGGTCGATCTTGTGAGCGTGGAGGCTGATCGCCTTCGAGAGGCTCACCTGCACCTCGTACGCCGTGGCGATCGCACGGGCGAGGTCGGCACCGCTGCGGCCGGTGTGTTGCGCGACGGCGAGCAGCGGCGGGATGTTGTCCCCGGGATGCGCGTACTCGGCGCCGAGGAACGTGTCGTGGAAGTCGAGCTCCCGCACGGCCACGCAGTTCGCCCACGCCGCCCACTCGGGCTCGGCGCGCTCCTCCGGCGGGAGCCCGAATATGGTCGCTCCACCTCCGCTGTGGCTAGGACGGACGAGTGCCTGCTCTCGGGCGCTCGCCACGGGGTGCCGGACGAGCGACGCCACAGCTACCGCTGCGTTGTCGACCAAGCGGTTGACGACCATCGCCGTCACCTCGGCATCGGGCTCGACACGTTCGGTCGCGAGCTCGGCGAGCGCCCAGGCGAGCTGCTCGCCGCGGGGCAGGCGCTTGCCCGGCGCCTGGGGACGGACCACATGCTCCCTCACCTTCCCGTCACCGCCCGGCGAGGATCGGGGCTCGGGACCGGGCATCTGTCCGTCGCGCAGTCGGGCACGACAACGGTCTAGTCGCCCGCGAAGCTCCTGAGCCACCCGGGCTCGTCGTCACCTGACGCGACCCACCGCTCGAGCTCGAGCGCCGGGAGCGGCCTCGCGAAGTGGTAGCCCTGCGCCTCGTCGCAGCCCATGCGCGTCAGCCACTCGGCATGCTCCGCGGTCTCGACACCCTCGGCGACGACGCGCATGTCGAGGTCGTGCCCGAGTGCGATGATCGAGCGGATCACCGAGCGGCGGGAGCGCCCCAGGCGGAGGAACTGCCGGTCGATCTTTATCTCGTCGACCGGCAGGGACTCGAGGTACGCGAGAGACGAGTAGCCGGTACCGAAGTCGTCGAGGCTCACCTGGACGCCGAGCTCGCGGAGCCGCTGCAGCGCGTTGGCAGTCGTGGTCCGGTCGTCCATCACGGTGCGCTCGGTGACCTCGACGACGAGGCATCGACCGTCTACCCCGGCCCCTTCGAGCCAAGACGCCACCTTTGCCGGCAGATCCCGGTCCGCCACGTCGCGCGCCGAGACGTTGACTGCAACCCGCAGCTCCATTCCTTGCGAGCGCCACGCGCCGAGCTGGGCGAGAGCCTCGGGGACGACGAAGGCGGTGAGCGCACGGATGAGACCCGTCTCCTCCGCGAGCGGGACGAAGCGATCGGGACCGAGCAGGCCGTGACGAGCGTGCGCCCAACGGACGAGAGCCTCCACGCCGGAGACGTGCCCGGTACGCAGGTCGATCTTCGGCTGGTAGTGCAGGCGCAGCTCGCTCGGGCTCTGGAGCGCCCTGCGCAGGTCGCCGAGCAGGCCGAGCGCCTCGGCGGCCCGCCCTTCGACTCCGGGGTCGTACACCTCGTGGCCGACACCCGAGCGCTTCGCGGCGTACATCGCCACGTCCGCGCGCTGGAGAAGCCCGGTTGCATCGGACGCGTGTTCCGGGTAACAGGCCACGCCGACGCTCGCGTCGACGTAGAGAACGTGCTCGCCGAGCTCGAACGGCCCTTCGAGCGCCGCCGCCACCTTGCCCGCGACCACCTCCGCCCCCCGACGGCTCGCACCCGTCGTCAGCATGAACGCGAACTCGTCGCCACCGAGGCGGGCGAGGACGTCACCGGCGCGCGTCGAGACGCGAAGTCGCTCTGCCACGTCTACCAGGAGCTCGTCGCCCCGGAGGTGACCGAGGTAGTCGTTCACCTCCTTGAACCTGTCGAGGTCGAGCAGGAGGACCGCGACCGAGGAGCCGTTTCGTCCCGCGTCCTCGAGTGCACGCTCCAGACGCTCGAGGAACGCCCTCCGGTTGAGCAACCCGGTCAGCGCGTCGTGGCTCGCCTCGTGGCGCTCGACCGCTCGCAACCGTGCGTTGTCAACCACGACTGCGCCTTCGAGGGCGAGCTGGGCGAGCAGGTCACGGGTGCCCGCGCGCCAGCGCGGGCAGGGCTCGGGACCCCCGCAGAGCACGAGCCCGAGCGGACCGTCACTCGAGAGCAGGGGGATGGCCGCCAGCGAGCGCAGCCCGAGGAGGTCGGCGACGCCCCCGCGCCGCACGGCGCCCCCCAAGGTCACGTCGTCGATGAGGTCCGGGCCAGGCTCCGCACCCTCGACGGTCCGTCTCCACACCGGCGAGTCCGACGCGAGCTGGCCGACGAGCCCTCCCCTCAGCCGCGCAGCCCTCTCCGGAGACGCTCCGACGGTCGACACCTTCGCTATCCGTCCTGCGTCGTCCACGAGGTAGGCACAAGCAACCGGGACGTCGAGCACACGGGCGGCAGTGCTCGCGAGCGCGATCGCAGCCTCCATCGGCGACCTGGCGCTCACACCGGTCTCGAGCAGCTGGCGCATGGCCTTGGAGGTCGCCTCGTGGTGCGCCTTCTCCTGCTCGCGGCGGAGGTCCCGGGTCACGTCCCCGAGGATCGCGGCCACGATGCACACGAGACGCACGTCCCCGGTGGCGCACTCCCAGCCTGGATCGTGCTCGACCACGACGACCCCGCGGTCGCCGACGGGCGCCGCCAGCCCGGTGGCGCCGGCGTGTGCCCCCGAAGGGAACGGACCCGCCGCGCCCGGTGCCGGCCACTCCACCCGACGGGGCCCGCGCGCACGAAGCACCTGCTCGACGATCGCGCCGAGATCTCGCGCCGGCTCCCGGGCGGCCGGGATGGTGCCACGGATCTTCGTCTGGGACTGCTCGCTCACCAGGATCGCCGACGGTTGGCCCCCCGCGTCGCACACGACGGTGCAACGCCGCGCGCCGAGGAGCTCGGCGAGGAGACGGCACGCGAGAGCGACGACCTCGACAGGATCCTGAACGCGTGCCGCCCCTGCGAGCTCGGCAAGAAGCTCGATCTCCGCGGCCGCCCGCTCCGACCGCGACTGCAATCCCGCGGCCGCCCCGTCGGGCGGTCCCGACGCGCGTGCGTGCTCGGGCTTGCGCGGCCCTCCGCTCTCGTCATCCGTGCGCGCCACGACCATGCCCACCACCCTCGTTAGTCACATCGACACCTCGGACGCAGATCTTGAGCGCTGCCTCGCCGCGCCCGCCGCGTCGACCGGCGACTCCACGAGCGCGAGCAGGACCGCTACTGTGCGCGACGGCCGATGGCCCACACGTCGCACACGGCGCGCCCCGCCGCCACGAGGACGTCGGGACGCTCGGACCGGAGGGCCCCGCCGCCGGTCCGAGGGAGAGGTCGACGGGGAGAGGTCGACAGCGAGTGCACGTCGAAGGCACGAGGACGGAGCGACAGGCCCGACGTCGAGAACGTCGGCGACGACGGCGCCGGCGCGCCGTTCGCGTCGCAGGAGCGGCCGCTCTCCTCGTCGCGGCGGCGGTCCTAGCAGCTGTCCACCTGACCCGAGGGAACGGGAGCGAGCCACGCACCCACGAAGGCTCGGACACCGTGCAGCCCCGGACAGCCGCCGGGCCCGACAGGGCGACGCATCCCGGCAATCTCGACGAGAACCCCGACGGCACCGCGCTCGACCCGGCGCTGTTCACCGACGGCTCGTGCGTCGCGTTCGGCCCCACCGCGAGCGACCGCCACGAGACGGTCTTCCTCGACGCCGGGCACGGCGGGCGCGATCCTGGCGCCGTCGGCACGACGGCGAGCGGTCGGACGATTCACGAGGCGTCCGAGACCCTGCCGGTGGAGCTCGACGCGATGGCGCTGCTGCGAGCGGACGGCTACCGCGTCGTCGTCTCGCGCACGCGGCAGACCGCCGTGACACGACCGCTCGCGGGCGATGTCTCCGGCGGCGTGTTCACCGTCGCGGGCGAGCTCCGGGAGATCGAGTCACGCGACTACTGCGCAGACATCGCCCACGCGGACGCTCTCGTCGGGATCTACTTCGACGCGGGCGGCTCGCCACAAGACGCCGGGAGCGTCACCGCGTACGACCGCGCGCGACCGTTCTGGCGCCGGAGCCTGGCGCTCGCGACGCTCGTCCAACGTGACGTCCTCGCGAAGATGAACGCGAACGGCTGGCAGATCCCCGACGACGGGGTGGAGTCGGACGTGAGCCTCGGTGGGCCACCCCTCTCCCGTCAAGGCGGCGTCTACGGTCACCTCCTCCTCCTGGGTCCCGCGATGCACGGCTACTTCTCGACACCGAGCACGATGCCGGGCGCGCTCATCGAGCCGCTGTTCATCACCGACCCGTTCGAGGGATCGATCGCGGCGAGCTCCGTCGGCCAGCACGCGATCGCCTCGGGCATCGCCGAC
This sequence comes from Actinomycetes bacterium, assembly GCA_021846125.1. Lineage (GTDB taxonomy): Bacteria > Actinomycetota > Acidimicrobiia > Acidimicrobiales > Bog-793 > JAJZCK01. Next base: position 19,424 of record JAJZCK010000008.1, on the reverse strand, counting down.
GCCGTTCGTCAGTTCCTCGCCGGCTGACCACCACTCGAGGAACCGGGCCCGGGCACCGGACGCTCACGAACCCACGTCGGGCAGCGTGATCGGGTGGTTCCACGACAGGACGAAGTAGCCGTTGACAGGTGTGACCGACGTCGGACGGCCGAAGGTCGCCGTCGCTGTCCTCAAGTCGACGTGGTCGAGATGGGCGAGAGCGGGGTTGAATACGAGGAAGTCGAAGGAATGCCCGTCGAACCAAGTGCTCTCCGAGTTGCGCGTATAGGCGACGACCCGGCCGCCCGGGAGCGCCGTGACCGGACGCACGCGGACGGCGCCCCTCGTCTCGACGGTCACGATCGAGGCGCTCCAGTAGCCTCCGATCCCGGAGTGCAGGTCGTGCGATGCAAGCCACGTTCCGAGCGCGCGTGCCGGCTGCGGCGTCGACGGCCCGGCGAGGGTGAAGCCGGCACCCGCCGCGAAGCAGGCGAGGACGGCCGCGCCCGCCGAAGCCGCCAACGCCACGAGCCGCCTGCGAGCAACGCGCGCGACGAGGCGCGCGACGAGCCGGCCGGCGAGGATGGCCCCGAACGCGACGGCTGGCGTGAGATAGCGCGCGTAGGGGGGTGACGCGACGGGCGTGAGGATGACGAAGACCGCGACCGAGCCGAAGAAGGCGAGCACGAGGAGGTCGTCGAGCCGCCACGGCTCGGACCCGTCCGGCGCTCGTCCACGGCCCGGGAGCCCCGCCAGCACCCCGCGCACGAGGTCGACGGAGGCGACGAGGACACCGGCGACGACGAGGGCGAGGCCGACGACGTGGACGCCGAGAAGGGTCCCGGGGACGGATCCGGTGCCGAACCCGCTGCTACCGAATCCGAGGAGCTTGGCTCCATAGCTCGCTGCGAGGCCGAGGTTCGCGAGCATCTGGTGGTGCGACGCGATCGGGTTCGACTTGTTCACGACGAAGGTCCCGACGAGCTTCGCCGTCTCCCGCACGACGAGCGCGAGCACCACGCTCGCGCCCGCCGCAGCCACGAAGGCGGCTCCGGCACGCAGCTCCCGGCGGCGGGCGGCGGCGACCACTCCGGCCAGCGCGGCGGGCACGACGCCGAAGGCGAGCGTCTGCAGGTCGCCGATGTTCCCGGCAGTGAAGACCACCACCGCGACGACCCACGCCCCGCGCGACCCCGTCCTCACGAGAGCAGCGAACGCGAGCAGGCACCACAGCGCGGTGGCGATGTGCAACGGCCCCTGCAACCAGAACCCCGCAAGCGCGTGAGTCGGCAGTGCGACGAGCGCCACGACCGTCGTGGCCCCTGCGAGCCCGGCGACACCCCGTCGGCCGTCTCTCGCCATTGCCGCCCCGACGACGATGGCGAGCGCGGCGATGACGGCTGGGACGAGGTTGAGGAGCTCGGGACGGATGCCGACGAGGAGGACGGCGACGGCGTAGAACAGCACGTCGACCCCCCAGAACGAGTCGAGCGAGAGGAACCAGTGGTGCAGGGTCACGTCGCCCGCCCCGAACGACTGGCCCTCCAGGACGACGGTCGCGCCGTCGGAGTTGCCCGGGACCGCATGGACCGACAGCGCGTAGAGGAGCACCACGAGAGCAGCGAATCCGCACACCCCGGCTGCAGCGGCCACGCCGACCGTCCGGCGACGGCGCCGGCTGGCCTCTCGGGCGGCGCTCGACCCCGCGGGACGGGCACCGACGCGCAACGTGGTCCCAGACATCCTGAGAACCGTAGCGAGTCGTCCTCGCGAGCGAAAGTGCCGGTGCCCGCAGGCCCCCTACGTTCAGGAGCGGCCGGGGCCGCCCCCACCTGACGCGCGCTCCGCGCTCACCACGTGGAGGACGGCGTTGATGAGCGCGAGATGTGTGAGCGCCTGCGGGAAATTCCCCAGGTGGCGACCCGTCCGCGGGTCGAGCTCTTCGGCGTAGAGACCGAGCGGGCTCGCTGCGGCGAGCAGCCTGTCGCACAAGCCACGTGCCCGAGCGGTCTCGCCGATCTCCGCGAGCGCTGAGACGAGCCAGAACGAGCAGGTCGTAAAGCTTCCCTCCGGCTGGTCGAGCCCGTCGTCGGTCGCCTCGGTCCGGTAGCGCAGCACCATCTCGTCGACAGTGAGCTCCTCCGCGACCCCGAGCACGGTCGCCCGCAGGCGCGGGTCGTCCGGCGGCAGGAAGCGGACCAGAGGCAGGAGCAGGAGCGACGCGTCCAGCTCGTCGGACCCGTAATGCTGGGTGAAGCGGCCCTTGGCGTCGAGACCGTGTGCGCAGACATCGGCATGGATCTCCTGGGCGGCGGCGCGCCAGCTCTGCGCTCGCGACCCGTCGCCGTGGAGCGCTGCGAGGTGGGCGCCGCGGTCGGCGGCGACCCAGCACATCACCTTCGACAAGGTGAAGTGACGGGGCTCGCCGCGCACCTCCCAGATACCGCGGTCCGGCTCGCGCCACGTGCGCAGTGCCGACTCGACCGCGAGGACGACGATGCGCCACGTACGCTCAGAGAGCGCGTCCCGATTGCGCGCGTGCTGGTAGACGCAGTCGACCACCGTCCCGAAAATGTCGTGCTGGTCCTGGCCGTAGGCGTCGTTGCCGATACGTACCGGCACCGACCCCTCGTAGCCCGAGAGGTGGTCGAGCGAGCTCTCCGTGAGCTGGTGCGCGCCGTTGACCGCGTAGAGGATCGCGAGGCTCCCCTGCTCGTCGCCCGCCACGGTGCCATCGCGGGGCGCGTCCCGCTCGAGCATGTCGCCAAGGAACGCGAGGAAGTCCTCGGCCTCGGCGTCGAAGCCGAGAGCGTGCAGCCCCCACATCGCGAACGCGGAATCGCGCACCCATGCGAAGCGGTAGTCCCAGTTCCGCTGGCCCCCTGGCTGTTCGGGGAGCGACGTCGTCGGTGCTGCCAGCAGCGCCCCAGTCGGCGCATAGGTAAGACCCTTCAGGGCGAGCGCGCTCCGTTCGAGCGCGTCGCGCCCGGGCTCATCGGGGATCTGGCCGCGGTCGAGCCACGCTCTCCAGAACCCCTCGGTCTCACGGCACCATAGCTGGACCTCCCCGAGCTCGCTCGGAAGTGCCCTGTCGGACCACCCGAGCGAGACGAACGCCGATTCCCCGGTGCCGAGACGGTGACGGGCGAGCACGTTGCGACCCTCTATCCCGAGCCGGAGGCTCCCCGCGAGAGCCAGTTCGACGGCCCCCGGAGTCGTCGTGACGACGCGGTCGTATCCGGCACCGGCGTACTCCCAGTGGGCGTCCTGACGCCCGTAGTCGAACGACGGCGCGCACCTGAGAGTGAGGTCGACGACGCCGTGGATGCACGTCGCGATGCGCACGAGCACGTGGCGCGCGTCGAAGTCGCCAGGTGTCCGGCGGTGGAGGAGGGAACGGTCCTCGTTGCGGTGCCACGGGCCGACTGCGAGGAAGTCCGTCACGACGAGCCAGCCCGTCGCCGTCTGCCAAGTTGTCTCGAGCACCGTGGTGCCGGGGAGGTAGCGACGGCTGGCGGGGACCCCGAGATCCTCCGGGCCGAGCCGGAACGAGCCCGCGGACCGGTCGAGCAACGTCCCGAACACGCTCGGGTCGTGCGGGTAGGGCAAGCAGAGCCATTCGACGGCGCCGCTCGGAGCGACGAGGCAGTTGTTCTCGCAGTCCGACAAGAACGCGTAGTCGGCGATCGCGGGGAACGACGCCCTCAACAGCTCGAGCGAGCCCGTCGACTCGTCGGGTCGTCCGGCGGCCGCCGGCTCGGGTGGCACCGAGGCCCGCGAGCCGTTGCCGTTGCTCCCGGCGTGCTCGAGCAGCGCGAGCTCACCAAGCTCCACCGACGCTGGCTCCACGACCGACCTCCTCGCGCTCCGGCAGCGAGGGCCGCCGCGCGCAGCACTAACGGCAGCCCAGCGACGGTTTCCAGCCGGAACCCCCGAGCGCTGTTGACGCGCCGCCCGCGCCTCAGCAATGGTGCTCCGGCAATGAAGGGTCCTGCACGATGGCGCCGGCTGGCTCGCGCGTGTGCTCCGTACGCCTGGCTCGGCGCCGTCGCCTTCGTGTACCTCGCGCCAGCGCTCGCCCATGGTAGGTTCCTCGGCCCGTACGACATCCTCGGCCAGGTCGGGCTCACGTCCACACCTCATGCGCTCGTGCACAACCCGGTGGGCTCGGACGAGATCGAGGAGTTCATCCCCTGGCAGGTCCTCGCATGGCGACAGGTCCATGCCGGCCACCTGCCGCTGTGGAACCCCTTCAGCCTGCTCGGCCTCCCGCTCGCGTTCAACTTCCAGTCGGCTCCGTTCAGCTTGTCCGTCGCTGTGGGCTTCGCCCTGCCGCTCCGCCTCGCGCACACGGCGACGGTCGTCGTGCGGCTGCTCGTCGCGGGGAGCGGCGCCTACGTCGCGTGCCGCGTGATGCGCCTGCGAGTCCTCTCCGCCCTCACCTGCGCGACGATCTACGAGCTGAGCGGCGGGCTCACGATCTGGCTCGGATCCTACGAGGCGGGCTGCCTCGGCTTCATGGGATGGGTGCTCGCCGCGTCGGTGCTCGTGCGTCGCGGAGGGCACCGGGCCCGCGACGTCTCCCTTCTCGCTGTGGCGCTCGCCCTGCTCCTCTACTCCGGGGAGCCACAGATAGCCCTTCTCGCCCTCTCGTGTCTCGCGGTGCTCACGATCGTGATGGTGGCGGCCGGGCACCGCAGGAGCCGGGGGGAGATCGCGCGCCCGCTCGTCGACCACGGGATCGCCGTGCTCGCTGCAGTCGGTCTCGCCTCTCCCGTCTACCTTCCTGGCATGCAGCTCGCGCTCCGCAGCGCGCGTGCAACCGCCCCTCCCGTAACCGGCCTCCCGCTGTACGACCTCACCCATCTGCTGTTCGGCAGCTACAACGGCTCGCCGGCGGCGCTCGGCCAGCTGATCGGTCCGGACAACCTCTACGTGTCGATGATCTACGTAGGTGTCGTCGGTGTTGCGCTTGCGCTCGTCGGGATCTGGCACTGGCGCGAGCGGGTCGAGGTCCTCGCCTTCGGTGTGCTCACCGCCTTGCTCCTCGTGCTCCTATTCGCCCACCCGGTCGTCGAGCTCATGTCGCACGTCGTCTATCTACGCGTTTTCCGGATCCTGCTCGCGACGACGCTGCTCGACTTCGGTCTCGCAGTGCTCGCGGGATTCGGCTGCGAGGCGCTGCTCTCGAGCCGGGGAGGCCGGAGCGATCGGCCGCTCGGTCTCGTCGTCGCGTCGCTCGCAGCGCTCCTTGCCGCACTCGGCCTCGAGCTCGCGCTCAACGTCGACCATCTTGGCAAGACCGCCCTGCAGGGACGCGCCGCAAGCTTCGCATGGCCCGTAGCCAGCTTCGCCACGTTGTTGCTCGTCGTCCTCGGCCGCAGGTGGGGCGGCATCCGCGGGAACCTCCGACGGCGTCGCTCCTCTCGGCACCACCCCGGCCCGCACCGTGCGCGGCACCGGGCGCGGACGGGCTCGCTCGGCCTCGGTGTCCTCCTCGCCGTCGAGACCGGCTTTCTCGTGAGCACTGGTGCGGGCATCTGGTCGTCGAGCTCGACGGGCTTCACGACGAGCGCGGGCATCGCCTCGCTCACGCGAGAGGTCCGAGGCGCGCTCGTGGGGATCGGGACGTGCGCCCGTAGCGCCCTGCCGGACCTAGGTATCGCGCCGGATGCCAACCTGGTGTACGGCGTCGCCGAGACCGCCGTGCTCGACCCCATCGTGCCGAGCGCGTACTCCGCCTCGTACGGCACGGCTACCGGCGAGACCACAGCACCTGTCAGCCCGCCGGGATTGTTCTGCGCTGCGATCACCTCGGTCCCGCTCGCACGGCGCTTCGGCGTCTCGTACGTGCTCGAGCCCCCTGGCGCTCCAGGTCCGCCCGGCACCACGCTCGTCGCGCGACCAGGAGGCGAAGGTCTCTTCGCCGTGCCGCGCTCGGGACGCGCCACGCTCGTCGCGCTCGGTCCCGCCGGCGCGCGCCGCGTACGGGCCGGCACGCCGGCCGTCGAACGGGTCGTCGAGCCCGGTCCTGCGTCGGTCCGGGTCAGCGTGGATGCACACGTGCGCTCGGTGCTCCAGCTACGCCTGACCGACGTGCCGGGCTGGCAGGCGACCATCGACGGCGCTCCCCTCGCACTTCGCCCGTGGCACGACGTGATGCTCGAAGCGGTGGTGCCCCCAGGGCGCTACACGGTGGACCTGACGTACTGGCCGCGCGCGTTCACCATCGGGCTTGCTCTCGCGGCCGCGGCGGCGGCAGGCCTCGCCGGATGGACGTTGTGGTCAGCGGCGGTCTCGCGCAGGGGACGGCGTCGCGAAGAGCTCACCTCGTCGTAGGCGCCGCGTCCGTCTCAGGCTGGTCCGCACGCCACCTGCGTGCGCTCGTCGTAGGACCCTCCGGGCGCCCAGGTCCCGTAAGAACGGCGGGACCTGGGCGCTAGACGACGATGCGCGCCCGGTGTGCCGACGCGTCCGTTAGGCTGGGTAAGAGCATCTCGCCCGACACCACTGGTTTCGCATGGCAGGTGCCGACCCGGAGTGGACGAGAACGGCGAGGGGGGTGCGCGGGGAGAGACGGCGCCGGAGACGGTGTCGCCCTGGCTGCGGTGAGCAAAGCTGGACGACAGGCCCATCGCGCCAACAGGTCCCGACACCTCGAGGACACGGACGGCAGGCGGCCCGGCGGCGAGCGCGACGTCGAGCCGGGGCTGCGGGCTGCCGGGCGAAGCGACACGAGTGGCGGTCACCGTGGCGACAGGGCGGGCTGGGAGTTCCTCGTCCGGTCGATGCACGGGCACTGGTGGGTCGAAGGCGCGTCGCTCGCCTCGGCCCTCGTGTGGACAGCGTGCGTCGTCACCGTGCCGGACCTCATCGGGCGAGCGGTGAACGTCGGCCTGCTCGGTCACCACCAGGGCGCGCTGCTCCGCCTCGGCATCGCCATCGCGGCTCTCGGTGCGATCGGCTCGATGGCCGCCGGGATGCGCCGGTACTGCAACGGACTCGCCTCGCGTGCTGTCGAACGCGAGCTGCGAAGCAAGCTCTTCACACGTCTCATCGGCTTCGACGTCGGCTACCACGACCAGGTCAACCGCGGCCAGCTCCTCTCCCGGGCGACGAGCGACCTGTTCCAGGTCCAGACGCTCGTCAGCGCCGGACCGGCGTGGATCGCGAACACGGTGACCATCGTCGCGGTGGCGGTCGTGCTTGTCGTGATCGACCCCCTCCTCGGGCTCGTCGCGCTGGCAGCGTTGCCGATCGTGGGCTTGACCTCGAAGAGGTACGCATCCACGGTCCGACCGGCGCTCGGGGCCCTCCAACGCGAGCGAGGAAATCTCGCGGGTGTCGTGGAGGAGGCCGTGAGCGGGATCCGCGCCGTGAAAGGGTTCGGTGCCGAACCGATGCTCGAGAGACGTCTCGGCGAGCAAGCCGACGGTGTTCGCACCCAGTCGCTCTCGATCGTCGACACCCGCGGCCACTACAACCCGATGCTCAACGTCATCCCGATGCTCGAGCTGGCCGCGGTCAACTGGCTCGGCGGCTACCTCGTGCTCCACCACGAGCTGACCGTGGGCACACTGCTCGCCTTCAATGCCTACCTCGCTGTCATCACGGGACCCCTTCAGTCGATCGGTTGGTTCATCGTCCAGGCGCAACGCGCGCTCGTCTCGGCGCAGCGCCTGGAGGCCGTCACGAGCTACCGGCCCACCATCACCGATCCGGTCGAGCCTCGTGAGCTGCCGCCTGGACGAGGGAGCGTGAGCTTCGACGGCGTCTACTTCTCCTATCCCGGCACGAGCGAGCCGGCCCTCCGCGGGCTCGACCTCGAGATCCCCGGCGGTGAGGTCGTCGCCCTCGTCGGGTCGACGGGCAGCGGGAAGACGACCGTCGCCGCGCTCATCGCCCGCCTCTACGACCCGCAGCACGGAACAGTCCGCCTCGAAGGCGTCGACGTCCGCGAGCTCGCCGCGCGCGAGCTCCGGGGGGCGGTCGGCGTGGTGTTCGAGGACAGCTTCCTCTTCGACGACACCGTCGCCACCAATCTACGCGTCGGACGGCCCGGGGCGACGGAGGCTGCTCTGCACGAAGCGGCGCGACTCGCGCAGGCGGACGAGTTCGTCACCGAGCTCGCGCAGGGGTACGACGCGCCGGTCGGAGAGCGCGGCCTTGCCCTGTCCGGTGGGCAGCGACAGCGCGTCGCTCTCGCTCGCGGCATCCTCGCGAGCCCCCGTGTGATCGTCCTCGACGACGCTACGTCGGCGGTCGACGCCGCAAAGGAGCGGGAGATCATCTCGGGCCTCGAGGAAGTGTCCGGAGACCGGACGATGATCATCATCTCGCACAGAGCTGCCACTGTTGCCATGGCAGACCGCGTCGTGCTGCTCGACGACGGCCAGGTCGCGGCCGTGGGCACGCACGACGAGCTCATGGCGACCTCCCCGCGCTACCGCGAGGTCCTCGGCAGCGACGACGAGTGCGACGACGAGTGCGACGACGACGGGATGGACGACGACGGGGTTCGACGGTGCGGGTGAGACCGCATGGCGCGAGCAGCCACTTGCTTCGCTTCTCCGTCGCGATGCTCGGACCCTACCGCCGACGGGCCATCTTGTCCCTGGTGGTCCTCGCCGGCGCTCTCGGCACGACACTCGCAGGCCCGAGCCTCGTCGAGTACGCGATCAACGACGGACTCGTCCATCACCACTCGATGCGTGTCGTCGACATCGCCGGGGCCTCCTATCTCGCTGTAGCCGGCGCGTCCTACCTCCTCACGGGCGCGCAGACTCGGCTGCTCTCGTCCACAGGCGAGCTCGTCCTCAACGACCTGCGCAAGCGCGTGTTCGCACACCTCCTGTCCCAGCCGCTCGCCTTCTTCGACTCGGAGAGCTCCGGCCAGCTCCTCTCGCGCATGACCGCTGACATCGACGTCCTGGAGACGCTCGTCCAGAGCGGCCTCGGCACCTTCGCAATGAGCATCGGCCTCTTCTTCTTCTCCGTTGTCGTGCTCCTCGCGACCTCGCCGTTGCTCTTCGCGGCGACGGCGGCCTGCCTCGTCCCGGTCATGTTCGCCGCCGCGCGCTACCGCACCACCTCGACGCGTGCGTACACCGCGGTGCGGACGCGCATCGGCGAGGCACTCTCGTCGCTCGACGAAGGGCTTGCCGGCGTACGCGTGATCCAGGCGTTCCGCCAGGAGCAGCGGATGACCGAGGAGTTCGAGGAGCGCAACAGCCGGCAGTTCGACGCAGAGATGACCACCGTCAAGCTCGCGGCCCACTTCTTTCCGAAGGTCGAGGGCTCCGGAGTCCTCGCAACCGTCGTCGTGCTCGTCGTCGGCGGGCTCCTCGTGCACGACCGGCTCACCTCGGTGGGGGCGGTCGCTGCATTCGTGCTCTACATCGCCAACCTCTTCAGCTCCATCCAGAGCCTGAGCCAGCTGTTCGACCTGCTCCAGTCCTCCGGCGCGGCACTCGGCACCGTCGTCGTCCTGCTGGGCACTGCTCCGTCCATGGTCGACCCGCCGGAGCCGGCGCTCCTGCCCGCTACCGGCGCACTCGAGCTGCACTCTGTCACCTTCTCCTACGGCAACGTACCGGCCGGTGGCGAGGGTCCGCCTGGTCCGGGCGTCGCAGGAGCGAGCCCGGGCGCGAGCTCGACCCGGTCCGCCAGACGTCCCGAGCTCCTCGACGTCGACCTACGGATCGAGCAGGGGGAGCACCTCGTCCTCGTCGGCCCCACGGGCGCCGGGAAGTCGACCCTCGCCAAGGTCCTCGGCCGGCTCTACGACCCGAGCGACGGCTCGGTCAGCTTCGGCGGTGTCGACCTGCGCGACACGAGCCTCGCCGAGCTGCGAGAGCGCATCGTCGTCGTGCCACAGGAGGGCTTCCTCTTCCGGGGGAGCGTCCTCGATAACATCCTCGTCGGTTCGCCTGGCGCCGGCGAGCAGGAGGCGCGACAGGCAGTCGCACGTCTCGGGCTCACCGGCCGGTTCGGCGAGCTTGCTTCGGGCCTCGACACCGACGTCGGCGAGCGTGGCTCGCACCTGTCGGCCGGCGAGCGCCAGCTCGTGTCCCTCGCCCGAGCAGCGGTCACCGACCCCGCGGTACTCGTCATGGACGAGGCCACCTCGAGCGTCGACCCCGGCACGGAGCTCGCTCTCGAACACGCTCTCGCCGCCCTGACCGACGGTCGGACGACGGTGACCGTCGCCCACCGGCTCACGACGGCGGAGCGAGCGGATCGCGTGGGAGTGGTCGAAGGTGGCCGGCTCGTCGAGCTCGGCACTCACGACGAGCTCGTCGCGTCGGGGGGCTATTACGCGCGGCTTTTCGCCGCATGGCAGGGCGACACCACGCCGACCGGGGCAGCGCTCTGGAGATGACGGACGCCGTGGTCCGACGGGACTCGTGAGACCGGGTGACAGGTCCGACGGGACAGGCAGCGCCGGCCGAGGTCGTTCGCGAGCGTCTCGAGGACCTCCACGAGCTCCGGCCCCGATTCGACCCGACGGCCGAGCTCGGCAGCACCTCGTCGATGTCCTCCCTCGGACCGTCGAGGCGGATCGGCGTCCCGGATCGAGCAGGTCGAAGTCAGGGGCTGGGCAGGAAGGCGGCCGTCTCCGAAGAGCGGGCCGCTGCTCCGTCGTCGTCGGGCTGCCGTTCCGCTGCGAGCTCCGACTCGAGACGATCGCGGTAGGACGCCACCTCGGCCGCTCGCTGTGGCTCGTCCCAGCCGAGGAGCGGAGCCATCAGCGCCGCCACCTCTTCGACCGCCCCGGCACCCCGGTCCGGCGTCTCCATGGCCACGCGCGTCCGGCGGGCAAGCACGTCCTCGACGTGACGGGCATTTTCGTGCGTGACCGCGTAGGCGACCTCTGCTCGCAGGTAGACACCCGATCCTCCGACGACGGAGAGCATGGAGGGGTCGTCCTCCGCTCCCGCCAGGACCTCGGGGACGAGGCTCCCGTACCGGCCGAGCAGCCGCTCGATCTGTGAGCGTCCGACGCCCCAACGATGCGCGAGCTCCCCCACGCGCCCGAGGACCTGCGCGTAGCCGTCGGCTCCCGCGATCAGGACCGACTCGGTGCGGCTCGGTCCCGCGAGCATCGAGCCATGGTCGACGGCAGCGTCGACGACGTCTCTCGCCATGACTCTGTACGTCGTGTACTTCCCTCCGGAGACGAGCACGAGGCCGGGAAGCGCCCTGTTCACTGCGTGCTCCCTCGAGAGCTTCGTCGTCTCCTCGCCGGCGCCCGCGATCAAAGGGCGCAGCCCGACGTAGACGGACTCGATGTCGGCGCGCCCGATGGGCCGGGCCAGCGCGGATCCCACGGTGGCGAGGAGATAGTCGATATCCGCTGCGCTCGCGGCCGGCTGCGCGAGATCGTGCCGCCACGGTGTGTCCGTCGTGCCGATGATCCAGTGCTCACCCCACGGGAGCACGAACAGCACACTCTTGTCCGTCGGCAGGATGAGCGCCGTCGACGACTCGATGCAACGCCGGGGAACGACGATATGGACGCCTTTCGAAGGCTGCACCCGAAGCGCGCCGTCACGTCCGGCGAGCCTTTCGAACTGCTCGGTCCACACTCCCGTCGCCGAGACCACCACCGACGCCCGAACCTCGCTCAGTGCACCCGTCTCGGCACTTCGCAGGCGCGCCCCGACCACACGGTCACCGTCGCGCAGGAGGCCCACGACGCGGACACGGTTCGCGACGACCGCGCCGTGGCTCGCTGCCGTGCGCAGCACCGTCAACGTGTGACGAGCGTCGTCCACCTGCCCGTCGTAGTACTGGATTGCGCCGACGAATCGGTGCGGGTCGAGCGCGGGCGCCAGCTCGAAGGTGCGCCTGCGGGAGAGCTGGTGATGGAACGGCAGGCCGGCGCTCGTCCCACCCGTGCGGGCGAGCAGGTCGTAGAGGAGGACGCCCGCGCCGACGTAGGCGCGCTCGACGACCCGGTGTCGCAAAGGGTAGAGGATGGGTACGGGGTGGACGAGATGGGGCGCGAGACGCAGGAGGATCGCCCGCTCCCGCAGTGCCTCACGCACGAGCGCGAAGTCGTACATCTGCAGGTACCGCAAGCCGCCGTGGATCAGCTTCGACGAGCGGCTGGAGGTGCCGGACGCCCAGTCCTGGGCCTCCACGACCGCGACCCGGAGCCCTCGAGTCGCTGCGTCGAGAGCAGCGCCCGCGCCCACGATCCCGCCGCCGACGACGAGCATGTCGAACGACCCGCCGTCGAGCTGCGCCAAGTCCTCGGCGTAGCGAGCCGGCGAGAGCGCCACTGTCCTGACGTCCCCCATGGCTCTCAGCTTAGGGTCGGCACCCGACCCGCAGGCGCCCGGGGCGCGCCTGCGGCGCGCTGTCGAAGCCACCTCGTGGTCACAGGCGACGAGCCGCCACGCTACGGACCGTCGCGGCGCGCCTCGCTAGCCCGCCCGCACCTGCTGCACCACGCGACGGGCGCTTGCTCGTCGGCGGGGTGCACGAGCGCTCCGCAGAGGGAGCACCTCCAGATCGTCGGGGACTCCTTCGACGCGGCCATGAGTGGAGGGTACCCGGAGCGGAGATCCCACGCGTCACGCCGCTTCAGCGCGACACCCCCACCGCGTCGCTGCAACTCGGCGCCACATGCGAGACGAGCTCGATCTCAGGCGCCGACGACGCGTAGGACGTCGAGGAGGATCTCGTCGTCAAACGGGTTGCCGACGACTCCCAGACCGACAGGCAGACCCGAGGCGCGCGCGCCGGGCAGGACGAGAACGGGAGCCCCCGCCAGACCCGCCGGAGCCCCGAGCCAGAGCGTCCGCGAGCGGAGCTCCGCCTTCGCCGGGCCGTCCAGCATCGCCCCCGGGGCTGGACCCGTGGCCACGGGCTGGCAGCAGACGGCATCCCGCCCGAGAACCTCGCCGACCCGCTCGCGCGCCTGAGCGGCGACCAGCTCCGCGCCGGCGACGTCCGCCTCGCTCACACGCGCCGCGGCCGCGAACCGGTCGGCGACTCCCGGTCCGAAGCAGGGATGCTCCCTCTCGACGAACTCGCCGTGGCTCTTCCAGGCCTCGGACAGCTGCAGCACGCGAAACGCCTGCCCCCACAGCTCGATCCCCCCCTTGCGGGCAAGATCCACCTCGACGACCTCGAGACCACCGAGATCGCTCGCGAGCCGCGCGGCCCGCCGGCTCAAGCACGCGACTGTCTCGCTGTCGGCGAGCGCCCAGAGATCGCGCGGCAGAACGATACGGCGGAGAGAGGCCACACTGCGACGCTCCCCGGCGTTTGCCCCCGTGCCGGGCCCGGGAGCGTGCGCGAGCAAGGCATGCGCCGAGGCGTCGAGGACCAGAGGCCGTGACGCGAGCACGCCTACGACGTCGAAGCGCGGTGCGAGCGGCACGACGCCGGATACGCTCACCCTGCCATGGCTCGGTCTGAGCCCGTAGATCCCGCAGTACGACGCGGGCACTCGCACGGAGCCACCGGTATCCGTGCCGAGAGCGACCTCGACCACTCCGGCGGCCACCGCAGCCGCCGAGCCGCTGGACGAGCCGCCGGGGATCCGACCAGGCGCTGCCACGTTGCGCGGGGTCCCGTAGTGCACATTCGTCCCCGACAGCGAGAAGGCGAGCTCGTCGGTCACCGTCTTGCCCCACAGCTGCGCTCCTTCGGCGAGAAGCGCTGCGACAGCTGGTGCGTGCGCGGGAGCCGGGGCTGACCGGGCGAGGAAGCCCGGATTTCCGGCTCCCGTACGAAGCCCGGCTACGTCGAAGAGGTCCTTCGCGGCGAACTTGACACCTTCGAGCCGACCTGACGGCGCGCCGCGCGCGACGAGGCGCGGCCCGTCGACGAACGCGCCGAAGGGGTCGGCCGCGTCCGGGTTGCTCAGCGTCCCGCTCCCCCGCCGACGTACGGCAGTGGCCAGCTGGGCTCGTCACGTGCCGAATCGAGATCGGCACGTGCGATGAGGCAGTGCACGCCGCGGATCCCGTTCACAGCTTGGGAGACTTCAAAGTCCGCCGCGACGGACAAGAAGGCGAGGGCCGCCGGCTCGCCGAGAGCCGTGCGATCGATCACGAGGACGAGCGCGTGCCGGACTGCCGCAGCCATCGCGTCGTCGAGCGTCGCGCCTAGCCCGATAGCGACGAGGTGGTCGGGGGTCTCGCCGAACGGATGGTCCAGAGCCGCAGCGAGCGCTCGCGCCCGGAGGGAGCTGTCGACGCTCAGCCGGACCACCGCCCTCAACGGCGCCTCGAATGCCGTCAGGGCCACCTCGCCGTTGCCTTGCGCGAAATGTGGATCGCCGAAATAGACGAGTGCCCCGTCTGCCTGGACCGGGAGCAGGAGCGTGCTGCCGGCTCCGAGGTGTCGGACGTCGAGGTTGCCGCCGTGGGACCCCGGTGGCGTGGAGGAGCGTTCCGCCTCGTCCGCCGGAGCTACACCGACGAGCCCGAGAAAAGGCGCGAGCCCGAACGTCAGCACACGACCAGACCCGTCGCCGATCTCGCCGCGCCTGCCGTCGACACTCACCCGCGCCAGGTGGGAGACGACGGCAGGCGTCACGCCCGCCTCGCTCGGCGCGGGAAGCTCGCCTGCGAGCACGCCGCGACCGTGGCGGTTGCTCACGATCCCGTAGCCGGCTCGTCGTTCGAGGCCGAGCGTCTCCACCCGGAGCAGTGATCCCGGACGAGCGCCGCGTACGGCGACAGGACCGGTGACGACATGCGGCCCGTCGCGCTCGGGGTCGCGTCGAAGGCCGGCAGAGGCTATGGCACGGGCGTCGTCGAGCACCTCGCTCTCGTCGATGCCGAGCCCGGCGAAGAATGCCACCGGGTCGCCTCCCTGGTCGGGCAAGATCCCCTCGTGCGACACGGTCTCGACCGAGACCACGGCACCGTCGTCGACGTCGAGGACCGGCACCGCACCGGCTCCTGGGAGGCGACCGAAGCGGACCGATTCCGGCGTCGAGGCGAGCACCACCGGTTCGCTCACGAACGTGCGCGCCGGGTCCGGGGAGGGACGTCGGTCGACATGTTGAGTAGATTCCTCCCATGGAGAGCATTGGTGCAAACGAGCGGAACTCGTGGCGGGCCGACGCGACCACCGTCGACCTCACGCGGACGAAGCGGGTCCACCGCCGCGTGACCGTCCGGGCCAGGCCCCAGGATCTCACGCTCGACCTCTCGCGTTGCGCGTGCATCGTCGTCGACATGCAGAACGACTTCTGCGCTCCGGGTGGCTGGCTCGACCATATCGGAGTCGACATCGGTCCGGCACGGCGACCGATCAGCTCGCTGCAGGCGACCCTTCCTGCACTTCGCATCGCGGACGTGCCAATTGTCTGGCTCAATTGGGGCAACCGTGCGGACAGGGCGAACCTGCCGCCCGGCGTCCTCCATGTCTACGATCCCGACGGCATCTCGATCGGCATCGGCGACCTCCTGCCCGGCTCCGGCTCCCGGGTGCTCGAAGCCGGGAGCTGGTCCGCCGCCGTCGTCGACGAGCTCGAGGTGGCGGCCTGCGACGTCCGAGTGGAGAAGTTCAGGATGAGCGGCTTCTTCGACACCGAGCTCGACTCTGTGCTGCGGAACCTCGACACGACGACGCTGCTCTTCGCGGGCGTGAATCTCGACCAGTGCGTGCTCGCGACCCTGACGGACGCTGCGTGCATCGGCTACGACGTCGTCCTGCTGGAAGACTGCTCGGCGACGACGTCCCCCCAGTACTGCCACGACGCAGCGGTGTACAACATCGCGCAATGCTTCGGCTTCGTAGCGAACGGCACAGCCCTCGCCGAGTCCCTCGCGCGCTCGGTTCACGTACCGGGGACCCCCGGCGAAGCGGCCTCCGGGCGAGAAGGAGCCTGAGCGATGAGCGCAGATCACGCCCCGCAGCTGCTCGACGTGGCCGACGCCAGGGCCCGCGTCATCTCGTCGGGCGAGCGGGTCAAGCTCGCCCTGCTGCGCGGACCAGACGAGGTGCACGACGCTTCGGTCTTCCTCGAGATCTGGGAGCCCGGAGCGTCCCAGCCCCTCAACAGCCATCCGCGCTCGGTCGAGACCTTCCTGTTCCTGAAAGGTGAGGGCGTCGCGTACTGCGACGACGTCTGCCTCGCGGTACGAGCGGGCCAGCTCCTCGTCCTCCCCGCGCGCTCGCTGCACCGCATCGAGAGCGATCCGGCATCGAAGCTCTTCGCGATCACGACGATGACGCCGGACGACGGGTTCGCAGCTGTGGTCGGCAGGGGCGAGGAGGTCGACCTCGACGACGAGGAGCGTTCCGTGCTCGCTCAAGCTGCCGGCTCGGCAGACGACGCCTGAGCCCCCGACTCCACGTTGCTCCCTGACGACCCGCCGGCCGAGGCGACGCCCACCCCGGGGACCGGTGTGGCTGGAGCGACCAATCGGGCGAGTTGCCTACGGTACTCGAGTGTCGTCTTGTCGCAACGCAGATGGACCTCGCTCGTCACGTCGACGGGGAAGTCGGGGCTCGTCTGCTCGAGAACCACCTTGTCCTCGAACGTCACCCGCCGTGAGAACTCCCAGAACATCGCATAGGGCTGATCCGTCTCGCCGCCCGCCAGCGCAGACACGCGTACGTACGTGGACGAGACGTCGTCGACCGGCGTCGCAGATCCGTAGAAGGCATAGTCCGGCGCAGTACCGCCATAGCTGAGGCGGATCCTCGTATGCATCGCGTCGAGGAGCTCGACCTCTTGGATCCGCTTGTAGCGCGTCCCCTCGTCCGAGTCGCCCATCTGCGGCCCTACGCCGCCTACATCCTGAGGAACACGTGCCCGAAGCCCTGTCGCCGTGCGCTCCAGCTCGTAGGGAGGGACGAGCGCCCGCGAGGGGTCCCCGAATGTTCCCCGGTGCACGAAAGCAGGATGTGACTGGTCGATGTTGTTGTCAACGATCCGGAGAGCAGAGGCAGCCCACGGCTCGAAGAAGTCGACCTGCACCCTCCAGTTGAGATCGTCGGCCTCTGCGAACGGCGGTGGTCCCTCGGCGGTCGGCTCGCCGACGCACGTCCAGAAGAGGCCGTACCGCTCGACCACTGGCCAGGTTCGAAGGCGAGCCTTGGGTGGAACGGGGAGACCGGGCTCGAGCTGTGGCACGCGCCTGCACGCGCCCGAGCTGTCGAACTCCCAACCGTGGTAGCAGCAGACGAGACGCCGACCCTCGACGCACGCCGAGACGAGGCTCGCGCCGCGATGCGGGCACTGCGCCTCTGTGAGCACCGGCCGTCCACCCTCTGGCTGCCAGAGGGTGTAGTCGCAGCCGAAAAGCTGCACCCGGCGCGGGGAGACCCAGCTCGTGCCGTCCGCCAGCGCGACCGCGTACCAGAGGTCGCGCAGTCCCTCTATCTCCGTCACCCGCACAGACATTCCTCCGTCAGATCGTGGTCTGGATCCGCGTCCCAGCGGCCACGGGAACGCGCTCGAGAAGTGCCGCCATCGCCCGTCTGTAGGCGACCGCGACACGGTCGAAGGGCAGGTGCAGCTCCTCCGACGGGCCGAGCGGAACCTCGCCGGGGACCTGGCTCTCGACCACCGTCCGGTCCTGCTCTGCGAGGACTTCCTGGAAACGGGCATAGGGCTCGTCGTCGCCGTCGAGGTCGAAGTCTCGGGACTGGTAGCAAAAGCCCGTGCACGTCCCGTCACCGTGAGGCTGAGCAACGAAGAAGAGGGTGCGGTGCGCGCCGGTGTCCTCGTAGGTGCACTGGAGGTGGACCGCGTACGGGAGCGTCAGGACGTAGCGGTTGGTCTGCACGCCGCGACGTCCCTTCACGTCGGTCACCGCGAAGCGGTCGTTGGTGTTGGGGACCTGCATCGAGAGCACGTAGTGCAGCTCTCCGCCCACCTGCGCGACCCGATGGGGGGGCACGACGAGATCGTCGATGGACCCGAGCAGGCCGTCGTGCAGGTACCCGAGATGCCCGAAGTCCGTGAAGTTCTCGACCATCCGCTCGGGGCTCGTCACCCAGCGGTACGTCGAGCAGCGGACGTGCCGGTAAGTCGGATCGCCGAACTCGGGGAACTCTGGGCGCTCGGCCACCGGATCGGACAGGCATACCCACACGAGCCCGGCGCTCTCCTCGCAGCACAGCGTGGTGAGGCGGGCGCGTGCGGGCACGGGTGCCTCGGCTGCAAGCTGCGGAATCGCGACGCACGAGCCGGCCGCGTCGAAGCGCCACCCGTGGTAGGGGCAGACGAGGCAGCCGCGCTCGTCCACCTTGCCGAGCGAGAGCGCTGTACCGCGGTGCGGGCAGCGGTCGACGGCCGCGACGACGCCGCCGTTGGCGTCCCTCCACACGACGACCCGCTCGCCCAGCAGGACCACCTGGGACGGTCCGTTGCCTAGCTCCGCCGCCCAGGCGACAGGGTGCCAGTGACCGGCGAGAGGATGCGCCCGGCTCACGGCGCGTGGACGATCTGTGCGAGCACCCGCCTGAGCTCGAGGCTCGCGCGGTCGGCGCGCACGTGGCACTCGGTCGTGACGTCGAGAGGCATCGCGAGGTCGTCGAAACGCTCCTGCAGCGCGAGATCCTCGCCGACGACGCGGTACTCGAACGCGACACGATCTGCGAGCTCGTCGGGCGTGAACCCACCTGGCTGCTCGAGAAGCAACGTCACGTACATCGTGGATCGCTCTGCGGTCTCTGGCTGCACGAAGAAGACGATGACGTTCGATCCCCCCATGACAGGGTAGGCCAGCTCGAGCTCCACGAAGAAGGGCGCGAGGTAGCGGTAGGTCATCGTCCGATCCTGCTCCACCGGGTGGTCCCCCGAAGCGACTGCAGGGTCGTTGCGTGCACTGATCGGTACCGTCGTCCTCGCCTCGAAGCCCCACGGCTGACGCACGATCTCGCTGCTCGGTGCGGCTCGTCCGTCGGGAGAGCCGAAGGTGTCGCGGTGCAGGTACGCGAAGTGCGCGACGTCCAGCTGGTTGTCGATGAGCTGCGCTGCGCCGTAACGCCCGGAGAACGGGTCGAGATCGACGCGCACCCTGCTCTCCTCGCCGAACGCACCGATGTCCGGCAGCTCGACGAGCGGCTCCTCGAGCGCGACGAAGACGAGACCGTACCGCTCGACGACGGCGTACGGGGCACCGCACCGTGCCCTCGGCGGGAACGGCCCGGTTGCGCCGAGAGACGGGATCTCGACGCAACGTCCCGCGCCGTCGAAGCGCCAGCCGTGGTAAGCGCACTCGAGCGCCGAGCCGACAACCGCTCCCGAGGACAACGGAGCGCTGCGGTGCGGGCAACGGTCCTCGAGCACGACGACCTCGCCGTCGATGCGCACTACGACGAACGGCTCGCCGAGCAGCCATGCCTTCGTAGGGTTCGTGCCCACTGTCGCCGCCCGGGAGACCGGCAGCCAGCTTCTCCGCAGGGCGGGGTCGACGTTCGAGAGCGCGCGAAGCTGGCGTAGCGCCCCACCCGCGGGCCCG
>JAJZCK010000182.1 GCA_021846125.1 Actinomycetes bacterium | reverse complement strand
CTCGGCGGGGCCCGCCGGGGCCTGGCTGCCGGCGGCGGCACGAGCGGCGACCACGGAGGGATGCTCGGGGATGTCCGGAAGCTGGCCGCCGTAGGGCTGGAGGTTGGCGCCGAAGGCCGCCTGGAACGCCTCGGCGAGGTCGTCGGCCTGCCAGCCGCCGTCGTGGTAGGCGGCAGCGAGCTCGAGCGGGGCCGACCAGAGCGAGACCTTGTCGCCACCGACGCCGATGCACTGCCCCGTGACGTGCCGGGCGGCCGGCGAGACGAGGTAGACGACGAGGCCGGCGGCGTCCTCCGGTGGCCCGAATGCCCCGGCGCGCCGGACGACCGGTGGGATCGGCTCGCCGCGCTCCATGGCCTCGACGTAGGGGGCGAAGAGCGGGATGCCCGAGGCCATGCGGGTGGCGGCGGTGGGAACGACGGCGTTGACGGTGATGTCGGCCCGGGCGAGCTCGGCGGCCCAGGTGCGGGCCATGGCAGCGACGCCGGCCTTGGTGGCGGCGTAGTTGGACTGGCCGAAGTTGCCGCGCTGGCCGGAGGGCGAGCCGGTGAGCACGATGGTGCCCCCGTCGCCCTGCTGGCGGAGGAAGGTGGCGGCAGCCCGCCCGCAGGTGAAGGTGCCACGGAGGTTGGTTCGGACGACCTCGTCGAAGTCGTCGTCGGACATCTTCCACAGCACCCGGTCGCGGACGATGCCGGCGTTGCACACCATGGCGTCGAGGCGGCCGAAGGCGTCGACGGCGCGGGCGACGAGCCGGTCGGCGGCCTCGGCGGAACCGACGTCGAGCACGGCCGGCTCGGCGCGGCCGCCGGCGCGTCGCACCTCCTCGACGACGAGGGCGGCGGCGTCGTCGTTGCGGGCGTTGACGAGCACGGAGGCGCCGGCGGTGCCGAGCGCCACGGCATAGGCGCGCCCGAGCCCCCGCCCGGCGCCGGTGACGATGACCGAGGTACCGGTGAGATCCATGGCGGCCGGTTACCCGCTCGGGCGGTTTCCTCACCCTGTTCGCAAGCAGCCTGGCATGTACGCCGAGGCACCGGGGCAGGCGGTGGGGCGGGGCGAGCCTACGATCGAGGTGGTGACGGCGAGATCGGTTCGGGCGCTCGTGTCCGGTCGGGTCCAGGGTGTGGGCTACCGGGCGAGCTGCGCATCGGTGGCTCGCCAGCTGGGACTGTCCGGCTACGTGCGCAACTGCGAGGACGGGCGCGTCGAGGTGGTGGCGCACGGTGCCACCGAGGTGGTGGCGGCGCTGCTCGCCTGGTGCCGGCAGGGCCCACCGGGGGCCGTGGTCGGCGAGGTCGCCGAGGTGCCGCTCGAGGGGCGCCCGGCGCCGGGGGCCGGCGATGGAGCCGGCGGTGAGTCCGGCGGCGGGGCCGGCTTCGCCATCCGCTGAGCAACCGGCCGGCCGTGTTCGGGGTGCCGGGCGTCAGGGGGTGTTCGGCCCGACCCCGACGTCGAGGGTGCACCAGCCGATGCTGCCGTCCGGGCCGCGGGCGGTGAGGCGGTAGTAGCCGGGCATGGCGACGTCGAGGACGAGGCGACCGGCGCCGTCGCGGACGGCCACGGCGGCCGGGATGCCGGCCGGTCGGGGGACGCCGGCGGGTGGGGTGACCGCGAGGCGCACGGTCCCCGACGCTCCCGTCGCCCGGGTGAGCCCGGGGGTGTCGATCTGCAGCTGGACGGCGAGCGGGTGGCCGGGGACCATGGCCGGGAGGTCCTCGAGGGGGCCGGCGGCGAAGCCGACGGTCGCCGGGGGGTCGACCGGCGGGCGCGGTGGGGGCAGTGGGCGAGCGGTGAGGTCGAAGGCGCCGGCGAGGTCGTCCTGGGCGGCGTTGCGGGCGTCGAGCGGTGGCAGGCCGAACAGGTGCTGGGTGAAGGAGAGCACCGACAGGTTGGTGGTCGTCCCCGAGTAGGTGCCGCGCCGGGCGTAGGGCGAGACGATGACGAGCGGGGTGCGGGTGCCGTCGCCGAGCGTGCCGGGCACGACCGGGGGCGGGACGTTGTCGTAGAAGCCGCCACCTTCGTCGTAGGTGACGAACACGGCGGTCGACCGCCAGTCGGGGCTGCGTCCGAGGGCGCCGACCAGCTGGCCGAGCCAGGCGTCGCCCTCGCCCACGTCCTCGGGGGGCTCCTCGCTGTAGCCCACCCCGGGTCGCACGAGCGAGAAGGCGGGGAGGGTGCCGCGCCGGAGGTCGGCGAACAGCTGGCTTGCCGGCACGATGCCGCCGGATCCGCCGGACGGGAGGAGCCGCTGCCAGACGGTCCCGGCGTACACCGCCGGCGGGACGCCCGAGTAGATGCGCCAGGTCCGGTGGGCCGCCGCCTGTTGAGCGACGCTTCCCATGCTTACGAGACGGTGGTGCAACGCCAGACAGCGTGATGACCATCTGACGCTTCGGCGTGGTTGCGTTGTCGCAGGACGCAGCGACAGCGTGAGGGGGTCCGAGAAAGGCAAGGACCCCCTCGCTCCATCTCTTGGCAGAGCGCGAGGGGGTCCTCTGGCATGCCCGGAGGCATCTGGTGCTCAGCGTAGAGAACGATCCTGCCCGCGTCGACGCGGGGCTGCGAGCCGGTCTGCTCACCTGCCCGCACTGCGCTGGTGAGCTGCGGCCGTGGGGCAGCGCCCGGCCCCGTGTGCTGCGGCTTCGCCAGGGTGAGAACCGGTTCCGCCCACGACGCTCTCGTTGTCGCTCCTGCGAGAGGACCTCGGTGCTGCTCCCCGACATCGCGCTCGTTCGCCGGGTCGACGAGGCGGCAGTGATTGGCGCAGCGCTGTTCGAGGCGGCAGCGGGCGCGGGCCAGCGCAGCATCGCCGCCGGGCTCCGCCGTCCGAGAGAGACCGTGCGCGGTTGGCTCCAGCGCTTCGCGGCGCGTGCCGAGATGATCCAGGCGCACTTCTCCTCCTGGGCCCTCGCGCTCGACGCCCGCCTCGACGAGATCGAGTTGCGCCCGACGCCGCTTGCCCGGGCGCTCGAGGCGATCGGCCTCGCGACCCGCGCCGCGAGCGTCCTGCTCGGTCCCCGCCCGCCGTGGTCGTGGGCGGCCGCGCTCACCGGCGGGATGCTCCTTTCCAACACGAGCTCGCCCTTCCCGCTCCCGCGCTGAGCGGCGAACCTCCTCCTTCGGTGCCAAGGCGCACCAGAAGGGGAGGAACACGTGCGCATCGAAGAACCACAACGCCGGCGTGACCGGGCGGAGGACGTCGCGCTCTTCCGCTACGCGCTCGTGCGCGAGGCCGCGGACGAGAAGCTGTCGAGTGCCGAGCGGGGACGGCTCGTGCGCCTGCTCGCGCAGGCGACCCACACCGGACCCGACGGGACCCCGGTCAGCGTCTCGCGCCCGACCCTCGACCGCTGGATCCGCACCTATCGCCAGGGCGGCTTCTCTGCGCTCCGGCCGACGCCCCGGCGCATCGAGCCCCGCACACCAGCCGGGCTGCTCATGCTCGCCTGCGACCTCCGCAAAGAGGACCCCTCGCGCACCGCGGCGCACATCGCCACGATGCTCGAGGCGAGCCACGAGTGGTCACCCTCCCCGCGAACCCTCCAGCGCCACTTCGCCGCCCTCGGGCTCAGCCGTGCTGCGCTCACCGGCCAGAACGTCGCCTTCGGTCGCTTCGAGGCGACCCGCCCAAACGAGCTCTGGGTGGGCGACGCGCTCCACGGGCCGGTGATCGGAGGCAGGAAGGCGATCCTGTTCGCCTATCTGGACGACCACTCCCGCCTCGTCTGCGGGCATCGCTGGACGCACTCCGAAGACGTCCTCTCCGCCGAGGCCGCGCTCAGGCGGGGCATCCTCAGCCGGGGCGTCCCTGCAACCGTCTATCTGGACAACGGCTCGAGCTTCGTGTCAAAGCAGCTGCTCCGGGCCCTTGCCGTGCTCGGCGCCCGCCTGGTCCACAGCAAGCCGCGGCGCCCGGAAGGCCGCGGGAAGGTGGAGCGATTCTTCCGCACGGTGCGCGACCAGTTCCTCGTCGAGGTCGTGCACGCAGAGATCGCCTCCCTCGAGGTCCTGGAGGAGCGCTTCGTCGCCTGGACCGAGCGCGTCTACCACGCCCGGGTCCACTCCGAGACCGGTGAGACCCCGCTCGAGCGCTTCGGCAAGCTCGGGCCTCCGGTCATCCCGCCCCAGTCGCTCGTGCGCGAGGCGTTCTTGTTCTCCGAATGGCGGACGGTCACGAAGGTGGCGACCGTGTCGCTCTTCTCGAACCACTACGAGGTGGATGCCGCCCTCGTCGGGCGGCGCGTCGAGCTCGTCTTTGACCCCTTCGACTTGGAGCACATCGAGGTCCGCTACATGGACACCTCCTTCGGACAGGCCGTGCCGCAGAAGATCGGCCGGCACTCCCACCCGATGGCGCGTCCCGCCCCGGGGCCCGGGCCACGGACCGGCATCGACTACCTCGGCCTTCTCGAGGAGCAGCACCGGGCTGAGCTCGCGACCGAGATCGGCTCCACCCGCTACGCGGAGCTCGGCGATCTCGAGGGTGACGGGGAGGAGCGATGATCGACCAGGTCCGCTCCCACTTCGGCTTCTCGAAGATGCCCTTCGGCAAGGATCTTTCCCCCTCCGCGCTCCATCGTCACGAGGGACATCGCGAAGCGGTCGCCCGGATCACCTTCCTCGTCGCCGAGCAGGCGATCGGGGTCGTGACCGGAGAGGTCGGCTCGGGAAAGACGGTTGCGGCGCGCGCCGCGGTCGCCGAGCTCGAGGCGTCCCGGCACACCCTCGTCTACCTCCCGAACCCGGCCGTCGGCGCGCGCGGGCTCTACGCCGAGATCGTCACGCACCTCGGCGGCGAGCCCCGGTTCCACAAGGCCGCCCTCATCGCGCAGGCGACCGAGCTGCTCGGAAAGGAGTCAGCCGAACGGGGCCGGCGCGTCCTCCTCGTCGTCGACGAGGCGCACCTGCTCGATCCCGGCCAGCTTGAGGAGCTGCGGCTCCTGACGAACGCCGAGCTGGACTCGAAGAGCCCCTTCGCGCTCTTGCTCCTCGGCCAGCCGGCCCTGCGCGCCCGGCTGAGGCTCGGGAGCTTCGCGGCGCTCGACCAACGCGTCCAGCTCCGCTACGCGATCCCGCCGATGAGCCCCGAGGAGACCGCGAGCTACGTCGGCCACCACGTGAAGCTCGCCGGGAGATCGGACACGCTCTTCTCCGACGACGCCCTGGCTCGCGTCCACCAGGCCGGGAGGGGATTGCCGCGAGCGGTGAACAACCTCGCACGCCAAGCCCTCGTCGCGGCCTTCGCGAATCGCAGCGCCATCGTCGATGAGAAGGCGGCGCGTCAGGCGATCAGCGAGACCGACGGCGAGTGATGCCGGCGACAACGCGAGGACCACCGTCCTCACGGCCGATGGCGGCGGCGACAGCACGATCAGGAACGGTCATCACCGAGAGCGTCCGTCCGGTGGTCATCCTGTCCGGCGGGCAACAACATATCGCGCCTCGTGGCTTC
>JAJZCK010000181.1 GCA_021846125.1 Actinomycetes bacterium | reverse complement strand
AAGGCGGCGTTCGGGTGTACAGGAGCGCGTGCCGGTCGCGTGCCGGTGCAGAACGCGATGCCGGCAGGGAAGCTGTCGCCCGCGAGGGAGCACAGTTTGCGAGGAGGTTTGATGTCGTCGCTCGACACCCGGGCGGCCGCCTTCACCTCGACGCTGACAAAGAGCCCGTCGTCGCGCTCGACCACAAGGTCGATCTCGTCGCCATCGCGGGATAGCGAGTGCCACACCCCGGCCACGTCGTCCAACCACGCTGCCTGCTTGAGCAGCTCTCCGACGTCGAACGCCTCGGGGAGATGGCCGAGCTCGGTCGGCGCCGTCGGATCCCGCCGGCCGAGCTGCTCCGGGTCGATCGGAGAACACGAGCGGCGACTCCCGAATAGAGGACGTGCAGCTTCGGACCCGCCGCGGAGCAAGCACCGAGAGTGCTGCCCCACGCAGGCAGGCGGTGCGAGAAGAAGACGGACTCGAGAAAGCGTATGGACGGTGTGGCGTGCTCGGCGCGATGCGGCCGGTGAGCTGCGGCTAGGTGGCGACAGGCAGGTCGAGGCCGCACACCACGTCCCTCGACGTGGACCGGGACCGCCAACTCGTGGGAGGACCTGGTGAGACAGGTACTGACAGGCCCTCTCAGGCCGGCAAACGCACCCGTAGGGTGGGCGCATGGACAGCCGCAGCGAGATCAAGGAGTTCCTGGCTTCTCGCCGGGCTCGGGTCACGCCGCAGCAGGCCGCCATTGCGGTCTACGGCCGGAACCGCCGCGTGAAGGGCCTCCGCCGGGAGGAAGTCGCACTCCTGGCCGGGGTGAGCGTGGACTACTACGTCCGCTTGGAGCGTGGCAACCTGCGCGGGGTGTCCGAGCAGGTCCTCGACGCCCTGGCTCGGGCGCTGCAGCTCGACGAGGCCGAGCAGGCCCACCTGTTCGACTTGGCCCGGGCGGCGAACGCAAGCCCCGCTGTCCGCCGGCGCACCGGCGGACAGCGGGTGCGACCGAGCGTGCAACGCATACTCGACGTGGTGGGAGCCCCGGCGTGGGTGCGCAACGCCCGCCACGACCTCATGGCCGCCAACCGGCTGGGCTACGCGCTGTACTCGGAGCTGCTGACCGATCCGATCAGCCCACCGAATACCGCCCGCTACGTGTTCTTGAACCCCCGGTCGAAGCAGTTCTTCGTCGACTGGGAGCGCGCGGCGGACGACATCGTGGCCATGCTGCGCTCGGAGGCAGGCCGCAACCCCTACGACAAGGCGCTCTCCGACCTGATCGGCGAGCTGTCGACCCGAAGCGAGACGTTCCGGACCCGCTGGGCGGCCCACGACGTACGTTTCCATCGCACGGGGAGAAAGAAGCTGCGTCATCGCGTGGTCGGCGACCTGGACCTGTCGTTCGAGGCGATGGAGCTGCCCGGCGAGGACCTGACGATGCTCGTCTACACCGCCGAGCCGGGCTCGCCCTCCCAGCAGGCGCTCGACCTGCTGGCCAGCTGGGCCGCCACCCTCGACCGCGAACGCCGAGACCACCAAGACATCCACGTTCCGGCCCCGGCCGAGCCTGCAGAGCGCTGACCGATCCTGCCGCCGGACACCACGACTCCCTCGGGGGCTTGTCCTGGCACGCCCGAACCCGCCCCGAAAGGAACCCAAGCCATGCGAGCAACGATCATCCACGGCGCCGGCGACGTCCGCGTCGAGACCGTCCCCGACCCGAGGATCATCCAGCCGACCGACGCCCTCGTCCGGGTCGTCGCCGCCTGCATCTGCGGGAGCGACCTGTGGCCGTACCGGTCCATGCCGGCTTCCGAGGAGGGCGAGCGCATCGGCCATGAGTTCCTCGGCGTGATCGAAGACCTCGGCGCGCAGGTCGAGGGCCTCAAGGCCGGGGACCTGGTCGTCGCCCCCTTCGTATGGTCCGACGGCACCTGCGACTTCTGCCACGAGGGCTTGCAGACCTCCTGCCGCCACGGCGGGCTGTGGGGCCGTTCCGGCATCGACGGTGGCCAGGGCGAGGCCGTGCGGGTGCCGGAGGCCCAGGGCACCCTGGTCAAGCTGCCCGTCGGCGAAGACTCCACCCTGTTGCCCTCGCTGCTCAGCCTGTCGGACGTCTTCCCGACCGGCTACCACTGCGCCCGCACTGCCGGGGTGAACGAGCGCACCACCGTCACGGTGATCGGCGACGGGGCGGTCGGCCTCTCGGCGGTATTGTCGGCCAAACGGCTCGGCGCCGAGCGGATCATCTTGATGGGCCACCACGCGAGCCGCACCGACCTGGGCGTCGCCTTCGGCGCCACCGACGTCGTGGCCGAGCGAGGCGACGAGGGCGCCGAGCGGGTCCGCGAGCTCACCGGCGGGGACGGCACCCACACCGTCCTCGAATGCGTCGGCCTCGAAGCGGCCATCGAGACCGCCTTCGCCGTCGTACGCGACGGCGGTACGGTGAGCCGGGTCGGGGCGCCCCAGTACGCGAAGGTGCCCATGGACTTCGGCGTGTTCTTGCGCAACGTGACCCTCACCGGCGGCGTCGCCCCCGCCCGGGCCTACATCGACGAGCTGCTCCCCGACGTCCTCGACGGCAGGATCGAGCCGGGAAGGGTCTTCGACCGCACCGTCGGCCTCGAGGAGATCGCCGGCGGCTACGAGGCGATGGCGGACCGCAGCGCCTTGAAGGTCCTCGTCCGACCCTGACGTACCCGCCCTGACCCATCTGATCGAGAGAGAAGAGAGAGAGAAACCACCCATGGAGATCCGACCCCTCGGGCGCACCGGCGTCCAGGTCTCGGCCCTGTGCCTCGGCGCCATGATGTTCGGCGAGTGGGGCACCAAGGACCACGAAGAGTCCATCCGCATCATCCACCGCGCTCTCGACGCCGGCGTCAACTTCATCGACACCGCCGACGTCTACTCGCACGGCGAGTCCGAAGAGATCGTGGGCAAGGCCATCGCCGGCCGGCGCGGCGACATCGTGCTGGCCACCAAGTTCCACAACCCGATGGGCGAGGACCCCAACCGGCGGGGCAACGGCCGCCGGTGGATCGTGGCTGCGGTCGACGACAGCCTGCGCCGGCTCGGCACCGACTGGATCGACGTCTACCAGGTCCACCGCTACGACCCGGCGGTCGACTTGGAGGTCACCCTCGGCGCGCTCAGCGACCTGGTGCGAGCCGGGAAGATCCGCTACTTCGGCCACTCCACATGGCCGGTCTCCGCCATCGTGGAGGCCCAGTGGACCGCCGAGCGACGAGCCTCGGAGCGGCCGTGGACCGAGCAGCCCACCTATTCGATCCTCACGCGCGGCATCGAACGCGACGTGCTTCCCACCCTCGCCCGCTACGGCTACGGCGTGCTGTCCTACAGCCCGCTCGCCGGCGGCTGGCTGTCGGGTCGCTACCGCAAAGACAGCCACGCCGGGCCGTTCTCGCTCAACCGCCAGCGCCTCGTCAACCGCTTCGACCTGTCGCTGCCCGAGAACCAGCGCAAGCTCGAGGCCGCCGACGCCCTGGCGCAGCTGGCCGAGGAGGCCGGGCTGAGCCTTATCGAGCTCGCCATCGCGTTCGTGCTCCGCCACCCAGCCATCACCTCGGCGATCATCGGCCCGCGCACCATGGACCACCTCGAGTCCCAGCTCGGCGCGACCGAGGTGCACCTCGGCGACGACGTCCTCGACGCAATCGACCGGATCGTCGCCCCCGGCGTCACCACGAACCCAGCCGACGACGGCTGGGTCCCCCCCGCCCTCGACCCCGCCGCCCGCCGGCGCTGACTCCCCGCGAGGACGACAACGCGATGGAGATCGCTCCCAAGCGACCGGCGGCCGAGAGACCTTCCGAGGCGTCCACCGGCGACGCCGGCACCAGGCCGCCATGGCGCTTCCCGACGCTGGCCGTCACCGACCCCGAGCTCGTCGAGGTCTTCGACAGCTTCGCCTTCGACGAGGCGCTCGCCCACAGCCACCTGGACGTGCGGACCCGGCTCATGGTGCAGCTCGCCGCGCTGATCTCCTGCGGGGCGCTCACGGAGTTCCAGGTGATGCTCGGAGCAGCCCTCGACGCCGGGATGACACCGGTCGCGGCGAAGGAGATCGTCTACCAAGCGGTGCCGTACGTCGGCATGGGCCGGGTGTTCGGGTTCCTCCACGCCACCAACGACGTGCTCACAGGCCGGGGTGTCTCCCTGCCCCTCGGAGCCCGGTCGACCACGACCCCCGAGACGCGAGGTGAACGGGGCCGTGCGGTGCAGGAGCAGGTGGCCGGAGCTGCGCGCGTGCGAGCCATGCTGGACGCAGCGCCGGCCGACGAGCGCCACATCCAGCGGTTCCTGTCCGCCAACTGCTTCGGCGACTACCTCACCCGAGGTGGGGTCGACCTCGCCACGAGAGAGCTGCTCACCTTCTCCATGCTGATCTCCCTCGGAGGCGCCGATGCCCAGGTGAGAGGGCACGTCGCCGGCAACCTCAACGTCGGCAACACTCGCCAGGACCTGATCGACGTGGTCACCGCCCTCGTGCCGTTCATCGGCTACCCCCGCTCGCTCAACGCGCTGGCCGCCGTCGACGAGATCGCGCCGGCCGATCCGGATCCGGTGGCCGATACCGGACGGCAGGACACGTGACCAGGGTAGGGATCACCGAGCTCTCCCCGCTCTCGGTCTCCGAGGAGCCGCCCGGCTCGACTTCACCACCGGCCCGAGTGGTACTCGGACCACGGTCTCGTGGAAGATCGAGATGATGCAGAGGCAGATGCGGCTGGCTGCAGCGAGAGCACACCCCGTGTTGCGCTGGGGTCATGACCGGTAGTGGATGCCACTGTCGAGGGCTCCCGGCGCGCGCTTGCCGCTGAGGTCGCCAGGGGATCGGACGGGGGATCGGACGGGGGCGACGGAGCGGTTGCCGTCAGTGACCCAGACGGGCGAGCACCAAGCTGACCGCCAGTGCCACGGTCGTCCAAGACATAGCGCGCAGGGTCCTCTCGAGAGGCGCGAGCAGCGCAGCGCGGCCGAGCTCCTCGACCTTGCCGTCACTGAACACGATCCGGCCCTCGATCGACACCGCTCGGCGCCGGATGGCGCGAGCCGGAGTGGAGAGGCTGCGCTGGGCAGCTGACAACAAGGTGGCGGCGGCAGCCAGGACGACAGCAGACACCGTCAGCGACCGGTCCTGGGCGAAGGCCGCTACCAGCACCGGAAAAGCACCCCACCCCAGTGCGAAACCGAGTCCCGTATGGGCCCATCCCCCGAACAGCTCGAGATTGTAGGCGAGCACCAGAGACCCCCCGATGGCGATGAAGACCGCGAGCCACGGCCCGATCCGTTCGATGCCAGCTATGCCGATCGCCACCGCGCCGGCCAACCCGACAACGGCCGCGACCACCAGGAGACGGGCGGGCAGCTCCGTGTCGAGCGGGCGATCGCGACGCTCGCGGCGACCTCTGCTCCCCTGTTCTGGGGGGCACGCCGGAGGATCTCGGCAGCCAG
>JAJZCK010000180.1 GCA_021846125.1 Actinomycetes bacterium | reverse complement strand
CGACGGCGCCGGACACCGCCCAGCTCGGGTGGCCTCGGGTGCCTCGCACGCGCCGGGCGGCACGGGTCACGTCTCCTCCGGCGAGGGGCGGGGCAACGACGTCGTCCCGCTGGGGCTGTCCGTGCCCGCCAACCTGCTCTGACTCCAACGCGCCAGTCACAACCTGCCTGCCCCCGGTACCGACGCGCCAGCGATAGCGCACGAGACCTTAATCGGGAGCAACCGCTGGCGCATGGGCAGGTCTCGAAGTGCACGCACGCGGCCTGCGCACCGACGTGCAGCGTGGTGGCCGATCGCGGTGACGTTTGGTCACGGGGAGCGCAACGGATTGCAGCTCCGCCTAGGAGAAGAGACCACCGAAGGGGTCTGGACCGATGGCCGAGACGGCTACCTCGGGATCGGTGTAGCCGGCGTAGCCAGTTCGCTCGAGCTCGTCCGCGAGATCCGGACCGCCCGACGCCACGATCTTGCCCTTCACGAGGACGTGGACAATGTCGGGGCGCAGCTCTTCGAGCAGCCGCCGGTAGTGCGTGATCGCAAGCACCCCGAGACCCGGCTCTCCCGAAGCGCCGGGTGCGGTCGCACGCGCGACGCGCCGAGCGACCGCACGCAACGCGTCGACGTCGAGACCCGAGTCGAGCTCGTCGAGGACGGCAAAGCGGGGGGCGAGGATGGCCAGCTGCAACGTCTCGATGCGCTTCTTCTCGCCTCCGGAGGCGTCGACGTTGAGCGCTCGGACGAGGAATGCCGGAGCGAGACCAATCTCGCCGGCCTCGTCCGACATCTTCCGAGCCAAGGTGTCCGGCATCGCCTCGCCGTCCCGTCCGGCTGCGACGAGCGCTGCTCGAAGGACGTCGGAGATCGGCACGCCGGGGACCTCGACAGGGTCCTGCGGCGCGAGGAAGAGACCGGCTTGCGCGCGCTCGAAGGTGGCGAGCCCGAGGAGCTCGACGCCGTCCAGGGTCACCGAACCGCCCAGGACCTCGTAGCCCGGATGCCCCATCAAGACGTGGGACAACGTGCTCTTGCCGGCGCCGTTAGGGCCCATGACCGCGTGGACCTCGCCGCTTCTCAGCTGGAGGTCGACACCGTGGAGGATCTCCTTGCCACCGACGGCGGCGCGCAGCCCGGCGATCGTGAGGGTGCTCGCACCGCCGTGCGCGCGTGCCGCGGTCACGGGAGCCGGACCATCACGTCCGCGCCCTCGACGCTCACCTCGTAGACGGCCACCGCCCGAGTCGCCGGCAGCGTGAGCGGCTCACCGCTCAAGAGCGAGAACAAGCTCCCGTGCTTCCAGCATTCGATCTCGCACGCCTCGGGGTCCACCTCGCCCTCGGAAAGTGAGAAGTCCTCGTGACTACAGGTATCGGCGACGGCATGGAAGCCGTCGGCACAGCGTGCCAGACAGACGCGGGCCCCGTCGACGTCGAATCGTCGCACCTCGCCAAGCCCCAGGTCGCTTGTGGCGCAAAGTCGCAGCACGCGGACAACTGTCATGCCCACCGCCCCGTCGAGCTGAGCGCGCCGGGTGCCGCCAGCACTCCCGCCGCGAGGCGCTCGGCTACCGCCGCGCGCAGGTACGCAGCGACGCCGGGGACCGGTGCGCGTGCGAGCAGGTCGTCGAAGAAGCCGAGAAGCACGAGACGCTCCGCGACCTCCGGAGGAACGCCTCGGGTCGCCAGGTAGAAGAGCTGCTCGCTGTCGATCGGGCCGACCGCAGACGCATGGCTGCAGCGCACGTCGTTCTCCTCTATGTCGAGGTTGGGCACCGAGTCGGCATGCGCCCCCTCGGAGAGGACGAGGTTACGGTTGGTCTGGGACGCGTCGGCGCGCTTCGCTCCGCGATGCATGTGGATCAGCCCCGTGTAGACCGACCGGGCAGTGTCGGCGACCGCACCTTTGAACACGAGCTCGCTCCGGGTCCTCGGCGCGACGTGCTCCTGGAAGGTGCGCATGTCCTGGGTCTGGACACCGTCGCCGAGATAGACCGCCAGCAGCTCGCTGGTGCCTCCGTCGCCCGTCAGCGCCGAGCTCGTCACCTGCCGGGCGTACTCGCCACCGAGCGCGGCGAGGAACGAGCGCATGATCGCATCCCGCCCGATCCGGCTCGCCTGGTATCCGAGATGCCAGGCTCCTCGGCCGAGCTGCTGGACGCTCGTGTGCTCAAGCCTGGCGCCGTCGCCGAGCTCGATCTCGAGCAGCGGCACCACCAGACAGCGCTCGTCGCCCGAAACGAGGATCTCGACGACGCTCGCCACGGCGCCAGGTCCGAGGACGACGAGCGTGTGTGGGAACACCGCAGCACCGTCGCGCTCGCTCCCCACCTCGTGGACGACGACGATCGGCTCCTCCACGCGCGTGCCTGCAGGCACCGTGCAGACCACGACGTCCGGGGAGAACGCGTCGGCAAGGCGCGTCAAGGCGTCGGCGCGACCAGCGAGGAGCTCGCCGAGATGCTCCGGTCGGCCGGCGAGGCCGGCCGAGCCCGTGACGCTCACGCCGAGCGAGGTGGCCGACTCGGCCACCTCGACGTGCTGCACGAAGCCCCCCGAGCAACGGACGAGACCCGAGCGCGCGCCGACTGCGGCCAGGAAGCTCTCGACCGCACCCGACGTGAGTGCCGGCTCTGCCGGCGGGTCGCAGACGGGCGAGAAGGAACCGAGGTCGAGCTCGTCGATCCGGCTGTAGCGCCACTGCTCCTCCGTCTCGCTCGGCAGCGCGGATACCGCGAGGGCACGCGATGCTTCGAGTCGCCGGGCGACGAGCCACGCAGGCCCGGGGAGCGACGACGACACACCCTCGCCGAACGCCGCCACGTCGGAGCCCAGGAGCGGTCCGCTCACGACGACGAGCCGGGGCCGTCACCCCGGCGGAACCCGGACCTCCGGAAGCGCTGGAACCAGCCCGTGCGCTCGGCTGCGCGCTCGCTCGCCTCCACCTCGGCCCGCGCCTGCGGGCCGACGGCGTTCACGATGTCCTCTGCCTGGTCGAGAAGGCTGGCGACGTCAGCACCGGAGCTGGCTGGCTCGTCCTCGATCGCGGGTTCGACGAGCTGGCCGTGCGCCCAACCGGCGTCCGAAAGACGGCGCTCGTAGCGCGGGCAGCCGTCCGGGCAACGCCACGGCGCCTCGGGCGCGAGGTCGAGGACGCAAAAGCGTGCGACCTCTCCCGAGCTGTATGTCCTCGACTGGAAATGCTTGCACTCCTCACGCATCGGCACGCCCGACAGCCCTCCCGCGACGCATCCTCGTCCGCGCCACCCCGGACTCGGAGGCGGCGAAGGCCGGTCAGCCGACCGAGCCTTCCATCTGCAGCTCGATGAGCCTGCTCCACTCGACTGCGTACTCCATAGGGAGCGTACGCGTGATGGGCTCGATGAAGCCGTTGACGATCATCCCGGTCGCCTGGGCCTCCGTGAGACCACGGCTCATGAGGTAGAAGAGCTGGTCGTCCCCGACCTTCGACACGGTCGCCTCGTGGCCGATGGAGGCGTCGCGCTCCCCCACCTCCATGTAGGGCATGGTCTCGGAGACCGAGTCCTCGTCGAGAATGAGGGCATCGCAGCGGACGAAGGACTTCGCGTGCTTCGCACCCTCGTCGACATGGACCTTGCCGCGGTAGGTCGTATGACCGCCGTCCTTCGAGATCGACTTCGAGATGATCGTCGACGTCGTCTCCGGGGCACAGTGCACCATCTTCGCACCGGTGTCCTGGACCTGACCAGCGCCTGCGTAGGCGACGGACAGAACCTCGCCAGAGGCCTTGGGGCCCATGAGGTAGACCGACGGGTACTTCATCGTGAGGCGCGAACCGATGTTGCCGTCGATCCACTCCACTCGCGCCTCGGCGTCCGCCCGCGCGCGCTTGGTCACGAGGTTGTACACGTTCGACGACCAGTTCTGGATGGTCGTGTAGGTGATCCGGCTGCCGGGGAGAGCGACCAGCTCGACGACCGCCGAGTGGAGCGAGTCGCTCGAGTAGACCGGAGCCGAGCATCCTTCGACGTAGTGAACCTGCGCCCCCTCGTCCGCGATGATAAGGGTCCGCTCGAACTGCCCCATGTTCTCCGCGTTGATCCGGAAGTACGCCTGGAGCGGCATGTCGACCTTGACGCCGGGCGGGACGTAGATGAACGAGCCGCCCGACCATACTGCGGAGTTCAACGCGGCGAACTTGTTGTCTCCCGGCGGGATGATCCGGCCGAAGTAGCGACGGACGATCTCAGGATGCTCGCGCACGGCTGTGTCCATGTCCGTGAAGAGCACGCCCATGCGCTCGAGGTCCTCGCGGTTGCGGTGGTAGACGACCTCGGATTCGTACTGGGCCGTCACGCCTGCGAGGTACTTCCGCTCGGCCTGCGGGATCCCCAGCTTCTCGTAGGTCTCCTTGACCGAGTCAGGCAGCTGCTCCCACGCGTCGACCTGCTTGTCGGTGGGCTTGATGTAGTAGTAGATGTCCTGGAAGTCGAGATCCGGCATCTTCGCGGCAAACCACGCCTTCATCGGCTTGTCCGAGAAGCGGCGGAGCGCGTCGAGCCTGAACTTCAGCATCCAAGTGGGCTCGGACTTGATCCCGGACATCTCGCGGACGATCTCCTCGGAGAGCCCTTTGCGCGGCTTGAACACATAGTCCTCGACATCGCTCCATCCGAGCTGGTACTTGCCGAGGTCGAGCTGCGTCATGGCCATCTCGCTTGAGGCTCCGTTCCCTCCGACCAGGTCGGAGATTTCTCCTATCCGCATAGTAACAACTTGGGGACGCTGCACGAACAGCACCGGGCACGGGCGTCCGGGCGACGGTGGCTCGCGCCCGGGAGAGCACTCGGCGAAGCACCGTGCCGGTGCCCGTGGGCGCCACGCGCCGAATCAGGCCGCTGTGCTCGTCCCAGGCACGAGGCTCACGTCGTACGGCTGGTCCCGTCCCGCGGGCAGGACGAGTGGTGTGCCGTTCACCGAGATCGACACGTACCGAGGAGCGCCTATCTTCACGACGAGCGGACCGGATGCCGCGTAGGTCGCCTGTGCGCCCGGAGCGAGGGTCCACATCCTCACGTAGGGTCCGCTCGCCTGCTGCTGCGCACCGAGCCAGCAAGCGCCCGAGGCCGCGGCGAACGACACGGTATAGGTGGTCGCCGGCACCTGGTAGGTCACGACGGACGCCGACGTCGAGGTCGGCTGCAAGGTCGACGGAGCGACGGTCGGCGCGGTCGACGGCCGAGGGCGGGTGGCACGTCGGCTCGCCGTATTGGCCTGTGCGCCACGAGCCGGCGACGTCGTGGAGGTGCTCGTGCCCGGCCCGCTCTTGTGCGACGCGAGCTGGTAGCTGCCGACGGCGAGAGCGCCGACGGCGACGGCGGCCGCTGCGCCTGTGGCGGCACGGCGGATCGTTCGCTCGGGACCCGGTCGACCGTTGCGCCCGATCTCCAGGCGGCCGACGGCATGCTGCGCGCGCTCCGCTTCGCCGTCCTGCTCGGCGTCGAACACCACG
>JAJZCK010000179.1 GCA_021846125.1 Actinomycetes bacterium | reverse complement strand
ATAAGAGTCACACCCCGGCGCGACGATGGCGGCGCCACAAACGTGAACATAGGAGAGGTCCAAACGTGAAGACCTCTCGGTGGGCGCTGCCGGACTCGAACCGACGACCTGCTCGTTGTAAGCGAGCTGCTCTGACCAGCTGAGCTAAGCGCCCGAGCACCGCCACGTGAACCCGTTGTCGAGACGCGGCACGGGGATCGGACAGCACACCGTGGGGTATCTTCGCATCTTGGGACGCCTTCGTCGGCACGACGGGCACGAGAGGGCAACTCTCAGGAGCCACGTCACGTGCTCAACGACGACAGCGGCTCCAAAGCGGTCACGCCGACGGCACCGCCGCAGGGATCGAGCGAGACCCCGAGCGGCAGCGGCGTGCTGCTCGGCGGCAGAACGACCGCGATGGACCGGACGGCGGTGCAACCGATGCCACCGACAGGCACGTTGCCGACGACGAGGTAGAAGGCCGCTGCACCACCTGCGTCGATCGTGACGCTGGCGGGCTGCTGACCCGTGTCCCTCGTCGTCAGCGCGAGTGGTGAGCCTTCGCCCGCCGAGCCGTAGAAGGTGACTGCCGGGTAACCCTCCACCGAGCACGGAGTGGCCGCGCTGTTGGTCAGCGTGAAGGCGATGTCCGCCGAGCCGGCCCCGACGCTGCTCTTGGTCACGTCCTCGCCTAGGTGCAGCACGGAGCTCGTGCAGCTCGCTGCCGCCGCGGGAGTCGTCGTGGCCGAGTTGGACGGCGCAGGCGGGGGCGGCACAGTGGTGGGCACCGACGTGGACGTCGCCGGCACGGACGTGGACGTGGAGCCGGAAACAGGCGAGGCCGTCTTGGTGGAGGAGCACGCAGCGAGGAGCAGGGCACTCGCAGCTACGCACACTGCCAGCCGCGCGCCTCGCGCCACTCGTCCCCGGCCATCCGATCGGCTGTCGACCATGCACAGATGCTTACCAGCTACGGGAACAGCCCACGCAGTCGCGTCGCCTCGGCGACTCGCTCGATGCCGAGCACCACGGCGCCACGCCGCAGGGAGACCCCGAGCTGGCCCGCACGCTCCCAGGTGGCCTCGAAGGCGCGCTCCATGCTCGCGTGGAGCCTGCTCGCGACGAGGTCGGGCTCCCACGGATAGCCCTGGCGCGCCTGCACCCACTCGAAGTAGGACGCCGTCACCCCGCCCGCGTTCGCCAGCACGTCGGGGACGACGACGACGTCACGCCGGTCGAGCACGTCGTCCGCCTCGGGGACCGTCGGGCCGTTCGCCGCCTCGACGACGACGCGTGCACCGAGGTGCTCGGCGACCTCAGCGGTGATCGCCCCGTCGAGCGCCGCAGGCACCGCGAGCTCGCAGTCCAGTCGGAACAGCTCGCCCGGAGCGAGCACGTCGCCCCCGGCGAAGCCGACGACCGCACCGGCACGCCCGACGTGAGCCGAAAGCGCCGCAGGATCGAGCCCCGCAGGGTTGTAGACACCTCCGGAGACGTCCTCGACGGCGACGACGCGCATGCCTAGAGATGTCAGCAGGTACACGAGAGGAGCACCCACCTTGCCGTAGCCCTGCACCACCGCCCGCGCACCCGCGACGTCGAGGCCGAGCCTCGCGAAGATCGCCCCGACGCACTGCACGACACCCGTCGAGGTCGCGCCGACGTGCCCGTGGCTCCCGCCGATCGCGAGCGGCTTGCCCGTCACCACTCCGGGCACCGCCTGGCCCCGCAGCATCGACATCGTGTCCATGATCCAGGCCATGACGCGGCCGTCGGTGTTGACATCCGGCGCTGGGACGTCCCGCTCCGGTCCCAGGAGGCTCGCGACGTCGTAGGTGTAGCGACGCGTCAGCCGCTCGAGCTCGCCCAGCGACAGCGTCCCCGGATCGACGGCAACCCCACCCTTTGCCCCGCCGAACGGGATATCGACGACGGCACACTTGACGGTCATCTCCGCCGCCAGGGCCGTGACCTCCCGAGCGTCGACGAGCGGATGGAAGCGGACCCCGCCCTTTCCCGGGCCACGGCTCGTGTCGTGATGGACCCGCCAGCCACGCAGTACCTCGATCCTGCCGTCGTCGCGCCGCACGGGCACCGCGACCTCGAGGACCCGCTCGGGCATCGCGATCATCTGGTGCAGGCCGTCGTCGAGCCCGGCGAGCGTGGCGGCGTCCGCGATCCGCTCGAGCACGGCGGCGAGCGGATCGGGGCGCGCTCCGGCAGCGCTCCCGTCCACCGCAAGTCCGGTCGCCCTCATGCGCTCGGCAGGTGCTTGCTGCTCGGCGCCGACCGCTGCACCCGCACGAGCCGCTCCTCGCGTGCGCCCGCCGCGATGAGCGGCGAGTGGCTGAGCACCGAGAGCGAGACGAACATCACGCCGAGGAACACCAGCTCGAGCGCCTCCCTGCCGCCGGCGAGTCGGAGGCGGTCGCCGAAGAGCCAGATGCCCATGACGATGCTCGAGATCGGGTTGACGATGAGGAGCGACGACTGCGACGCGGCGACCGGTCCGGCGCCGAGCGCGTGCTGGCTGATCACGAGTCCGGAGAGCCCGGACACAGCGACCGCGTAGGCCTCCCAGTGGCTCAGCACGAACAGCGGCCCGTGCCCCCACTGGTCGGCCGCCGTCTTCACGAAAGCCGCCGTCAACGCGAACGAGATCCCGCCCGCCACGCCGAAGCAGGCCGCTCGCCACGAGCGAGAGCCCCGACGCGCGAGGGCGATCGCGAGGGCGATCGCCCCGCCCGCGGCCACCAGCAGCAGCACCCAGTCCGCTGCCTCCGGTCGCTCGTGCCCCCCTCCGGCGGAGCTCGCCGCGAGGAAGACGCCCAGCCCGATCGCGGTGCCGGATACTCCGAACCACTCACGCCAGCCGATCCCGCCGTGGAACCAGATGCCGAGGATCACGAGCAGGAAGACGAGCTCGGTCACCATCACAGGCTGGACCGTCGAAAGGTCCCCGAGAGAGAGAGCGATCGCCTGGAGCAGGAAGCTCGCAGTAGCTAGCCCGAGGCCTGCGAGCCAGACAGGCCGCTGGACGACCCCGGCCATCAGTCCGCTGCCACGCCGGCCGCGGTCGCCGGCCTCCTCGATGCCGATGCGCTGGAGAACCGTGGCCAGTGCGTTCGCCGCCGCAGCGAGCAGCGCGAGCACGATGGCCATCTCCCCCGTTATAGCCGAGCATGCAGGCCACCGCCGCGGTCGGCGGCTCGCCGGCGGCTCGCCTACGTCACCCCGGTCGGACCGGCTCGGCGAACGTCCAGCTCCGGCGGTGCAACGACGTCATGCCGAGACGCTCGACGGCCCGTCTGTGCCCGGGCGTCGGATAGCCCTTGTTGCGTTCGAACCCGTAGTCGGGCCACCTCGCCGCGGCGTCGACGAGAAGGCGGTCCCGTGTCACCTTGGCGAGCACGGAGGCCGCAGCGACCGCCACCGACGAGCCGTCTCCCCCGACTAGCGCGAGGGCCCTGTGATGGCCCGTGAAGTCACGTGGGCCGTCCACGACGACGGCGTCCGGCTCGGCTCCGAGCGCCCGGAGCGCGCGCCTTGCGGCCAGCTGCTGAGCAGCGGTCATCCCGAGGTCGTCGCACTCCGCTGCGCTCGCGTGACCGACGGCGAAGCCGCGGCACCATGCCACGAGCACCGGGGCGAGCATCGCCCTTCGCTGCTCGCCGAGCGCCTTCGAGTCCCGCAAGCCGCCCGGCACGCACCGGAGAGCCGCTTCGTCCACGAGAGCCACTCCGACGCTCACAGGCCCCGCCCATGCCCCCCTGCCGACCTCGTCCACGCCGGCGACGAGACGGCAGCCGTCGGCGACGAGGCTCCGCTCGAGCTCGGCGTGCGGGACCGACGCGCCCTCTACGCGAGCTCCCACGGTCTTCGATCCTACGCGTGGACGACCGCGCGAGGCGGCACACTCTCGTCACGCAGCGTCCGTCGCCGACTGCTTCCTAGACTGCGGGCGGTGCGTGCCCTGCTCGTGCCGGTCAAGTCGTTCGCCAAGGCCAAGGGACGCCTCGCGGGCGTGCTCGACGCGTCCGAGCGGCGTGCGCTCGCCGAGGACCTCGCGTCCCGGGTCATCGGAGCCGCCTCTGGGATGCCGGTCTTCGTCGCGTGCGACGACCGTGTCGTCGCTGGCTGGGCACGCGCACGCGGAGCGGACGTCCTGTGGACACCTGGCCTCGGGCTGTCGGGCGCGGTGGCACGCGGTGTCGAGCGGCTCGCGTCGCTCGGCGTCGACATGGCCGTCGTCAGTCACGCCGACCTCCCGCTCGTCACGTCATTCGCGGGGCTCGGCACAGACGGCGCGGTGACCCTCGTCCCCGACCGGCACCTCGCCGGCACCAACGTGGCGTGCGTCCCGACGCGATCCGGATTCCGCTTCTCGTACGGGCTCGGGTCCTTCGCCCGTCACCGCGCCGAGGCGCGCCGACTGGGCCTCGGGCCTCGTGTGGTGTACGACTGGAGCCTCGCGTGCGACCTCGACGTCCCCGGCGACCTCGTGCTCGTGCGCTGAGCGGGCCGGCCTCTTTCCGCGTCGCGCCACGTGCACCCGAGACCCAGCGCCGGTCAGGCAGCTTTCGAGAGCAAGAGCGACAGTCAGGAGAACCAGTGGACACGACCGACCTCGCGACGCCCAGACGCGCCCTCGCCGTCGGGGCCCATCCGGACGACATCGAGTTCGGCTGCGGTGGCACACTTGCGAAGTGGGCCGCAGCAGGCTGCGATATCCACCACCTCGTGTGCACCGACGGCTCGCGTGGCACCTGGGATGCCGCCGAGGACCCCGCGCAGCTCGTCGTGACGCGCGAGCAGGAGCAAATTGCGGCTGCAGCGGCCCTCGGCGGCACTTCCCCGGTGACCTTCCTGCGCTGGCCGGACGGAGAGCTGGAGGCCGGGCTGCGCCAGAGATGGCAGATATGTGCTGCGATCCGCACGATCCGCCCGGATGTCGTCGTCGGTCACGATCCGTGGAAGCGCTACCGCCTCCACCCGGACCATCGCAACGCCGGCTTCCTCGTCACGGACGGCATCGTCGCCGCGCGAGACCCGCTGTTCTTCCCCGAGCAGGCCATCGCCCCGCACCGGCCGTCGACGCTGCTGCTGTTCGAGGCGGACGAGCCCGACCACGTCGAGGATGTGTCGACGTCGGTCGACACCAAGATTGCCGCGCTGCTCGAGCACCGGAGCCAGCTGCGCACCACGATGCACGTCTCGGCGACGGACACGTCTCGAGAGGAGGAGCTCGCCGCTTTCGCCACGCGCATCCGCGAGCGGCTCGCGTCCACCGGCGCCACGTCCGGCTTCGACGCCGGCGAGGCCTTCAAGAGGATGGACAACCTCTAGGCGCTCGCGCCCTCGAAGCGCCTAGGCCGCGTCCGACGAGGCGCTCGCCGAGACCGTCGGACAGCCGCGGACGTCGTTCCCGATCTCCACGGGATCGGGAACGACGTCACCTGGAACGACACGTCGGTCAGGCGCGCTTGGTGGCTCTCGTCGCGGGCGCCTTCAC
>JAJZCK010000178.1 GCA_021846125.1 Actinomycetes bacterium | reverse complement strand
CGGAAGTAGTAGTGCCCCGAGTGCTCGCCCCCGAAGACGGCTCCTGTGTCGGCCATGATCTTCTTGATGAACGAGTGCCCGACCTGGGTCCGCACCGCGACGCCTCCGTCCTCGGCGACGACCTCCGGCACCGTGTGCGAGCAGATGAGGTTGTAGAGAACGGTGGCGCCGGGGTACTTCGCGAGCATCGCGTGGGCGACGATCGCCGTCGTCGTCGACCCGGACACCGGTTCGCCGCGCTCGTCGACGAGGAAGACCCGGTCCGCGTCGCCGTCGAACGCGAGGCCGACGTCGGCACCCGTCGCAAGGATGCGCTCGCGCAGGTCGACCAGGTTCGCCGGCTGGATCGGGTCGGCCGGATGGTTGGGGAAGGTGCCGTCCAGCTCGCCGAAGAGCATCTCGACGCTGAACGGTAGGGCCGAGAACACCCTCGGTGCGACGAGGCCCCCCATGCCGTTCGCCGTGTCTGCGACGATCCGCAGCCGAGCGAGGCGCGACACGTCGACGAAGGAGCGCACGTGCTCGGCGAACTCCTCGAGCAGCTCGAGGCGCTCGACGTGCGGGTCCGAAGCGACGGAGCCGACCCCGCCGTCGGCCGGAGCGCCCTCGAGCCCCTCGTCGGCCAGCCGGAGGATCTCGGCGAGGCCGGTGTCGCGCCCGATGGGCCGGGCGCCCGAAAGGCACATCTTCACCCCGTTGTACCGGGCCGGGTTGTGTGACGCGGTGAGCATCGCCGCAGGCGCGTCGAGCTTTCCCGAGGCGAAGTAGGACATGTCGGTCGACGCCAGGCCGATGTCGCCGACGAGAGCGCCGGTCGAAGACGCACCGGCGATGAGCGCGCGAGAGAGCTCCTCGCCGGTCGTGCGCATGTCGTGCGCGACGAGGACCCTCGTCGCGCCGCTCTCGGCGAGGGCGAAGGCGGCGAAGGCGGCCCCGATCGCATACGCGCTCCGCGCGTCGAGCTCGTCGGGGACGACGCCACGGACGTCGTAGGCCTTGAAGATGGGGGCGAGCGATGGATGGACGGCCATGATGGCCTTCGATCGTAATCGAGCGCCTCCGCTGCGGTGGGGACCGCGCTAATGCGCCCGGGCGACGCTCACGAAGGCTGCCGTGTTGAACGCGATGTGGGCGACGACGCCCGGACCGAGACGCCCGGTTCGCCACGCGAGCGTCCCGAGCACTGCGCCGAACCCGACGAGCGCGAGCAGCTGCAGCGCCTCGAAGTGCACGAGGCCGAAGACGACGCCGGAGATCCCGACTGCCAGGACGGGCCCGATCCGGGAGCCGAGCGGTGCGAGCCTGCCGGCGAGGCCCCGGAGCAGCAGCCCGCGGAAGTACAGCTCTTCGACGAGAGGGCTCCCGAGGCAGACGAGGACGCCGAGCAGGACGAGCCCGGCCCCCCGCGCGTCGCTCGTCAGCGAGACGGCCGGCTGGCCGAGGCGCTGGAAAAGGTGCGGGACGAAAGGCAGGAGCGGGAGCTCGAACAGCGGGACGAGCGCGTACTGCGACACGAGGCCGACGGCTATCCCGAGCGGGACGTCGGGCCACAGTCGGATCGACAGGCCGTAGTCCGACGCGAGCATTCCGGTGAGGCCGAGGCCAGGTGACGGCTGGCTGGCAGCCGGACCGAGGGACCGAGCCCGCCGGCTCGCGACGACGGCTGCGCCGGCGAGACCGCACCACAGCCCGGCGAGGCTCGCGACGTCGCTCCCGACGCCGCTCGTGTGGCCGGGGTGGCCGCTCAGCGCCCCCAGCGCGCTCACGAACAGCGTCGCGAGCACGAACCCGGCGGCCAGGCCGGCGAGGGCCTCCGGCACACCGAAGCCGTTCGGGACGATCCGGCGCCCTCCCGGCGCGGTGCCGTCCTCAGGTGCTCTCACGGCCGCGAGCGTGGCGCCCGGCGGGCGCCCGGTCAACTCGGCTCGAGCCCGCCGGGGCGCGCGCACGACGGCGCCGACCGGACAGAGGCGCGCGACGCCTACGATGTTGGGGATGAGTCGCCAACCGCAGGATCTCCGACCTGGATCGAGCGGCCCGGGCCGGCCCGGAGGGGCTATGCCGTCGGGCGGGGACGCCACGTGGCGCTGGGTGCTCGCCGCGCTCGTCGTCGTGCTCGTCCTCGTCGTGCTCGGTTCGTCCTTCGTCTCGCACACGTCGGTCCAGAGCGAGTCCTACAGCAGCTTCGTGACGAACCTCCACCACAAGCAAGTCGCGTCGGCGACCGTGGACAACGCCACGGGCACGATCACCTACAAGCTCGACCAGGGCGGTCAGACCTTCCAGACCACCGGGCCGGCGTCCCTCCCGAGCTCGGAGATCTCCGCCCTCGAAGCGTCGGGCGCCAAGGTGAGCTTCTCCACCCCGACGTCGAGCATCCTGCCAACGCTGCTCGTCTACCTGCTCCCCGTCGCGTTGTTCATCGGGTTCATGGTCTGGCTGAACCGGAGGGCGCAGGGCCAGATGTCGGGCATCATGTCGATCGGTCGTTCGCGGGCGAAGGTCTACTCGACCGAGCGCCCGCGCACGACGTTCAACGATGTTGCCGGCTACTCCGGCGTCAAGCAGGAGATCAGCGAGGTCGTCGACTTCCTCAAGTCGCCAGGCCGCTTCCGCGAGATCGGCGCGCGCATCCCGAAGGGCGTCCTGCTCGTCGGGCCGCCGGGTACCGGCAAGACGCTCCTCGCTCGCGCCGTCGCAGGCGAGGCCGGCGTCCCCTTCCTCTCGGTGAGCGGATCTGACTTCATGGAGATGTTCGTCGGGGTCGGGGCTAGCCGGGTCCGGGACCTGTTCCAGACAGCCCGCAA
This sequence comes from Actinomycetes bacterium, assembly GCA_021846125.1. Lineage (GTDB taxonomy): Bacteria > Actinomycetota > Acidimicrobiia > Acidimicrobiales > Bog-793 > JAJZCK01. Next base: position 2,690 of record JAJZCK010000178.1, on the reverse strand, counting down.
GCAGGCGCCAGCCATCATCTTCGTCGACGAGATCGACTCGATCGGCCGCAAGCGTGGCGCAGGGCTCGGTGGCGGCCACGACGAGCGCGAGCAGACTCTCAACCAGATGCTCTCCGAGATGGACGGCTTCGACCACGCGGAGGGCGTCGTCATGATGGCGGCGACCAACCGGCCCGACATCCTCGACCCGGCGCTGCTCCGCCCCGGCCGCTTCGACCGCCAGATCGTCGTCCCGCTCCCCGACCTCGAGGAGCGGAAGCCGATCCTCAAGGTGCATGCGCGCGACAAACGTGTCGGGCCGGACGTCGACCTCGACGTCGTCGCGCGCGGTACGCCCGGGATGAGCGGAGCGGACCTCGCGAACCTCGTCAACGAGGCGGCGCTCCATGCCGTGCGCCGCGGCAGCCAGGTCATCCAGATGCGGGACTTCGACGCAGCACGAGACCGGGTGCTCATGGGCCAGCAACGCGAGAGCACCGTCCTCTCGGACTCCGAGAAAGAGCGTGTCTCGTTCCACGAGTCGGGCCACGCTGTGCTCTCCTACGTGCTCCCCTTCGCGGACCCGCTCCTGAAGGTGAGCATCATCCCTACAGGCATGGCACTCGGTGTCACCCAGCAGCTGCCTCTCGAGGAGCGCCACATCTACCGCCGCGAGTACATCGAGGACTCGCTCGCCGTCCGGATGGGGGGGCGAGTCGCCGAGCTCATCATCTACGGCGACCTGTCGACGGGAGCGAGCGACGACCTCCAGCGCAACACCGAGCTCGCCCGCAAGATGGTCCGTGAATGGGGCATGTCAGCCGAGATCGGTCCGATGGCCTGGGGCTCTCAAGGCATGGTCTTCCTCGGCGAGGACCTGATGCACTCGAGGGACTACTCGGAGGACATGAGCCGCGTCGTCGACGAGGAGGTCTCGAAGATCCTCCGGACCCAAGAGGCTCGCGCCCGAGAGGTGCTCGAAGAGCACCGCAGCGGTCTCGAGGCGGTGGCCAACGAGCTCTTGAGCAAGGAGACGGTCGACGGGCAGCAGGTCGCCCGGCTCATTGACGAGGCCTACGGCCGCCCCGTCCACGGGGACCAGCCGTCAGTCGCCCACTACGCGGGCACGATCCTCGGCGGGCACCAGCCTGTCGGGGCCGGCACGTCGGGAGATGCGGTCGCCGGCGGCATCATGCCGACGAGCACCGCGGAGCCGCTCCCGGAGCTGTAGGTCGGCCGTCGGAAGCGCCTGCCGGGGGCTGTCGGTCCGCTTCCCGACTGGCGGCCAGGGCCCGGCGAAGCCGGAGCGTGGGTGTGCTGCGCGATAGCGGTCAGCGAACCGCTATCGCGGCCGGGAGCGTGAAGCCCGCTGCCTTACGCGCGTACAGCATCTCGCCGACCACCACAGGCCGGTCAGCCGTCACTACCAGCGGCATCGTACCGTCCGCGCCCGTGATCGCGGCCATGTCGACGGTGAGGACCTCTCCGGGCCCGACCGACAGCGGGGGCATCGTCGCGAACGACGTCGCGGGTCCACCTGTCGTCGCGTCCATCTGCTGCACGTCGACGGTCGCGACAGTGCTCAAGGTGTTGTCCACCACGACCACCTCGCTCGTGCGCGCGTCCGACTCCCCGCCGGGCAGGACCCAGCGACGAGACGGCGACGACACGCCCGACGTCACGGCGACTCCAGGCACGACGTGCGGCAGCGCGCGCAGCATCGCATAGGGCACCATCGCCGCCGCTCCCTCCACGGCGCCGGTCGTCGTGGTAGCTGCGACGCGACGAGCGGCCACGTGGCGTCCGCGACGCCCGAGCGGCGGGCGTCGTGCGGGCACGAGGACTCTTGCCGGCCGGTGCAGCGCGGGTGCGACGACGAAGGTCTCGCGCGTGACGACGACCCCGGCACCCGTGCTCTCGAGGGACGCCCAGCGCATCACGACGTGCCGGCTCGCGACGCCAGGGGTGAGAGTCACCACCCCGTGAGCCGGCACCGACGCGCTGAGCACGGCGCTGACGCCGGACGCGGACCCGAGGCGCAGCTGCACGCTCGCCGGTCGCTCCGTCGGGTCCAGGACGCTGAACACGCTCGACGCGTCCCCACCTGCGAGCCCGGCAGGCATGAGCCAGGACGTCGACGAAGCGGAGACCCCGGTGGCGAGCGACGACATGAGCGTGCGGCCGACGACGGCAGTGAGCAGGGCTCCCGCGACGACATGGCCGCCCGTCGCCGTGACCGTCGTCGCGACGACCGTCCTGCTCGGGAGGAAGTGACCGACATCGAGGACCTGGAGCTGGCCGGCCCCGATGCTGAGCCCCTGGAACGCCGGCGGCGAGACCGTCCCCGCTCCGGTCGAGAACGACACGTCGACGACTGCCGGCGTGGCGCCCGGGTCGAGGACCGCGAGCGAGAGGTTGTCCGCCCCGCTGGTGCTGCCGGCGGCCAGGTACGAAGATGCCGCCGGGTGGTCGGAGCACGGTGCGGCGGTGACTCCCCGCACCCCGTGGACGAGCTCCTCGACCGCGACGCCGCTGCCGTCGACCACGACGGTCGCCGCGGCGGAACCGCGTGGCCCGGTCAAACGAAGCCCGACCACGCTCTCGCCGCCAGGAGGCACCGTCACCGCTTTCGTCGAGGATCGGCTCGCCGTGCTCGTCGCGAGGACGACCTCGCCACGGACCTTACGCGCCCCGAGGTTGGCGACCGCAGA
>JAJZCK010000177.1 GCA_021846125.1 Actinomycetes bacterium | reverse complement strand
CACGGCCGGCCAGCGGTCCCCCTGGCTCGTCGCAGCGACCAGTGCGTTCGCGCCACCCGCGCCGGGCTCCTTCGCCGGCGGATCCTGCGACGCCCGGGCCGCTGCCGCCGGCGCTGCCGCTGCCGCCGGCGACGCCGCTGCCGCTGCCGCTGCCGGTGCCGCCGGCGCTAGGACCTCGACCTCGAGCCCCGGATGCCAGCGGGCGCGCTGAGCCCCGGTCGCGGCGATCGAAGCCGCCGCGACGGCGCACTGCTCCACTGCCTCGACCTCGTGCGAGCGGTGCCGCCGCATGCCCAGCCGCCCGTCTCCGTCCGCGGCGAACCGGACGCGCGTCCTCCACCCGAGCCCGTCGGGTGCTCCGGGGAGCTCCTCTACTGGCACCGAGCAGTCGAGACCTGCGAGACGGCGGAGCTGCTCGGCGACGAGCGCCGCTTTCAGCCGGCGCTGCTCGCCGAGCTCGACGTGCTGGAAGTCGCAGCCGCCACAACGGTCCGGTCCGGCGTGCGCGCACGGAGGCTCGACCCGGCAGGCCGACGGCTCGAGGATCTCCACGGCATCGGCGCGCAGGTACGACGTCGCGACGGCGGTCACGCGCGCTCGCACGAGCTCGCCGGGCAGGGCATGGCGCACGAAGACGACACGGCCGTCGTCGGCGCGGGCGACGGTCGACCCGCCCGCGGCGACGGCGCCGCAGCGCAGCTCGAGCAGCGGGAGCCCGAGCACCGTGGTCGTCGGTGCGCGGGGTGCACGCGCGTGGCGACGGCGTCGCCGATCTTGCCCGCCCCGGTGCTCCGGTGGGTGGCTTGCATCGGGCTGCGGCATCGAAGGAGTGTCGCGCCGCTGGCCCACTCGTGTCACCGGGAACGTGTCACCGGGATCGTGTCACACCGGCGCGCGGCCTTCGTCGGCGAGCCGCCGGAGCACCGAGGCGGACGTGGCAGCTCGAGACGCCCACCAGCGCGACGGGTCGAGGTGTGGGTCCGCGACCACCGTCGGACGGGTGGCGTGCAGCGCTGCCCAGCGGTGCGCGTGGTCGGAGAGCGAGCGGAGCGTCGCTACGCCGTCCTGCTCGAGCATCGCCCGAAGCGCGAAGCGCCTTTCGCCGCGCCGCAGGCCGACGCCTGCGAGACCGGCCGCTCCTGCGAGGTCGCCCTGGGTGAGGACGAAGCCCGAGCGTACGGGTGTCGTCAGCGCGTCGAGCAGGTCGCCGAGCGACATCTCGGCGGTGACGGCCGGAGGCGCGGCTCGCAGCGCGAGCGGGACGTCGTGTGGGGCTGCGCTCGAGCCGACCTCACGGGAGAGCGCGGCGGTGACGAGACGCGACCACCCGCCAGCGGCCGGGCTCACCCGCTTCACTGCGTCGAGGTAGCCGGGGACCCACGACCAGAGGTGCTCCCAGAGGACCGACTCGCGTACGTGGTCGAGGAGCGCGCGGGCGGCGGGGGTGCGGCAAGCTTCGGCAGCCTCGCCGAGCTCCGCGTAGAGGCCGAGCACGTTCGCGAGGTGGTCGGCATCGGCCGGTGGGCTCATGCCGAGAGCTCGCCAGCAACCTGCCACCCGATCGGCGCCCTCGCCTCCGAGCTTGCCCTCGGGGCCCAGGTGGATCGACGCGTAGGGGGGTAGCTCGAGCACGAACAGCAGGGTGTGCTCCGCGCGGGTCCACGGCGCGAGATCGAGCGCGGCGGCGATGCCGGCCGCAGCGTCGGTGTGGAGAGCCGCGAGCGAGCCGAGAGCGCGGAGGAGCTCGAAGCGACCGCCGGCGACCGGGGCAGCTGCGCCGCGCGGGCAGCTCGTCGCGGTGACGGTCACCGCGCGTCGACCGGGAGGGCGTAAAGCGGCAGCGCTGGCTTGAGAGGTCGCATCAGCCACGACGGTCTCCGGGTGCCGTCGGGGCTGACGGAGCCGGCCGGGCGCGTGCGGGCCATCCACGCCCGGTACACCTCGTGCGACTTCGCCGTGTCGACGGCGATGTCGCCATGGCTGTCGCCGGGCTCCGCAGGACGCACGCGCACCGCCTGGTGCCAGCAGTGCATGCCGGAGATGGGGTCGGGGTGGACGGGGAAGGTGAGGTTCTGGTGGACGCCGGTGTCGGACCACCAGATGCGGCGGGTGTCCGGGTCCGCCGACGCGTAGGGCGCGACGTGGTCCCGAGCCTGCATCGACCAGCCCGCCTCGCCGAGTCGGAGCGCGACGGTCGCCATCATGCCGCCCGGGCTCACCTGGTCGTGGCCGGCGAGCTTCCATCGGCCCATGTGGTGCGAGCACGCGACGACGCCGGGCCGGATCCCCTCCGTGATCCACGCCTTCGCGACGAAGTAGCCGATCTCGGTCTCGACCCGGACGAGGTCTCCGGTCCGGGCGATGCCGAGCCGCTTCGCGTCGCTCGGATGGACCCAGACGGGGTTCGTGTGCGAGAGCTCGTCGAGCCACTTGGAGTTGGCGGAGCGTGTGTGGATCTGGGTCGGCAGGCGGAACGTCGAGAGCAGTACGAGCTGGTCCGGCGCGAGCTCGCTCGGATGGACGTGCGAGCGGATGTAGCCCGGCAGCGCGTGCTCCGGCCAGCCCCAGGACGCGAGAGTCGCGGAGTAGAACTCGAGCCGGCCCGACGGGGTGGGAAACCCGGTGAGGATCGCGCCGTCGACCATGACGCCGACCGGGCGACGGCCGCTCTCGTCCGGGGCGGGGCTCGCCGTCGGGACGACGTTGTGGCTCGCCGGCTTCGGCGTCGAGGTGTACACGCGTCCGGTCGGGCTCACGGTGGTGTCGGCGAGCTCCTCGTCGGGGACCGGTCGGGCGAACACCGCTCCCTGGCCGCGCGTGATCTCGAAAGCGCCGTAACGGCGCATGTACGCGAGCGGGCTCAACTCCTCCGCTGCGGCGGCCTCGGGCAAGCCGGGCACGGAGCGCTCGAACATCCAGCCGTAGTACTCGTCGACGGTCAGCTTCTCGCCCGGTCGGGCGCGGGACTCGTGGTACTGGCGGATTCCGAGAGCACCGTCGGGGTCGATCCTCCAGGAGAGCTCGATCCACAGCTCGTTCTCCTCCCAGACCTCTCCGGGGTTGACCTGGCGGGTGTCGGTGACGGTCTCGCCGAGCCGCTCACGCGCGGCGCGGAGCACCGGTTGGCGGAAGCCCACCCACTGCCCGTCGTACTGCTCGTAGGAGTGGGTGTCGTGGCGCTCGGACGCGTGGCCCATCGGCAGGATCCAGTCGGCGAAGTACGCCGACTCGTTCCACGTCGGGGTGAGTGCGACGTAGCAGCCGACCTTCTCCTCGTCGGTGAGGGCCTCCATCCAGCTGAGACCGTCGGGGTTGGTCCACACCGGGTTGTAGACCCGCGAGAAGTACGTGTCGAGTCGTCCGCGCCCGTCGGCGAGGAAGTGAGGCAGGAGGAAGCTCATCTCGTTCTGCGCGAGAGGGAACTCGAGCGGCCAGGAGAGGTCCTGCCAGGCATCGGGATGCGGCGGCGTGTGGATCGGCCTCGGCACGAACTTGTTGTAGGCGTTCGGGAAGGTGCCTCCTTCCGTGGCGACCGCGCCGAGGAGCGCGGCGAGGAAGAACACGGTCCGGCTCACCTGCCAGCCGCCGAGGTTCCCTGCCGCCGCGGAGCGCCACGAGTGGCAGGAGAAGCGGGTGCCCGCGCTCGCGACGACCTCTGCGACCTCCGCTATCGTCGATGCGTCGATCTCCGACTCGGCTGCTGCGACGTCGAACGTCCAGCCGTCGTAGAGCGCGGATAGAGCCTCCTGGAAGGACGAGAACGTGCGGTCGAGGTCCGGTCTGCACGCGTCGAGGTACTCCGCCCAGTTCCACCAGCGGCGGATGAACTCCCAGTTCGCCCTGCCGGACGTGATGATATGGCGGGCGATTGCAAGGTTGATCGCCGCCTCGGAGCCCGGCTGCGGCGAGAGCCAGTAGTCCGCGTGCGTCGCGGTGTTCGACAACCGCGTGTCGAGCACGACCACCTTCGCGCCCTTGGCCCGCGCCTCGGTGATCCGTTGCGCGTGTGGGTTGAAGTAGTGCCCGGTCTCGAGGTGTGCGGAGATGAGGTAGATCACCTTCGCGTTCGCGTAGTCCGGGCTCGGCCGGTCGATGCCGGTCCAGAGCTGGAAGCCCGTCCTCCCACCGCTCGAGCACACGTTCGTGTGCGAGTTGTGCCCGTCGACGCCCCAGCTCGCGAGCACTCGCTCGGTGTAGCCGTCCTCGCCGGGACGCCCGATGTGGATCATGATCTCGTTGTTGCGCTTCTCGACCAGCGCCTTGCGGATGCGGCCGGCGATCGCGTCGAGCGCCTCGTCCCAGCTCGCCCGCTCCCAGAGCCCCTCGCCGCGTGCTCCTGCCCTCCTGAGCGGGTAGAGGATCCGATCGGGGTCGGTGACCTGGTTGATCGTGGAAGGTCCCTTCGCGCAGTTCCGTCCACGCGACCCCGGGTGCTCGGGATTGCCCTCGAACTGGCGCACCTCCAGGGTCTCGCGGTCGACGTAGGCGAGCAGGCCGCAGGCGGACTCGCAGTTGAAGCACGTCGTCGGGACGAGCATCGAGTGGCGCTCGACCCGTGTCGGCCATGCCCTCGAGTCGAGCTCGACCCAGTCGTCCCAACGCTCTCGCGGCGGGAAGGCGGCGAGGTGGATGCCGCTCGCTCCGGGGTAGAACGTCTCGCCGCGTTCTTCGGTGGCGTAACGCGCTGCCGAGACCCGAGTGCCGAGGGCGTCGAGGTCGATGCTGTCTTTCGGCATGGTGATGCCTCCTTCAGGCGAGCGGCACGGATTGGCCAGCCTGGACGTAGGCGTGCTCGTAGGCGAGCAGGCCGAGCAGCGCCACCGGCGCGGCCGCCACGCCGATCCACGGCGCTGCGACGGAGGCGCCGGCGAGCACGATGCCGGCCCGGAAGGTCCAAGCGAAGCGGCCCTGGACCATCTCGTGCGCGGCGAGATGCGCGTGGGCGGTCGGGTGGACGAGCGTCGTCTCTGCGGTGACGAAGACGAGGTGCGCACCGGCCGCGACCGCAAGGACGGCTTCGACTGCGACGACGCCGCGGTGCGGCGAGAGCCAGACGGCGAACGGGAGCACGGATGCCGCGCCTGCGTAGGCTGCCTGCACGGCGAGGTGAGGGAGGAGCAGCGGGCTCTGCCAGAGGTCCCGCGCCTTCGACTGAGCGAAGAGGAAGGCCGTGTAGCACGCGGTCCCGACGCCGAGTGGCACGGCGGCCCACGCGAGACCTTCACGGGCGCTCGTGAGGCCGGAGGCAGCTGCGAGCAGGTACAACGTGACGATGCCTCCGTACGCGGCGATGACGAACGACCCGCGCACGAGCCAGCTCCGCCACTGGTGGCGGGTGAAGATGAGGTAGAAGCGCGTCGGGTGCTTGAGGTCCCAGATCAGCAGCGCGCCCGTCACCGCGAGGAAGCCGAGCGCGAGGAGCGGTGCGACGAAGCGGACTGTCGTATCCGCCCATCCGAGCTGCCCGGCCATCGCCAGCAGGACCGGGACGAGGAAGCCACCAGAGGCG
>JAJZCK010000176.1 GCA_021846125.1 Actinomycetes bacterium | reverse complement strand
ACGGCCCAGATGGACCGACCGTCAGCGTGCCGGCCGGCGCCACCATCACCGTGGACTTCGCCAACGGCGACCCCGGCCACCCCCACGGCCTCGAGCTCACCACAGCCGCCCCGCCCTACGGCCGCATGGCGATGATGGCAGGACGGGTCGCGGCGCCGGGCGCGTTCATCATGCCCGTCCCGGCTCCCGACGGGAACCTGTGGTACACGGCGACGATCAGCTTCCGTGCCCCGCCGCCCGGCACGTACTACATTATCTGCCCCGTGCCCGGCCACGCCCAAGAGGGCATGTGGGCGAAGCTCGTCGTCCGCTGATGACAGTCATCCGCTGATCACAACGGATGCCCCCGAGACCTGCGAGCTGCCCGTTTCCGCCACCAAGAGCACGACAGGGCGGTGTCCTGCGGCCGGCACCGCCGACTCAGACGTGAACCGGCGAGCTGGGCGACAAGGCCACTGCCGGGGGCTGGTACCACATGGTGTACAGCCACAGCCAGGGCTGGCCGGGCCAGGAGCCGGTCTCGTTCATGACGCCCCACTGCGAGCTTCGCAGGTGGGCGGCGACGACGATCTTGCCCCAGTAGCTCGCAGCGTGCTGGGCCTTCCACGAGTCGCCGATGAACAGCAGCGGCTTGGTGTAGTTGGTGGTGTAGAAGCTGGCGTGAGCGACAAGTTGGGCGTCGAGGGCGCCCGAGCGGGCCATGTCGAGCACAGGTTCGAGAGCAACTCGGGGACCGGCCCGGCGCTCGAGGCGGCGACCTTGGGGAGCCCAGCGGAGAGGGCTCGCCCGGATGAGAGGGTCGCGTCGTAGGCGTGCAGCCAGCGGGTGTGCTCGGCGTGGTCGGCTGAGCGGTAGCGCGACAGTGCCGCCGACAGCGCGGGGGTCTGGGGCAGGCTCTGGAGGGGTCGCAGCACGAACGACTCGGCCGGGTGTATCGGGTAGCGCACCGCGAAGAGCTTCTCGGGCGAGATCGGCCCGATGGACTGGGTTGCCCCCGAAGCGTGGTTGTAGGGCGGGCCGTAGGTGGCCGAGTCGCTGGTGCCCGCCAGCTCCGACAGGGCGGTCCGATCGCGGAGATGGCAGAGCTGGCGGGGCTCGAAGGCCCGGCCGGGACCGCTGCGCTACCCGGCCTCGGCGCCGACCCGGGGTCCGGCCCGCCACCCGCGCTCGGTGGGGCCAGCTTCGCCGAGGGCAGACCGCCCTCTGCGAGCGTGGGCGAGGAGGGCGCACGGTGAGCCGGCCGCGGACGTGGACGACTCCCCTCGCTGGCTGCTCGCTCGCCGTGCTGGTCGCCCCCGGCGTCGTGCTCGGCTGCGCCCCCACCGCCTGGACGGCGGCGACCCCGACACCCACCCTCCGCCTCGTCGCCGAGGCGGCACCGCACGACCCGCACGCGATCGAGCTCCTCGCCACCGTCGAGGAACCCCACGAGCCCGCGGCGTCGGGGCCGGCCACCCTCGCCGGGATCCAGGTGAGCTTCTCGGTCACCTCAGCCAGTTCGCCGGCGCGCCCCTGCTCGCCCTCGGCACCGCCAAGGCGAACGCCGCAGGGGTGGCCACCCTCGCCTACCGACCGACCTGGACCGCACGCCAGAGCTTCGTCGCGACGGCCAGCGACGCGGCGGGGGCCACCCTCGCATCTGCGACGGCGAGCTTTGTCGCCACGAGCGCCTCCCACCCCTTCGCTGGCACGGTTCAGGCGCTGCGGCCGGACGGCAGCATCGGCCGGGCGGTGACCGGCGTGCTGCTCGGCGTCGTGGCGCTGCTCTGGATCGCCCTGCTCGCGGTCGTGGTGCGGGTGAATCTCGGGCTCAGGGCCGGGGGGCGCTAGCCACGGAGCACGTGGTCGGCGACTGCGGGCAGCCTCCAGCTCGACCCGCTCGCGGATCGGTAACGGCATCTGCCCAGTGATAACCTCAAGCTGTGGACCGCTACACAGACGAGAACCAACGACGCTGGGCTCTTGCCGGCACCTTGGGCCTTTGGGGCGGCGTTGGGGTAGCCATCGGTACGAGCGTCGATGCCGCTGCTCATGGGACCGCCCCATGGCTCATTGCGGTCGTGCCGCTCGCGCTCGACACGGCGCTCGGTGCGTACCTCGGGTTGCGGCAGCGACACCTACGTCCGAGCGCGAACTAGCTCGTCGGTCCCCGGGGACCAGGAGAACCGCCCGCTGGAGGATCCGCTTCTGTGTGTGACAGTGTGGATCATCCGTCGTGCTTACGACACACGAGCTCTCCCTTGCCGATCGGAAGGATCAGCGCGTCGACGCGGTCGTCCGCCAGCGCGGCGTCGAGCATCGGCTGGAGCGTCTCTTGGTGGTTGATCGCATTGTCGGCCACGAGGAGGCCGCCAGGGACGAGCTTTGGTATCACCGCCTCGTAGCAAGCGCCGTAGGTCTCCTTCTCTCCGTCGAGGAAACAGAAGCCGATCCCGGAGAGCTCGCCAGCGCTGGCGAGGAAGTCCGCCTCCACCAGCTCGACGACGTGGGCCACGTTCGCCTGCGAGAAGGTCTCCCGGGCGAGAGCCGCCTTCGAGGGCAGGACCTCGAAGGTCGTGAGCGTCCGCCCGGTGGCGCGACAGGCAAGTGCCAGCCACAACGCCGAGTAGCCGGCACTCGTGCCGATCTCGACGCACCTGCCTGGTGGCGCCGACGCGGCAAGAAGAGCGACGAAGCGGCCGGTCTCAGGCGGAATCTGGCGTAGTCGCTCGAGCCGGGGGGTGCCGTCGCGCCGGTCCGCCGCGTCGCGCTGTTCGAGTTCGCGCATACGCCTGGCCACCTCGGCTGGGATCTCGTGGAACACCGCGACCGCTCCGATCTCTCCCGTTCATCCATCTCAGGCTCAGTCTTCGTCGAGTCTTCCTTGCGCTCAGATCTCATGCGCGCGGATCACTCTACAGCGCGCCCGGTGAGGGATCCCCGGCACGGCGCCCCGTGGTCAGGCGGCCACCCCGCCTGCCCCACATCTGGCCCATCATCGTTCCTCGCCGGCGGCACGGCCGGTGTTGCTCCGCCGAGCCGGGTCCGCGTTCTCCTGCGTCCATCCATGGTCGTCCAAGCTGTCCGCGCTCAGGCGACCACTCCGCTGGCCACGTCACAGGTTGCCTGGTCCGGTGACGGTGGGCGTCATGGCCTTCTTCCCCAGGTTCGCCGCGCCACGTGCTCGACGTTGCGCCGGTTCGGCAGGCGGGTGCTTCGCTGCGGAGACCGGCGCGACGGCGGAGCAGGGCAGCAGCGATGAGGAGACCCCAGAGGAGGAACCACGGGTCCCACAGGTACGCGTGCCAGGCGTAGGCCCGGCGTTTCGAAGCGGGAGGGCTGCCCGCGACCTCGACCAGGATCTCGGTGGCGCTCCAGGTGAAGCCGTAGACGGCGAGGAGGCCAGCCTCGACCCACGCGACGAGCAGTGCGCGCCGAGCCCAGCTTGCAGCGAGGACGCGGCGGACCACGACGAGCGGCACCAGCGCGCCGACCACTTTCAACACGACTGCTGCCCACACCCCGGCCACGATGGCCGGGCCGTGGCCACCTGGTCGTGCAAGCGATGCCCCGACCGTGGCGAGCAGCCAGGTCCCGCCCGACACCCAATAGGCGCTGATGCCCGCGTACGCCAAGCCCACGAGGCAGGCGACCAGCGCCGTGCGGGTGCCCGGACGACCGTCGGGCGGCACCATGCCCTTGTCGACACCCACGCCCATACGGTACCGTATGGTGGTGGCACTGTCGAGGGCCGACTGGGTCGAGTCCGGGCTGATCTCGCTTCGCAGCGCCGGGTTCGACGCGATCGCCGTCGAGCCGCTCGCCAAGTCGCTCGGGGCGACCAAGGGAAGCTTCTACTGGCACTTCGCCGATCGCGCCGAGCTGGTGGCGGCCGTCCTCGAGCTGTGGGAGCAGCGCGAGACCACCGACGTGATCGCTCGCGTCTCCGCCATCGCCGACCCTCGGGAACGCCTGCAGGCGCTCGGCTCGGCCGCCTACGCCCACGCAGCCACCGGGACCACCCTCGCCACGCTCCTGGCCCACGGCGACGATCCCCGAGTCACAGAGGTGCTCCGCCGTGTCACCCGCACCCGCCTGGCGTTCCTCGAGAATCTCTACGCCGAGTGCGACTCCGACCACCCCCAGCTTCGAGGTCGCTTGGCGTACGCGCTCTACCTGGGCATGGCGCTGCTTCGAGCTTCGGACCCTGCCGGCGACCCCCCCGAGGAGGACCGTGAGCCCTTCTTCGCCCTCGCGCTCGACCTCATGTGGCCAGGCATGACCACGAACAGCTGAGCGCGGTTGGGGCCGAAGAAGCCGGAGGTCACGACGGCTCCGGGGCCCCGGGGTCGGCGAGCGCGTGGCGGTAGGCGTACTGGACGGCCTGGGCCCGGTTCTTGGTGCCGGTCTTGGCGAACAGGTTGTTGACGTGGGTCTTCACCGTCGATGCGCTCACGACGAGGGTGGTGGCGATCTGGGCGTTGGTGCGTCCCGACGCCATGAGGGCCAGGACCTCGGCCTCCCGGGCGGTCAGACCGTCGGGGAGGGGCCGTGACGGCCTGGCGCCGTCTGGGGAGCCGGCGACGGCGACGAGACGGGCCTGGACAGTGGGGTCCATGACGGCCTGGCCGGCTGCGGCGGCGTGCAGGGCTCGGGAGATCTCCTCCCTCCCGGCGTCCTTGGTGAGGTACCCGAGGGCGCCGGCCCGCAGCGCAGCGAGGATCGACTCGTCGTCGGCGTAGGTAGTGAGCACCACCACGGCGGTGGAGGGATGGGCCTGGCGGATGCGGCGGGTGGCCTCGACACCATCGAGGCGGGGCATGCGCAGGTCCATCAGCACGACCTGGGGGCGGTGGCGTTGTACGAGCGCGACTGCTTGCTCGCCGTTGGCCGCGGCCCCCACCACCTCGACGCCGGCCATGAGGTCGAGGACGGTGACCAAGCCGTCTCGTACGACTCGCTGGTCGTCGGCGACCACGACACGCAGGTTCGGTTCGCTCTCGCTCATCCGGGCACCTCCGCCTCGACGACGAAGCCGCCCCCGTCGTGCTCGGCCCGCAGGGTCCCCCCCAACAGCTCCGCCCTCTCCTGCAGCCCCGAAAGCCCGTAGCCGCCGCCGGTGGATGTGAGGGCATGGGCGCCGGCCCCGTCGGGTGGCTCGCCGTTCACGACCCGCAGCACGGCGCTGCCCGCTGCGTAGGTGAGCGACATGTCGACCCGGGCCCCCGGAGCGTGCTTGCGGGCGTTGGTGAGCGCCTCTTGGGCGGTGCGGTACAAGGCGAGACCGCTGGCGGGGGCAAGGTCACGTGGGGTTCCCCTCACCTCGGTGGTGACCTGCTGGTCGGTGCCGTTGCGAGCGGCGAGGGCGGCCAGCATCTCGGGCAGGGCCACGGGGTCTCCGCGCAGGGCAGCGATGGCCCGGCGGGTCTCCTCCAAGCCGGCCACGGCGAGTCTCCGGGCGTCGACGACCAGGCTGCGCCCCCGCTCGGGGTCTCCGGCTTCGCCGAGGAGGGCGTCGGCGGCGTCGAGTGCC
>JAJZCK010000175.1 GCA_021846125.1 Actinomycetes bacterium | reverse complement strand
CGCCCGAGCTGTCCTGCGCTCGGGCCACAGCCACTTCCCCGTCTACGAGGACGACCTCGATCGGCTCCTCGGCGTGCTGTTCGTCAAGGACCTCTTCCACCTGGACGAGGCCGGTGGCCGGGGGACCCCCGGGACCGAGGACGACGGGAACGCGGTGCCCGCGACCCTCGACGTCACGGGTCGGGTACGGGCGCCCTACCTCGTGCCCGAGTCCCGGTCCGCTCTCGAGATCCTCGCCGACATGCGCGTCCGCCGCCGGGGCTTTGCCGTCGTCGTCGACGAGCACGGCGGCTTCGCGGGCGTCCTCACGATCAAGGACCTCGTGAGCGAGCTCGTCGGCGACATCCGGGACGAGTTCGACCGGTCGGTGAGCCCTGCGGTCGTGCGCATCGACGCCACCCGCTTCCTCGTCGACGGCTCCTGCGCGGTCGGGGACGTGCGCGACGCCGTCGGGGCCGACATCCCAGACGGCGAGTACGTGACCCTCGGCGGTTTCCTGTTCGACGCGTTCGGGCACATCCCCACCGAGGACGAGGCTCTCGAGCGTGGCGGCTGGAGCTTCCGGGTCGCGCGCATGGACCGCCGCCGGATCGCCAAGGTCGTCCTCGAGGCGCGATCGGCTACCATCGGGGGCGGGGACGGCGCGAGCCGGGGCACCCACGGGAAGTAGCGCAGCTTGGTTAGCGCGCAGCGTTCGGGACGCTGAGGCCGCGGGTTCGAATCCCGCCTTCCCGACCCGCAGGGCAGCCTTCACGCGGCTCCCGGCACGACGAAACGGGGTGCCGAGCCCCAGGGAGCCCGCCGATGACCGTCCGTCTCTACGTTTCCACCGACTCGGCCGGCGTGCAGCGTGTCGGCGGCGCCGAGGTGTCGTGGAGCCTTCCCTCCGGCGCGAGCCCCGGAGCGGTGACGACCCCTCCTCCCGGGTCGTCTCTCCTGCTACGGGACACGACCGCTCTCCTCGACGAGCTCGGCGAGCGCATCTACGTCGTCGAGGCCGTCGAGGCCGTCGGGGCCGTCGGGGCCGTCGGGGGCCCCGTACCATCTCCAGGGACCGTCAGGAGCGGCGTGCTCGAGGCGTCGGCTGCTCGGATCCTCTCCGAGACGGCCTGGAACACCGAGGCTGCAGCTCGCTTCGCGCTGGACTGCGCCGAGCACGTTCTCGGCGACGCTGCCGACGCAGTGCTCCCCGGTGGCGAGACGCTCGGCGAGGTGGTCCGGGATGCACGCTCGGTGCTCGAGCGATCGAGCCCCGCTGCCGAGGAGCGCCTCGGCACCCTCGCCCTGCTGTGGGCGGTCAGGCGGCTCCGCCGCCACGGCGCGCAGCTCGGCGACCTCGCCTTCGGGACGTTCGCGGAGGACCGGCAGGCCGACCTGGACGCCCTCGACGACCCCGCATGGACGACTGTCGCAACTGCGCGCGACGCCGTGCTCGGAGCCGTCGAGGCGCTCCGCCACGTCGCCCTGCCCCGCCACGTCGCAGCCGAGGAGGCGACCTACGACGCGGGCGCGGGACGAGACGACACTCCGGCGACGCCGTCCGCACCGATCGTCACGCCGTGGGGAACCGTCACCTTCGGTGCCGAGCACCACCGCGGGTTCGAGCCGGCGTGGGTTGCGGCACGAGACACGGCCACCCGCGCGAGGGATGCCGCGAGAGACCGCGGCGGAGACAAAGCGGAGAGCGCCGAGCGCTCGTTCCAAGCCGGCCGGCTCGAGCAGCTGCTCGCACGCACGAGCGGCTGAGGACGGGAGGTCCGCTCGGGTCAGACCCGAGCCAGTGGCTTCGCTGTCGCGAGCACGGCGCGGACCTCGCGCATCGTCTCCTTCAGCTCGTCCGACGTCGTGAGGGACCGCCCGACGAGGACTGTGAGCAGGCTCTCGACAGGAGCCGCGGCGTCGACATCGCGGGCCATGCTCCATACGTGGAGCAAGGGGTTCACCACCCGGCTCACCGAGATCACTCCGGTGCCGGCGCCGGCGAGAAACGTCTGGATCGCCTGCTCCAGGTCGTCCGCCGCGCTCTCGCTGCTCGAGAGGATGCCGTCGGCATCGAGGTCTGGCACCGCGACCTCGCCACGCTCTCCGGCCGCCGCTCCCGCACCCGTCGGTCCCACGCCTACCGCCACGTCCGTCGTCTGGTCCTCCATACCCGCAGCGTAGCGGCGATCGCACCTCGCCGGGCGGCAGGACGGGCGGCGTGCAGGCCATCGCGAGGACCTATCCTGCAGCGAGCAGGACCTCTGCGATCTGCACCGCGTTGAGCGCTGCACCCTTGCGGAGGTTGTCCCCCACGACGAAAAGCGCCAGACCATGCTCGACGGTCGCGTCACGCCGGATCCGCCCGACGAGGGACGGGTCGCGCCCCGCGGCACCGAGAGGTGTCGGAACGTCGGCGAGCTCGACTCCCGGGGCGCCCTGCAGCAGCCTGCGGGCATCCTCCGGGTCGAGCGCCGAGCCGAGCTCGACGTGCAGCGAGAGCGAATGGCCGGTGAACACCGGCACGCGGACGCACGTGCAGTCGACCGCGAGGTCGGGCAGCGAGAGGATCTTGCGGCTCTCGTTGCGCCATTTCTGCTCTTCGTCGGTCTCCCCGGAGCCGTCCGGGACGAGGCTGCCGGCGAGCGGCACGACGTCGTACGCTATCGGCGCAGCGAAGACCCGGGGCGAGGGGATCGCCACCGAAGCCGTGCCGAAGGTGAGCGAGCGGGCGCCCCCTGCGATCTGCGCGACCTGCTCGTCGAGCTCGGCCACCCCCGCCAGGCCCGCGCCCGACACCGCCTGGTACGTCGAGACCACGACACGCCGCAGCCCGGCGGCATCGTGGATCGGCTTCAGCACGGGCATCGCAACCATCGTGGTGCAATTGGGATTCGCGACGATGCCCTTCGGCCGGCGCGCCGCAGCGACGGCGTTCACCTCCGGGACGACGAGCGGCACGTCGGGGTCCATGCGCCACGCCGAGGAGTTGTCCACCACGACCGCTCCAGCGTCCGCGACCCTCGGAGCGAGCGCGAGCGATGCCGCCTTGCCGCAGGAGAACAGTGCGAGGTCGAGGCCGGAGAAGTCCGCTGCCTCCGCGTCCTCGACGACGACCTCCGCTCCACTCCAGTCGAGCACCGTCCCCGCGGAGCGGCTCGAGGCGAAGTAGCGCATCTGCTCGACGGGAAAGCCCCGCTCGGCGAGCACGCTCCGCATGACGCCGCCGACCTGCCCCGTCGCTCCGAATATCCCCACTCGCACGGGCAGAAGGATACCGGCCCGGGAGACGTGGCTCAGCCGTCGAGGCCGAAGGCCGTATGGAGCACACGCACCGCCTGGTCTGCCGACCCGGCGGCGACCATGCAGGAGATCCGGATCGGCGAGGTCGAGATCATCTGGATGTTGATCTGCTCGCGGGCCAGGGCCTCGAACATCGTCGCCGTCACACCCGGGTTCGTCTTCATGCCAGCGCCGACGAGGGAGACCTGGGCGACGTCCTCGTCGACGAAGACCGCCGCCGAGCCGATCGTCGGCGTCAGCGACTCCGCGACGGCGGTGGCCGCGGCCAGCTCGGTGCGCGGGACCGTGAAGGAGATATCGGTCGTCCCCTCGAGTGACGTGTTCTGCACGATCATGTCGACGTTGACCTGCGCGTCGGCCAGTGCCCGGAACAAAGCGGCGGCGACACCGGGACGGTCCGGCACGCCGGTGATCGTGCACTTGGCCTCCGACGCGTCGCTCGTCACTGCCGACACGATCGCTTGCTCCATGACGGGGACCTCCTCGGTGACCCAGGTGCCCGGCTCCCAGGTGAAGCTCGAGCGGACGTGCAGCGGGACGTGGTGGTTGCGCGCGAACTCGACGGAGCGGAGCGCGAGCACCCGTCCTCCCGTCGCCGCCACCTCGAGCATCTCCTCGAAGGACACCTGGCGCAGGCGCCTGGCCGTCGAGACGATGCGTGGGTCCGCGGAGAACACGCCGGTCACGTCCGTGTAGATCTCGCACGTCTCTGCCCCGAGCGCGGCCGCGAGCGCTACGGCCGTCGTGTCCGAGCCGCCACGGCCCAGGGTCGTGACGTCGTGGGCCTCGGAGACACCCTGGAAGCCGGCGACGACGGGCACGACGCCACGGGCGACGGCGTCGCGCAGCCGGTCGCCTCGCACCTCGAGGATCTTCGCGTTCGTGTGCGTCCCGTCGGTGATGATGCCCGCCTGGCTCCCCGTGAACGAAGCTGCAGCGACGCCGAGCTCGGCGAGTGCCATGCACACGAGCGCCATCGAGATCCGCTCGCCGGCCGTGAGGAGCATGTCGAGCTCGCGCCCGGGCTGGACGCGGCTCACGTCCCTCGCCAGCCGGATCAAGTCGTCGGTGGTCTTGCCCATGGCGCTCACGACGACGACGACGTCGTCGCCGGACCGCCGCGTGCGTGCGATGTGGTCGGCGACCGCCCTGATCCGCTCCGAGTCCGCGACCGAGGTACCGCCGTATTTCTGGACGACGAATGGCACGGCGCAAACCTAGCGCCGCGTCGCGGCTAGCTTGTCCGACCGTGCCGAGCGACAAGCGAGCGCGCCAGCGCGCGATGAGGGAGCTGAAGCTCGCCGAGCAGGAGCGCAAGCGCAAGCGCAGCAGCTCGGTGCGCAAGGGCGCCGGAGCGGTCGTGGTGGTCGCGGTCGTGGTGGGGCTCGTCGTGCTCTTGAGCAGCGGGGGCGGCCCGAAGAAGAAGACGAGCGCGAGCGCGACGACGAAGACGTCCATTTCGGCTCCCGCGTCGACGACGACCTCCTCGACCGTGCCCGGCACCCCGGCGACGGCACCGGTGTCGCACACAGCCGTCGCTCCCGTCTGCCCGCCGGCGACGCCGGCTGGTGCGGCCAAGCGCGTGATCGCCTTCACGAAGGCACCGCCGACTTGCATCTCTCCCACCGGCGTCTACGACGCGACCGTCGTGACCGACGCCGGCACCTTCGTCGTCCGCATGGACGCGAAGGCGTCCCTCGCGGCAGTGAACAACTTCGTCTTCCTCGCCCGCTACCACTACTTCGACCTGACGGTTTTCCACAGGGTCATCCCCGGCTTCGTCGTCCAGGGAGGCGACCCGACGGGCACGGGCGCAGGTGGGCCCGGCTACAGCTTCACCGGCAACACGCCCCCGGCGAGCTGCAAGGCCAAGGCCGACTGCTACCCGGTCGGTGGCGTCGCGATGGCGAACTCGAGCGGCCCGTCGACGAACGGGAGCCAGTTCTTCGTCATCCTGCCCGGGGGTCAGACCACCCTCGACCAGGAGCCCAACTACACACTGTTCGGCCGCGTCGTGAGCGGCATGCCGGTCGTCGAGAAGATCGGTGCCGCCGGCAGCTCGTCGGGGACGCCGAAGGTGCTGTACCACATCGTCAAGGTGACGATCACCCAGCTGAGCGCCTGAGCACCGCGTCGGCCCGCCCTGCCACCGGGGCGAGGCCGGGGATCGGAGCCCGGCACGGAAACGGAGCCCCCACGATGTCGACCGAGTGCCCTCCTGCCGACGGCTCGGCAGATCGG
>JAJZCK010000174.1 GCA_021846125.1 Actinomycetes bacterium | reverse complement strand
CACCGCGACGAGCACCGGGGCGGGCGCTCCGCCACCGCCGGGGCCACCTGGGCCATCCAGGCCGCCCGGGCCACCTGGGCCACCCGGGCCGTCCGGCAAGCGGTCGGAGGGCACCGGGGAGCCCTCGTCCGGGGAGGCCGCCGGGGCGGGCGCCAACGCGCCGCGCGCCTCGAGGACCGCTATCGCCTGGCGGACCTGCTCGGTGACGGACCCGGTGCACACGAGGCCGCCGCGGGGGGAGCAGCTCGCCTCGAGCGCCGTGACGACCGTCGGGCTCGCCTCCTCGCCCCAGGGCCCCGGCACCCCGAGGTCACCCGCGCCGAGCCTGCGCACGCGAGACGGCGCGATCGCCCCCCAGACGTCTGAAGCGACCTTCGCAGGCCGGCAGAGCCGCTCCGCCGCGGCGAGGACCGCCGGCAGCTGGACGACCATCTCGCAGCCGCCGTCGTCCTGCTCGCAGCGCAGCCGCGCGCTGCGCCCGCCTGCGACGACCTCGAGCTCTCGGACCGCGCTCGCGAACGGCAGGCCGAGCAGCTCCGCGAGCTGCGGTCCCACCTGCCCGGTCTCGGCGTCGAGCGAGGCCCGCCCGACGAGCACGAGGTCGAACGGCCCCTCGTGCTCGACGAGCGCGGCGAGGGCGCGCGCGGTGACGAGGGTGTCGGAGCCGGCGAAGACGGGGTCGCTCAGGAGGACTGCGTCGTCCGCGCCCCAGGCGAGAGCCTCGCGCAGGACGTCTGCGGCCGACGGTGGGCCGAGCGAGACGACGGTGCACCGCCCGCCCGTCGCGTGGGCGAGCTCCACCCCCTTCGCGACGGCGCGGCGGCAGTAGGCGCTCATCTCGAGCGGCAGGCCGTCCCGGCGGAGCCTCCCGGTGGGCTCGAGCAGGAGCGACTCGGCCCCCGGGATCTGCTTGACGGTGACGACGACGTTCACGTGGTGCTCCTAGCTCTGTTCGTAGAGGCTCTCGTGTCGCAGAGGCTCTCGTGGTCAGGTCCGGTCCGGTCGCAGGCGACGCCAGCGCGCTCGTCGACCGCCGCGCCACACTGCGGGAGGCGGACGACGACGCTCGCCCCCCCGTCGCCCATGTTGCGCGCCGTCACGGTGCCCCCGTGGGCCTCGACGAGGAGGCGGACGACCGCGAGACCGAGACCGGCGCCGCGCCTGCTCCCGCGGCGCGCGGTGTCACCTCGTGTGAAGCGCTCGAACGCTCGCTCGAGGAGGTCGTCGGCGAAGCCCTGGCCGTGGTCGCGCACCTCGAGCACCGCCTCGCCGTGCTCGGCGCGGACCGACACCTCGACCAGCTCGCCGCTGCCGTGCTCGAGCGCGTTGGCGACGAGGTTGTCGACGACCTGCTGGAACCGGCCGTCGTCGACGGCTGCTGCCACCTCGGGGTCCGCGTCGAGCGCGAGGACGGCTCCTCGCGCGTCGGCCATCGCGCAGAGCGAGCCGAGCGAGATCGAGACGAGGGGCTCGAGACGGCGGGGGGCGAGATGGAGGGGCAGTGCAGCCTCGTCGCCTCGCGCGAGGAGCAGCAGGTCGCCGGCCAGGCGCACGAGCTGGTCGACCCGCGGACCGAGCACCTCGAGCGTCTGGCGGACCTCGCCCTCCGTCCGGCCAGGCCGGCTCGCGAGCTCGAGCTCCGCCTGGAGCACCGCGAGCGGCGTGCGCAGCTCGTGGCTGGCGACGGCGACGAACTCCCTCTGGCGGGTGAGTGCTCCCTGGAGGCGGTCGAGCAGGCTGTTGAGCGTCCCGGCGAGGCGCGCCACCTCGTCGTTGGTGTCCGGCTCGGCCAACCTGCGCTCGGGGATCGTCACGGAGATCGCGGCCGCCTCGGCCCGCAACCTCTCGACAGGAAGCAGCGCGCGGCCGGCGAGGAGCCATCCCCCGAGCACCGCGAGCACCACGACGAGCGGCCCGCCCGCGAGGAAGGCGTCCCGCACCCGCACCATCGCGTTCTCGACCTCGTCGAGGGAGGCTCCGACGACGAGGAGGCGATGCCCACGTCCCGGCAGTGGCTCCGCGAGCAGCAGGCGTGGGTCCCTCCACGTCGCCCGGTCGTCCTGGACGACGACGCGCCCGTGGGACGCGATGGCGAGCTCGGCCCTGCCGAGCAGGCTCGCAGTCCCGGCGCGCGCGGTCGTGAACCGGACCTGTCCCGCGGGCCCGAGCACCTGGACGACGCGCCCGTCCCACGCGGGATCGGCCGACGGCGACGAAGAGCCGAGCGGGATCCGGTGCGCGGCGACCTCTGCCTCGACCCGCTGTGCCGTCCTGCGCAGCGAGTCCTCGAGGGTCGCTCGCATGCCCGACGAGAGGCTCGCAGCGAAGGCGATCCCGCCGGCGGCGACGAGCACCGCCGCCGTGAGCGCCACGACGAGGACGAGCCGGAGCCTGATGGTCACGGCCGCCACCTCGTCGCCTTGAGGCGGTAGCCGACGCGCGGCACCGTCTCGATGTCCGCCCGCCCGAACGGCGCGTCGAGCTTGCGGCGCAGGCGGGCGACGTACTGGTCGAGCAGGTTGGGCGAGGCGCCCGCCCCGCGGCCCCACACCGCCGCGACGATCGTGTCCCGCGTGAGGACGATCCCCGGGCGCCGCATGAGCAGCTCGAGCAGGGAGAGCTCGCGCGGGGTCAGGAGGACCTCGACCCCGGCGCGCCACACGCGGCGCGAAGCCACGTCGAGACGGAGGTCCCCGACGTCGATCGTCTCCTCGGGCTCGCCGGCGCGCCGGCGCATGACCGCGCGGAGCCGCACGACGAGCTCGGCGAGGCTGAACGGCTTGACGAGGTAGTCGTCCGCGCCTTCGTGGAAGCCCTGGAGGCGGTCGTCGAGCTCGCCGAACGCCGTCGCCATGACCACGGGCACCCAGCAGCCTGCCGCGCGGAGCCGGTGGCAGACCTCCCTGCCGTTGAGCACGGGGAGCAGGAGGTCGAGCACGACCGCGCCGATCGGTGACGGTCCACCCTCACGGTGACGCTCGAGGAGGAGCGCGAGCGCCTCCTCGCCGTCACGGGCCGTCTCCACGACGAACCCCTCCTCGCCGAGGTGCCGGGCGAGCACCGAGGCCAGCTCCTCGTCGTCCTCGACGACGAGGATGCGAACCGGGGGGCACGCGTGCGGCGGCACGGGCTGCGACGTGGCGGGCAGGCGTGCAGGCGCAGGCGTGCAGCGGGCGGGTGCCGTCTCGACGGTGCGACCGCTCGCTGCCACGTCAGGAGTTGACCCCGCTGTCACGTCCCGCCACCCCGGCCACGATATGTCGCTGGAGGAGGAGGAAGAGGACGACGATCGGCACGAGCGCGAGGAGCACCGCCGAGGTGAGCTTGCGCCAGTTCGCCTCGAAGGTCTGCATGTAGTGGCTGAGCGCGATCTCGATCGGCTGGATCGAGCTCGACGTCGTCATGATCAAGGGCCACTGGAACTGGTTCCACGAGGTGATGAAGGTCAGCAACGCGACGGTCACGACCGCCGGGCGTGCGAGGGGCAGCGCCACTCTCCAGATGTAGCGCAGGTGACCGACCCCCTCGAGCCGTGCGGCCTCCCAGTAGGCGCGGGGAAGGCCCTTGAAGAACTGCCGGAAGAGGATCACCCCGAAGGTGCTCGCGGCGAACGGGACGATCTGGACCGCGTAGGTGTTCAGGAGGTGGAGGTGGAGCGCCACCGCGTACTGGGGGATCAAGAGCGCCTGGGCCGGCAGCATGATGACCGCGAGGACGAGGAAGAACACCACGCCGCGCCCTTTGAAGGAGAGCTCGGCGAGCGCGTAGCCCGCCATCGCGGACGTCGCGATGACGAGCGCGACGGTCGTTCCCGCGACGAAGACCGTGTTCAGCATGTAGTGCAGCCAGTCGGTGTGCTCCGCGACGAAGAGGAACGCTCCGGCGTGCAGGCCGGGCACGAAGTCGGGAGGGATCGAGAGGGTGCCGCTGTGGCTGTTGAACGCCGTCACGACCACCCAGTAGAGCGGGAACGAGAAGAGCACCGCGATGACGACCACTGCGGCCCACCTGAGCACGCGCAGCCCGTCGAGGTGGAGCCCGCCGAGGTCGAGCCGCCCGGACCTCCGCCGCACCGGAGAGGCGCTCACCGGTAGAACACCAGGCGGTTCGAGATCCACTTCTGGACAAGAGTCAAGGTCAATATGATCGCGAACAGGACGAAGGCCATCGCCGCAGCCAGGCTGAAGTGGTAGTAGCTGAAGGCGGTCTGGTAGACGAGGAGCGCATCGGTCGTCGTCGAGAACGCGGGGCCGCCCGCCCCGCCGTGGGGGCCTCCGGTCATCGTGTAGATCTGCGAGAACGCCTGCCAGCTGTTGACCGTCGCGAGGATCACGACGAAGAACGTCGTCGGCGAGAGCAGCGGCCAGATGATCCGGTAGAAGATGCGCTGGCGTCTCGCGCCGTCGAGCTGCGCCACCTCCACGAGGTCGCGCGGGACGTTCGCGAGACCTGCGAGGAAGACGATGACGTAGAGGCCGAGCGAGTGCCACAGGCTGTCGATCATCACAGCGGGCAACGCCCACTGGGTCGTGCCGAGCCAGCCGAGCGCCGGCAGGTGCAGCGACGTGAGGACGAAGTTCGCCAAGCCGAACTGCGGGTTGAATATCCAGACCCAGATGATGGACGTGGCGACGACAGGGGTGACGTGCGGGAGGAACACCGCTGCTCGCCACACCCCGCCGCGCCGCGCGGTCACCGCCTCGCGCAGCACGAGGGCGATACCGAGCGAGAGCAGGGTGGTCGCCGGGATCATGACGAGCGTGTAGTAGCCAGTCGTCGCAAGCGAGTGCCAGAACAGCGGCTGCGCGAAGAGGCGCCGGAAGTTCTCGAGCCCGACGAAGGTGGTGGCGGAGGAGAGCACGCCCCAGTGGAAGAAGGAGATGTAGAGAAGGTAGGCCGCTGGCACGAAGAAGAACACGACGAAGACCGCGATCGCCGGGGACAGCAACCCGTAGGCGACGAGGTGGTCCTTCACCAGGCGGGAGCGCCTCATGCGACGACCGGCACGCGACCGCGAGCCGCCCGGGAGGCGAGGCGCCGTCCCGTGCCGGCCTCGAACAGGTGCACGTGCTCTTCACGAGCGCCGAGCAGGATCGTCTCGCCACGCCTCGGCCCGTGCCGTGGGTCGAGGTGCGCCACCACCGCGTCCCCTCCGCCCGCGAGCGACCCGTGGACGAGCTGGTGGCTCCCGAGGTTCTCGACCATGCGCACCCGGCACTCGACGAGAGCGAGCGAGCCGTGGGCCTCTCCGACGAGCTCCAGGTGCTCGGGCCGCACGCCGACGACGACGCCAGGACGGTCGGCCCCGAGTCCCGCTGCCATCCGCTCGGGGAGGCGCACGGATCGGAGCTGCCGCTCCCCCTGCTCGGTGACGACCTCCCAGAGGTTCATGCCGGGAGAGCCGAGGAAGCCGGCGACGAAGGTGTCGGCCGGGGAGTCGTAGACCTCGGCGGGTGGGGCGGCTTGGCGGACCCGCCCCTCGTGCATGACCACCAGCACGTCTGCGAGGGTGAGCGCCTCGCTCTGGTCGTGGGTGACGTAGACGGTCGTCACCGGGAGCTCCTCGTGGAGCCTCGCGAGCTCCATCCGC
>JAJZCK010000173.1 GCA_021846125.1 Actinomycetes bacterium | reverse complement strand
ACGGGAGCCTCGGGGCACTGCCGCACCGGGCGATCGGAGCCTCCACGGTGCTCGAGGCCTCGGCCCGACAGGCCTGCGCTCTCTCTCGGCACTGCGCCTCGACCAGCACTCGGTAGAATCGAGTGCCAACACGGTCCCGGCCATCCGGGTCCTGCTCGCTCGCCGGGCATAGCCGTACGACGCGACGTAGAGGTCGGGAAGGTCCATGCTGGACGCGAGAAAGTCTGCCATCCTGCGCAAGGTCGTGACCGAGCACATCGAGACGGCCCAGCCGGTCGGCTCGTCGCACGTCGTGACCGATCCCACGATCGGCGTCTCCCCCGCAACGGTGCGCGCAGACATGGCAGCGCTCGAGCGAGAGGGATACCTCACCCACCCGCACACGAGCGCGGGGCGCATCCCCACCGACAAGGGCTACAGGTTCTTCGTCGACCACCTGACCGACGAGCCCCTCCTCGACCCCGCAAGCACCGAGCAGGTGAGCGACTTCTTCGCCCGGGCGCACGGCGAGCTCGAACGGATGCTCCGCGACACCTCCCAGCTGCTCTCGCGACTGACGGACCACGCTGCCGTCGTGGTCGCGCCGACGCACGAGATCCTGACGATCCGGTCGTCGCTGCTCACGCGGCTCGCCCCGCGCGTCGTGCTCCACGTCGTCGTGCTCTCGAACGGCGGCGTCGAGAAGCATGCCGTCGACATCGACGAGTCGACGAGGGACGAGACGCTCGCGCAGGCCAACCAGCTCCTCGCCGAGCATCTTTGCGGGCAGACGCTCGGTCGCGTCGGCCGACCCGCCACGTCGGGCCGGCCCGACGCCGACGCGGTCGTCTCGAGCTGCTGCAGCGCTCTCACTGAGGACGAGCGGTCTGCCCCGACTGCCGACGCCGACGACGTGTACGTCGGCGGGGCAGCCCGCATGGCCCAGCAGTTCGCTGCGGTCGACCAGGTCCGCGAGGTGCTCTCCATCCTCGAGCAGTCGTTCGTCGTCGTCTCGCTCCTGCGCGACGTCCTGTCGACCGGACAGTCCGTCTCGATCGGCGCAGAGAACCGGGTCGACTCGCTCGCGGAGTGCTCGATCGTCGTCGCGCCATACGAGGTCGACAACGAGGTCGTCGGCACCATCGGCGTGCTCGGACCGACCCGGATGAACTACCCCCAGGCGCTCGCGGCCGTCGCCGTCGTGAGCCAACGGCTCGGCCGTCAGCTGTCGAGCGGCTGACCGAGGAGGATCGGCATGGCAACGGACTACTACGAACTGCTGGGCGTCGGCCGCAACGCCTCCGACGACGAGATCAAGCGCGCCTACAGACAGCTCGCCCGCACCTTGCATCCCGACGCGAACGGCGGCGACCCGGAATCGGAGGCTCGCTTCAAAGAGGTCAGCCTCGCGTACGAGACCCTGCGCGATCCCGAGCGCCGTCGTCGCTACGACACCTTCGGCCCCGAGGGCATGCGCGGCTCGGGTGGAGCTGGAGGCGGCGACGTCTTCGGCGGCGGCCTCGGGGATCTCTTCGACGCGTTCTTCGGCGGAGGAGGCTTCGGGGGTGGCCGCCAGGCTGGCCCGCGACGTGGTGAGGACGTCGAGATCGTGCTCGACCTCCGCTTCGAGGAGGCGGTGTTCGGAGTCGAGCGCAAGGTCGCCTGGCGTGGCCAGGTGACCTGCAACGCGTGCTCGGGCTCGGGAGCACGACCGGGTACCACGCCCACCAGCTGCCCGGAGTGCGGAGGCAGCGGCCAGGCGCGGCGGGTGCGCCAGTCCATCCTCGGACAGGTCGTCCAGACCGTCACGTGCACCCGGTGCCGTGGCTACGGCGAGGTCGTGACGTCACCGTGCCCGGAGTGCCGCGGCGAAGGGCGTCGGCAGGAGGACCGCTCCCAGACCGTGCAGATCCCGCCGGGCGTGGACGAGGGGACGACGTTGCGCGTCTCGGGAGCCGGCTCGCCGCCACCTCGCGGCGGGGTGCCCGGCGACCTCTACGTGCATCTCCGCGTGGCCCCCCACGAGCGCTTCGTCCGCTCGGGCACGGACCTCGTCACGCAGCTCCACGCCGCTTTCACCCAGGCGGCCCTCGGTGCGACGCTCGACATCGAGACGCTCGACGGCACCGAGACCATCGAGGTGTCGCCAGGCACCCAGACGGGCAAGGTCGTGAAGATCCGAGGCCGTGGTGTCCCCCACGTGCGCGGGCGAGGGCGCGGGGACCTCCACGTCGAGATCGTCGTCGACACGCCGACGTCGCTCGACAAGGAGCAGGAGCGGCTGCTGCGCGAGCTCGCGCGCGCACGCGGCGAGCAAGTGGGGAGCGGCGAGGGTGGCCTTTTCTCCCGCATCCGCTCGAGCCTCGGTTGAGCGGCGGGACCGCCGAGCACACCCCGGTGGAGCGGTACGGACAGCTCCAGAAGCTGCGCCGAGCCGCTGCCCTCGTCTACGTTGCCGACCTCGATGCCCCGGTCGCCGCGCCGGACGACGCGCACCACCTTCTCGACGTGCTCCGGCTCCGACCCGACGAGGTGGTCGTGGCCTGCGACGGCCGCGGCACCTGGCGCGCGTGCCGGGTCCGCGCGGAGAGCGGATCCGGCCGGCGGCGGGGAACGCCCCGGGGGCGCGCGGTCGACGGTCACCCGACCGGGGCGGAGCTCGAGCCCGTCGGTCCCCTGACGGTGGCCGCGCAGCCCTCCCACCCGCTGACCGTCGCATTCGCGATGACCAAGGGAGACCGCCCCGAGTGGACGGTGCAAAAGCTCACCGAGATCGGAGTCGACCACATCGTGCCGCTGCTCACACGCCGGACGGTCGTCCGGCTCGGCCCGCAGGAACGGGAGCGCCGTGCAGACAAGCTGCGCCGAGTGGCGCGTGAAGCCGGCGCCCAGAGCCGACGGACGCACCTCCCCGAGGTCGCCGAGCCGGTCGCGTTCGAGCGCGCGCTCGAGCGCCTGCCGAGCGCGTCCCTCGTCGCCGAGCCTGGTGGAGGGTTCATGGACCCCGGGACGCGGGCAGTCCTCGTCGGCCCGGAGGGCGGGTGGGACCCGGCCGAGCTCGCGTGCGGGCTCGGCCGGGTCGATCTGGGACCCTCCGTGCTGCGCGCGGACACCGCAGCGCTCGTCGCGGCCGCGCTCCTCGGGGCCGCGCGATCGGGCGCCGTCCTGCTTCCCGCAGGCAGGGCACGCTGATGCGTGCGCCTCTGCGCGTGCAAGCCCGCCGCTCCGGCGGCAAAGCCGAGGTCCGACCTCCTGTCGAGGTAGCTTATGGTGCCCTAACGCGCAGACATGAGATGGGTGGCAGCCACCGATGTCAGAGAACCTCCTAGACGGTGACGGCGATGCCGAGCCCACCGGGTACGCCGCGATCGTCGGCGCACGGCTACGGATCGTCCGCCGCCAGAAGCGACTCTCGCTCCAGGCGGTCGAAGCGGCTTCCGCGCACGAGTTCAAGGCATCTGTTCTCGGCGCCTACGAACGCGGCGAGAGGGCGATCTCCGTCCCGCGCCTGCAAAGGCTCGCGCGCCTGTACGACGTTCCCGTGGACCAGCTGCTCCCCGGGGAGCTCGCGCAGAGCGGAGCGGACGGCATGCGCTCGGCCGCGAGCATGCTCGTCGGTCGTGGCGACAAGATCCGCATCGACCTCGCGCAGCTGAAGGACCGTACGGGCCCGGAGGCTGCCGCACTCCAGCGTTTCCTCGCGACCATCCAGGTCGAGCGACAGGACTTCAACGGGCAGGTGCTCACCGTCCGGGGCGACGACCTCCGCGTCATCGGCGCCACGCTCGGCCTCGGCGTGACGGAGATGGTGGAGCGCCTCGACGAGCTGGGGCTGCTGTACCGGCCCTGAGCAGGCTCCCTCTGGAGCCCTCGCCCGAGGATCCGTCGCGGCCGAGCTGCCACGGGACGGGAGTCTATGTCCACGTCCCGTTCTGCGCGCAGCGCTGCGACTACTGCGCCTTCGCTACGTGGACCGACCGAGGCCACTTGATGGTCGACTACGTCGCAGCGTGCCTGGCGGAGATGGCACGTGCCTACGACGACGGCCTCGGCCCGGCCGAGACCGTGTTCGTCGGAGGGGGCACGCCGTCGCTGCTCCCGCCCGCGCTCCTCGCCGAGCTCCTCTCCGGGGTCCGCCGCGCGCCCGGCGCCGAGGTGACCGTGGAGTGCAACCCGGAGTCGACGACGATGGAGCTCCTCGAAGAGCTCCGCTCCGTGGGAGTCGATCGCATATCTCTCGGCGTGCAGTCCGTGCACGCTCACGTGCTCGCGGGCCTCGGTCGCCACCACGTGCCGGGCGCCGTCGAGCGCGCTGTCGGCCTCGTCGGCGAAGCAGGCTTCCGCAGCTTCAACGTCGACCTCGTCTACGGAGGTGCCGGCGAGAGCGACAGGGACTGGCAGGAGACCCTCGATGCGGTGCTGGCCCTCGAGCCGTCACCTCCCCATGTCAGCGCGTACGCGCTGACGGTCGAGGCGGGGACTCCGCTTGCGCGGGACGCGGCGCGGCACCCCGACGACGACGTCCAGGCTGACCGCTACGAGACCTTGGACGCGACGCTCGCGGACGCGGGCCTCGACTGGTACGAGCTGTCGAACTTCGCCCGCCCGGGCCACGAGTGCCGCCACAACGCCGCGTGCTGGCGGCAGGAGGACTACCGCGGCTTCGGCTGCGCCGCGCACAGCCACGAGGCTGGCCGACGGTCGTGGAACATCCGCTCGGTCGAGCGCTACATCGCGGCAGCCCGCGCGGACGGCATCGCGACTGCCGGCGCCGAGGTGCTCGACCCCGAGCGCCGCGCACTCGAGCGGCTCGAGCTCGCGCTGCGGACGCGCGCGGGGGTGCCTGCCGGCGCCCTGCCGCCGCTCGAGCAGCTCGGAGACCTCGTCGAGCGTACCGGCGACCGCGTGGTGCTGAGCCGCCGTGGTCGGCTCCTCGCGAACGAGGTCCTCGTCCAGCTGCGCGTGCCCTGAGCCACGTCACCTACGCTCGTCGCCGTCGCCGTCGCCGTCGCCGGACCCTCCCACGGACCGGTGCCCGGCCGCCGACCTCCCGGGGCGCCTGGCGAGCCGGTTGCTACGCAGCGTGGCAACCTGCCCCCATCGATGGCATGAGACGTCACGAAACGCCCGGTCTCCTGCTACGCTGCGTGGGCATGAGCGAGCCCGTCCACTGGCTGAGCACGAGAGAAGCGTCGCAGCAGCTCGGCGTCAACCTGAGGACGCTCTACCGGTTCATCGACGAGGGCGAGCTGCCTGCGTACAAGTTCGGGCGGGTCATCCGGCTACGCGAGCCGGACGTGGAGCAGTTCGTCGAGTCGGCCCGCATCGCACCCGGCAGTCTCGAGCACCTCTATCCCGAGCCTGCTCGACCGGTCGGTCGGTGAGCTCTCCAGGCAGCCTCGATCCAGTCGCAGACTGCCCGTTCTGCCATATCGTCGCTGGCACACGTGCCGCCCGTTTCGTCTGGGAGACCGACGCGGTCGTCGCCTTCCGGGACATCGCACCAGCCGCACCGACGCACGTCCTGATCATCCCTCGCTCCCACGTGCCAGACGCCCTCTCGCTCGGCGCGTCGCACGCCGCCCTCCTGGCCGAGCTCTTCGTCGTCGCGAGACGTGTCGCCGAGGCCGAGGGCGTCGCGAGCTCGGGCTTCCGCCTCGTGCTCAACGTCGGTACC
>JAJZCK010000172.1 GCA_021846125.1 Actinomycetes bacterium | reverse complement strand
GTGGGCCTGCCCGAGGCAGCACTGAATCTCGCGCAGGCGGTCGTCCACCTGGCCGCCGCACCGAAGTCGAACTCGTCGGCGGCGGCGCTGTGGCGTGCCCAGCGAGACGTCGCGTCCCGGCCGGCCGGCCCCGTCCCCGCCAACCTGCGCGACGCGCACTACCCGGGAGCCGCGACACTCGGTCACGGCAGCGGCTACGAGTATCCTCACGATGACCCCAGAGGTTGGGTCGAGGCGCAGTACCTGCCGGCCGAGCTCGCAGGTGCCCGCTACTACGAGCCGTCGCAGCGCGGCGCCGAGCGCGACGTGGGCGAGCGGCTTGCACGGCTGCGCGGCGACGACCGAGACCGGCACGCAGGTGCCCGCGAGGAGGGCTAGCAGATGGCGATGGACGCGGACGGGCTGCGGACTGCCTTCACGCGGTTCTTCGTCGAGCGCGGCCACACTGCGTTGCCCGCAGCCGGGCTGATCCCCCATGACCCGTCGGTCCTGTTCACTATCGCCGGGATGGTCCAGTTCAAGCCGTTCTTCACCGGCGAGCTCGCCGCCCCGGTCCCGCGGGCGACGACGATCCAGCCGTGCTTCCGGACCGTCGACATCGAGCTCGTCGGGACCGACGCGCGGCACAACACGTTCTTCGAGATGCTCGGCAACTTCAGCTTCGGTGACTACTTCAAGGAGTCGGCGATCCCGTTCGCCTGGGAGCTCGTCACCGACGTGCTCGGTTTCGACCCCGACCGGCTCTGGATCACGGTCCACGACTCTGACACCGATGCCGCGGGAATCTGGCGGGAGGCGGCTGGCGTGCCCGTGGACAGGATCCAGGCGCTCGGCGAGGACAACTTCTGGCGCATGGGCACCACCGGTCCGTGTGGTCCGTGCTCTGAGATCTACTTCGACAAGGGCGAGCGCTTCGGCGCCGGCGGTGGGCCGGCCTACGGCGGGGAAGAGCGGTTCGTCGAGATCTGGAACCTCGTGTTCATGCAGTACGAGCAGCAGCCCGACGGCACCCTCGAGGAGCTCCCGACGAAGAGCATCGACACCGGTGCAGGGCTCGAGCGCATCCTCGCGCTGCTCCAAGGCGTCGACTCGTTGTTCGAGACGGACGTCCTCGTCCCGCTCGTCGAGGAGGCCGCCCGCCTGACCGGTCAGCGCCAGGGCGCATCCGAGCGCGGCGACGTGGCCCTACGCGTGCTCGCGGACCACGCTCGCGCGATGACCTTCCTCGTCTCCGACGGCGTATTTCCGTCGAACGAGGGCCGAGGCTACGTGCTGCGGCGCGTCGTCCGGCGGGCGGTGCTTCGCGCCCACCAGCTCGGCGTCGCAGGCCTCGTGACCCCGGCGCTCGTCGCGGGCGTCGTCGCGACCATGGGGAGCGCGTACCCGAAGCTCGTGCGGGACCAGTCACTTGTCGAGACTGTCGTCGGCCACGAGGAAGAGGCGTTCCTTCGCACCCTACGGGCGGGGACCAGCCTGCTCGCGGAGGAGCTCGGACGGGGGGCGCGGGTGCTGTCGGGCGACGTCGCTTTCCGCCTGCACGACACTTTCGGCTTCCCGGTCGACCTGACGGTCGAGCTCGCCGAGGAGCAAGGTGTCGAGGTTGACCGGACCGGCTTCGACGAGGCGATGGCGGAGCAGCGCGCCCGAGCGCGTCGGGCCGGCAGGAAGGGCGCAGACGCAGGCGCCGATCTCGATGTGTTCCGGGAGGTGCTCGAGCAGTTCGGCCCCACCCGCTTCCTCGGCTACCAGGCGACGACGGCCGAGGGCCGCGTGCTCGCCGTCGAGCGCAGGGGCGGCGCCCCCGTGCGCAGCGCGGAGGGAGAGGGCGCGCCCGATGGTGCGGTCGTGCTCGACGTCGTGCTCGACGGGACCTCGTTCTACGCGGAGGGCGGCGGGCAGGTCGGAGACACCGGCATGATCGACGGCCCGTCGGGAAGGATGCGCGTGCTCGACACGACCCGTGTCCTCGACTCGATCGTGCTCCACACGGGTTACCTGCTCGACGGGGCGCTCTCGGCGGGCGAGGAGGTGGGCGCGGCGGTCGACGCGCAGCGCCGGGAGGCGATCCGGCGCAACCACACGGGCACGCACCTCTTGCACTGGGCGTTACGCAGCGTGCTCGGCGAGCACGTCAAGCAGCAGGGCTCCCTCGTCGCGCCGGACAGGCTGCGGTTCGACTTCCACCACTTCGCGCCGCTCACGGCCGGTGAGCTCGCCCGCGTCGACGAGCTCGTCAACTCTGCGATCCTTCGTGACGAGCCGGTCCGCGTCTACGAGACGTCGCGCTCCGAGGCGGAGCGCTCCGGAGCGATGGCATTCTTCGGCGACAAGTACGGCGAGGTGGTGCGCGTCGTCGAGGCCGGTGCGGCGTCGGTCGAGCTCTGCGGCGGGACCCATGTCCACGCTCTTGGCATGATCGGTCCCCTGCGCGTGATCTCGGAGTCCTCGATCGGCGCGAACACGCGCCGGATCGAGGCGACGACAGGAGCGGCGTCGCTCCAGCTCGTGCGCGACAACGAGCAGATCCTCGGGCGAGTCGCCGCGGAGCTGCGCACGACGCCCGCCGAGCTTCCCGATGCGCTCCAGCGGCTCGTCGAGCACGACCACGCCCTCGAGGCCGAGCTGCGCGAGCTGCGCAAGGTCGGGCTGCGAGCCGAGGCCACGGAGATGGTCGCCCGGGCCGGTGGCAACCGGGTCGTCGCCCGTCGCGACGGTCTCGACGCGGCTGGCTTGCGGGAGCTCGCGCTCGCGGTGCGCGACCGGGACGGTGTCGAAGCGGTCGCGCTCGTGAGCGTGGCGGCACCGGAGCGTGTCGCGATCGTCGTCGCCACGACTCGTGGTATCGGCCTGGACGCCCGCGTCGCGATCGCAGCAGCTGCGAAGGCCGTCGGTGGCGGTGGCGGTGGCTCGCCGGAGCTCGCGACCGCGGGCGGGCGTGACGTCGACGGAGCCGCCGGGGCAGTCGAACTGCTCCGTGCGGCGCTCGTCGCGAGCTGAGCCGTGGCTCGCGGGCCGGGTCGCGTGCTCGGTCTCGACATCGGTACGCGCCGGATCGGGGTCGCGCTCTCGGACTCGGCACGCACTGTCGCGTCGCCCTACGCGGTCGTCGACCGTGCCGACCGTACGACGAGGGACTGGCAGCAGATCGTGGCGCTCGTCGCCGAGACCGGCGCGACGGTCGTCGTCGTGGGCCTGCCGCTCTCGCTCGACGGGAGCGAGGGTGCAGCCGCTCGCTCCGTGCTCGGCGACGCGCAAGAGCTCGCCGCGGTGCTCGACGTGCCCGTCGAGACGGTCGACGAGCGACTCACGACCGTCGAAGCGGAGCGACGTCGCATCGAGGTCGTGGCCGCTGCCGACTCGGTGCGAAGGCAGGGGCGGGGCGCCCGTCGGAGCTCGGCCTTCGGGGCGAGCCGTTCACGCCGGCGCCAGGTCGTCGACGACGCAGCTGCCGCGGTGCTTCTGCAGGCGTGGCTCGACGGGCGGGGCGGCGGGGCGTGAGCTTGACGCCACCGACGAGCTTGGCGCCACAGCCGAGCGACGGGCAGCGCGTGGGTGCCCACACCGCGATTGCCGGGGTGATCGGCGACCCCGTCCGTCACTCGCTCTCGCCGGTGCTGCACAACGCCGCCTTCCGCCACCTCGGGCTCGACTGGATATATGTCGCGTTCGCGGTCTCTGCACAGGACGCGCCGGCGGCACTTCGTGGCGCGGTGGCGCTCGGCGTGCGTGGCCTCTCGGTGACGATGCCGCACAAGCAGGCCGCAGCGCGGTCGTGCGACCAGCGGTCAGCCGTGGTGGAACGGCTCGGCGCGGCGAACACGGTCGTCGTGCGCTCCGGCGTCGCGCTCGCGCACTCGACCGACGGCGCCGGCCTGCTCGACGACCTTGCCGCAGCGCTCGGCTTCGACGCCGCGGGCAGGAGCTGCGCCGTCCTCGGCGCCGGTGGCGCAGCCCGTGCTGTCGTGCTCGCGCTCGCCGAAGCTGGCGCGTCGTCGGTCGTGGTGGTCAACCGGACGGCGTCGAGAGCCGAGAGCGCGGCGGAGCTCGCCGGGCGGATCGGGCGCACCGGAACGGTCGCGGATCTCGGCGACGCGGACCTCGTCATCAACGCAGCGCCTGCCGAGGCGGCCGGCCTCGATGCCGGGACGACTGCGGGTGCCGGGCTCGGGAGCGGTCAGATCGCCTACGACATGCGCTACGCGCCCGCGACGTCACGCTTCCTCGCGGAGGCTGCCGCCTCGGGCGCGACGGTGCGCAACGGTCTCGGGATGCTCGTGCACCAGGCTGCGTTGCAGTTCGCGCTGTGGACCGGCGAGACGGCTCCGATCGAGACCTTGTGGTCCGCCGCGCGCGGGGCTCTCGGGGACGTAGCGCCGGTAGGATAGGAGGTCGTGGCCGCACACCTGCTCGACAGGGGAGCGCGTGCGCGCTCGGGGCGCGAGGAGAGCGGCGTGCTCGCGGCACTCCGCCACCTCGACGTCGTGCTCCTCGCGTCGACGCTCGCTCTGTCGGTCCTCGGCATCGTCGTCGTGTACTCGGCGACGAAGTCGGTGTACACGTTCGAGCCGACCTACTACCTGAAGCGCCAGCTCGTCTTTTCCGTCGTCGGCATCGGCGTCATGGCGGCGGTGACATTCATCGACTACCGGCGCCTCGAGCAGTGGGCCTACGTGATCTTCGGAGCCGTCGTGCTCTCGCTGCTCGCGGTGTTCGTCGTCGGGAAGTCCGTCACCGCAGGATCGGGCGCGACGGCCTCGGGTGTGGCGCAGCGCTGGATCAACCTCGGCCCGTTTCAGCTGCAGCCGTCGGAGTTTGCCGCTCTCGCGCTCGTCGGTGTCCTCGCTGTCTACCTGAGCAACCACAGCGAGGACCTCGGCCCGAAGCGCCTGGTCCCGGCTCTCGTGCTCGCGGGTGTGCCGTTGCTCCTCGTCGTGAAGCAGCCAGACCTCGGCACGGCGATCGTCATGGTGGTCGTCGTCTTCACGATGCTCGTCGTGGCGGGGGTGCGCGTCCGCTATCTCGTGCTGCTCGTCGTGCTGGGCATCGTCGGCTTCTACGGCGGGGTGCAGGTCCACCTCGTCCACGCGAGCCAGATCCAGCGACTGACGAGCTTCTTGCACCCGAGCACGGGCGCGCTCGGGGCGAACTACCAGGAGGACGTCGCGAAGATCGCGATCGGCACGGGCGGGCTGAAGGGCACCGGGCTCTTCGACGGCATCGTGACCACCCTCAACTACCTGCCGGAGCAGTCGACGGACTTCATCTTCGCGACTGTCGGCGAGCAGCTGGGCTTCGTGGGCTCGGCTGTGCTCATCGGGCTCTTCGGGGTGATGTCGCTGAGGATCCTGCGCGCGATGCAGTCCGCGAAGGACGGCCTCGGTCGGTTGCTCTGCACCGGGGTCCTGGCGCTCGTGGTGTTCTCCGTCTTCCAGAACATCGGGATGAACGTCGGTCTCATGCCGGTGACAGGGATCCCGCTGCCGTTCATCTCCTACGGCGGATCGGCGATCATCGTGTTCTTCGCGGCCATCGGGCTCGTGTTGAATGTCGAGATGCGACGCTTCCGGTCCCGATGACGACGACACCCGACGACCAGGCGAGCGAGCTGCTCGCGGCGACCGACGACGAGGCACGGCTGGCCGACGACGGCCCTCTCGACG
>JAJZCK010000171.1 GCA_021846125.1 Actinomycetes bacterium | reverse complement strand
CGGTGCGCGACCGGGGCCGGCCGAGCGGGGTCGTGGGTGAGGAGCGCCGGCCGCGCCATGGTGGAGGGCGACCCGTAGGGACAACCCAACGGCCGCACCGGCCAGGGCGACGGCGACGACGCTCGCGGCGAGACGCGCCGCCGGCGAGCGCCGCCGCCGATGCGCCGGACCGCGCCGCCGAGGCCGCCGGGCGGCGCGGTCAGGCGACGACGGGTTCGTAGGCGTCGCCCTTCAACCCGTCAAGACGCTGAACGCGATCGTGTGCCTCGGTGGCGTGACGTGCACCGTCTCGCCCCAGCGGGAGAACGTGGTCGACTCCTCGTCCTTGCCGCTCGTCCCGACTTGGCTGATCGGTAGTGCCGGACCTGTCCCGGCTAGGTCGAGCGACTCGTGGAAGAGCTTGCCGCTCACGGTTGCCACCCAGGTCAGGCGGTAATCCGGCCGACCGCTGATCGTGACGCGTCCGACGGCGACCGACTTCACCGTGGGCAGGAACGCCGCGGGGAGCGATGAGGCGACCAGGTTCTTCGCGAAGCTCGTGTACTGCGCGGACCCAGACGTGACGTCGACCCATTTGGCGCCGACCTTCTTCACGTCTGCAGTCGGCATCCCAAAGAACTTCGCAAGGCCTGCGGCATCGCCGCCGAAGTACGCGTCACGCTTCGTCAGCAGCACGGTCGCCCGAGCGTCGCCGGAGGTCAGCACCTGGCGGCCGGTCGCCGTCCCCGCATCCGCGCTGATGTGCTCTTCGACGCCGGCTCCAGAGGACGAGAGGTCGAAGTGCACGCTCCTCGCAGCGAGCATTGCCTTCTTTGCGGCCGCGACGAGAGACGACCCGGAGGGCAGGGACGACGCCTGCCTCGTCGAGGCCGACGCCGGCAATGCGACGGCCACCCCGACGGCGAGGGCTGAGCTCGCGAGCAGGGCTGGCAGCATGACGAGCTTGGAGCGGCGAAGGCCCCAGCCGTCTGGCGGAACGGTCATGGCGCCAGCCTACAAGCGGTCGCGGGCCCGCGGCCGAGCGTCAGATGCGCTCGAGCTCCGCGCCGTCGAAGAGCGGCTCGATCCCGATCGCCTCCACGTCGGCCGACATCTCGTCGTCGGAGGGCACCGGCCCGGGGGACGATGCAGCTGCGAGGATCTGGGGGAGCAGCTCGTAGTCGCTCGAGGAGTCGAGGAAGAGCCCGGGCCGCCCGAGCACGTAGTGCACCGCCCGGGTGATCGCCCCTGGATCCTCGAGCGGCCGGTACCAGCTGCGGTGCTCTCCGGACGACTGGGCGGGCCAGCGCCCGCGGGCGACCGCCTTGATGACCTGGACTGCGACGTCGCGCTCTGCGCAGAGCCCGATCAGTGTCTCCACGTCGTCGCGGTACCGGCTGTCCGCCCGCATCGTGAAGTTGTACGGCAGGAGCACCGAGTCGTAGTCGTGGCGAGCAAGGCTGCGCAGGTGCATGCGCGGGATCCGCACGCCGTGGCCGGTGATGCCGACGAAGCGCGTCAGCCCCTCTTCGCGCGCCGCCAGCAGCGCCTCGAGGGCGCCACCCGGCGCGTGCGCCTGCTCCCAGTCGTCCTCCTCGACGAGGTTGTGGAGCTGGACGAGGTCGACGTGGTCGACGCCGAGGCGTGTCAAAGACCTCTCGAGGCTCGCTCGCGCCGCGTCGCCGCTGCGGTCACCCGTCTTCGTCGCGAGGAAGTAGTCGTCGCGGTGGCCGGCGAGCCAGGGAGCGATCCGCAGCTCGGAATCTCCGTAGCTCGCGGCGGTGTCCAGATGGTTGATCCCGTGCGCGCGGAGCACCTCGAGGACGCCGTCGGCGGTCTCCTGGCTCACCGAGCCGAGGGCGGCTCCGCCGAAGATGACCCTCGTGCTCGAGTGGCCGGTCCGTCCGAACGTCGCATGCTCGATCATCTCACTACCCTATGCCTGTCGGCGTCCCGGTGCCCTCGCGCCACGCCCGCTGGCGCTGCGGCGCGCCACCTCGACGGCGTCCGGCGCCCGGGGTCAGAACACGGCGAGAGGTGTCACCGGCGAGCCCGTGCCACCGGGCACGACCAGCGGGGCGATGGTGCAGAGAAAGCTGTAGCGCCCCAGGCGACGGCAGGTCGTGCTCAGCTGCTCGAGTGCCACGTTGTCGAGCAGTGGCATCCCTTGCGCGATGAGCGTGAGCGCGTGCACCGGCGAATGGACGCCCGGCACGGGGCTCGGGCGCACGTCGCTGTCGCCGTCCGAGCCGAGCACGGCAGGCTCCCACGCAGTGACGGTCCGCATGGCCGAGGGGTGCAAGCCAGCGGACAGCTCCGACGGGTCCCAGGCCCCGAGCGCCTGGCGCCTCGCTCCGTGGCCTGTGCGGACGAAGACGATCGCGCCCGGCTCGACGGCGACAGGCGCCCAACGAGCGGCCTCGAGGAGGTCGTCGCCGGTGATCGCGGTCCCCGGCTCGAGCCAGTCGAGGCCCTTCGACGCGGGAACGTCGAGGAGCACAGCGTGGCGGACGACCGCGCCCAGCGCGTCGACCGACGCGTGGCGGGCACCCTTCGAGGTGATCGCCTCGTCGGCAGGGATCCCGCCGTAGAGCAGGTCGCGAAAGCCCATGTGCGCGGGAGCGTCGAGATGGGTGACCGACTTGCCGTGGTAGTCGACGCCGACGAAGTCCATGTGGCACCTGGGCTCCTGCGTAGCGGAGTCGCCGATGTCTGCCATGTAGAACAGTGCCGGCTTCGTGTTGTCCGGCCCGGCCTCGGTGTCGAGCGGGTGCGCGAGCAGGACGACCTCGCCCTCCCGTACGAGGCGCGTGCCCGCGAGGGCGGACTCGGCGACGCGTGCGCCGAGCGTCCCCGGAGGTCGCTCGAAGGCGCGTGACCAGTCGGTCAGCTCGTCGAAGAGCGCGTCGAACTCGGCCCGCGACATCGCTTCCCCACCGGCGACGCCGGTCACGTCGCCCGCGCCTCGGCTGCTGTCACGTGGGGTGCGATCTCGTCGATACGCTCGAGCAGCTGGGTGCTCAGCTCGACGTCGGCCGCTGCGGCGTTGACGCGGACCTGCTCGGGGGAGGTCGCTCCGGCGATGACGGAGGCGATCGCGCTGCGGGTGAGCAGCCAGGAGAAGGCGAGCTCGACGAGCGTGCATGGCACGGACCCGGCGAGATCCGCGAGCTCGGCGACGGTCGACATCCGCTCCTCGCTCATCTCCCTCTCGCGCCGCTGCGCGTCCGCGTTGGCGAGACGGCTCCCGCGCGGGGCGGGCTCGCCTGCGCGGTACTTGCCGGTGAGGAGCCCGCTCGCGAGGGGGAAGTAGGGGAGGAAGGCGATCCCGAGGCGACCGCATGCGTCGAGGACGCCGTCCTCTGGCTCGCGATGGAGCAGGCTGTAGTCGTTCTGGACGCTCGCGAAGGCGGGGCCGCCCGAAGAGCCGGCCACCTCTGCTGCCTGGTCGAGCTGGTCGACGGTGAAGTTCGAGCAGCCGATCTCGCGCACCTTGCCGGCGGCGACCAGCTCGGCGAGCGCACCGAGAGTCGCAGCGATCGGGACATCCGGGTCGGGGCGGTGGAGCTGGTAGAGGTCGATGTAGTCGGTCCCGAGGCGCCGCAGGCTCGCGTCGACGGCCGAGCGCACGTAGCCGGGTGCCGCACCTCCGGTGAGCTCGCCGCGCGCTATGCCGAACTTCGTCGCGACCACCACCTCGCTGCGATGGTGCCCGAGGGCACGGCCGAGCAGCTCCTCGCTCCTCGAGTCACCGTAGACGTCGGCGGTATCGAAGAAGTTCACCCCCGCGTCGAGAGCGGCGCCGACGACCGCGTCCGTCGCGTCGCCGTCGATCCGACCGCCGAAGTTGTTGCAGCCGAGACCGACCTCCGTCACCTCGAGCGTCCCGATCCGCCTAGTCCTCATTGTCGTCCTCTCCATCTCCGGCCCTGCCCTCGTCTCCCGGTCGCCCCGGGGCACCAGTCTCGCTCGATCCGTCCACACGGTCGGCTCTGTCCGCGAGGCGGGTGATGCGGGTGACGATCTCCGGGATGAGCGCGGCCGGCAGGTCGTGGCCCATGCCCGGGAACGTCACGATCTCGGCTCCTGGGACCGCCGCGGCGGTCGCACGGCCACCGGACACCGCTACGAGCGGGTCCGCCTCGCCGTGCACGACGAGCACCGGTAGCTTGAGCCCGCGGAGAGCGGGGGTCCGGTCCGGCGAGGCGACGATCGCGGCGAGCTGGCGAGCGACGCCTGCGGTGTCGTGCGACCGGTCGTACCTCGCGGCGGCCTTCGCCCGCGCCGCTGCCTCGTCGAAGGGGAAGCCCGGCGATCCCGTGACGAGATTGCCGGCGATCGACTGCTCGATCGCCTCGTCGCGGCCAGCCGGAGCCGCGCGCAGCAGGACTGCGAGGGCCTCGGCGGATGGTTGGCCGACCGCGGGATCTCCGGTCGTCGACATGATCGAGCAGAGGCTGGACAGGGCGTCGGGGTGCCGGATGGCAAGCTCCTGGGCGATCATGCCCCCCATCGAGACACCGACGACGTGGGCCCGGCCGAAGCCGAGCGCGCCGAGGAGGCCGGCGGCGTCGTCCGCCAGGTCCGCGAGCAGGTACGGCGCTCGATCCGGATGCCCCGCGTCGCGGACCAGGTCCGGCATCCCGAGCGCGTCGAGGTGCGTCGAGAGTCCGGCGTCCCTGTTGTCGAAGCGGACGACGCGAAAGCCGGCGGCGACGAGGCCGTCGACCAGCTCGTCCGGCCAGTCGACGAGCTGCGCGCCGAGGCCGTGGACGAGCAGGAGCGGTCGTCCGGCCGGCGGGCCGAGCACCTCGACGCACAAAGAGAGCTCGCCGACCTGGACCGAGGTCGTCGTCACGTGGCCGGGTCCAGCCGGTCCGACCCGCGCGCTCTCCTCGGTGTCGTCGCGCACCTCGTCATCGTCGCTGCCCGGCCGGAGGGGCGTCAAGCCGAGGCACGCCGGGGACCGCCGGCGCGGGTGGCTCGAGGAGCGCGACGATCTCGACGTGCTCGGTCATCGGGAACTGGTCGAAGGCGCGGAGCGACGGCATGGACCAACCGGCCTGCAACGCGACCGCGAGGTCGCGAGCGAACGAAGCAGGGTCGCACGCGACATAGGCGACCCGACGGGGAGCAGGCTCGAGCTCCACGAGGGCGGTCATGAGCCCGGCTCCCGCTCCCTGGCGCGGCGGGTCGAGGACGACGAGGTCGTAGCGACCGAGCGACGCGAGGACGGCCGAGCTGACATTGGCCTCGCGCACCTCGACGTGCGCGAACCGGCGCGTGTTGTGGCGAGCGTCCGCGCACGCACCACGGTCGCGCTCGACGGCGAGGACGCTTCCGTCCGGGCCGACTGCCGATCCGAGCAGGACGGAGAACAGCCCGACTCCTGCGAACAGGTCGAGCACAGCCTCGCCGCGCCGCGGCTCGAGGCCGTCGAGCACCGCGCGGCCGAGCACGGTCGGACCGTGGCTGTGCGCCTGCCAGAACGATCCCGCGGAGATGCGGAAGGTGTGCCCGAGCACCTCGGCGCGCACGCTCCCAGGGCCTCGGATCGCGCGGCCGCCGACCACTAGGCCCGTCGCCGGGGCGAGGAGCCGTGGCGCCACGGCCGGCCAGCGGTCCCCCTGGCTCGTCGCAGCGACCAGTGCGTTCGCGCCACCCGCGCCGGGCTCCTTCGCCGGCGGATCCTGCGACGCCCGGGCCGCTGCCGCCGGCG
Source organism: Actinomycetes bacterium (assembly GCA_021846125.1). GTDB lineage: Bacteria > Actinomycetota > Acidimicrobiia > Acidimicrobiales > Bog-793 > JAJZCK01. The sequence continues at coordinate 47 of JAJZCK010000171.1, read as the reverse complement.
CTGCCGCTGCCGCTGTCGCCGGCGCTGTCGCTGCCGGTGCCGGTGCC
>JAJZCK010000170.1 GCA_021846125.1 Actinomycetes bacterium | reverse complement strand
ACTCGGCCAGCAGTACCGACGTGAACAGGCGCATGATGGCGAGATACAGCGCCCGGTCGGGTACGGCCAGGTAGCGGTACGCGTCGAGTCGCCTTGCCTGGTCACCAGCATCGCCGAGTACCACCGTCAGGCCGCCCGCTACCAGCTATCCAAGCTCGGTACGGCGGTGCAGCGCGACGTCGACGCGGTGCTCGCCGCCACCGAAGGGGCGCGCGAGGTGTCCCGGGAGCTGCTCGGCCTGGTCGCCCGCGGCCTGGCGGACCTGGCCGACCTGGCCGCCCACGGCTCGGAACGCATCGAGCCGGCCGAGGCCGCCGAACGGGTGTCCACTCTGTTCCTGCAGTTCGGCGACTTCGCGGCGTCCATCAGCGACTTCTACGCCTATGTCGGCGCTGTCGTGTCCCGCTTCGACCTGGACAGCGACGAGTTCAACGGGTTCAAGGGGTTGCTCCTCGACTACCTGGAAACCGTCGTTGGCGAGGTGGCCTTGCACACTCCCGCCGTCGAAGTGGCCCTCAGCCGGCTGTGGCCCAACCTGCCATTGCTGCTCGGGGTCCTCGACGAGCATGGCGCCGACTTCCGGGCGCTGCAGGATGCCCAACCGGGCGGTGTCGTCGACCGGGCCCGGGGGCGCAGCCAACGCGACTGGGATGAGTTGCGTGCCTGGTTCTCCGAAGGCGGCACCGCCTCGGGCGCCTACCAGCTTCGGGCCGCCGCCAACCGCGCCTTGTCCGCCCTGCTCGCCAATCTCAAACGTATCAACGCGACCACGAGCCGTGCGACGTCCCTGCGCCGCGACCTGTTGAAGTTGGCCGGCTGGTTCCGCGATTCGACGACGACCGAAGCCCACACGTTGTTCAACGCGGCGTTCGCCATGCACGGTGCCCGGCATCTCGGGGTCCCCATAGGTGAGGACGGCTCGGTCGACGCCGACCTGGTGCCAGCGACGACACCCTGGTGGCGAGCGCCCGCCGCACCGGTCCCGGTCAGTCTCCGCGATCGTGGCGACCGGGCCGCTCGCGGCCGCTCGGCCCGGCCCGCCACCCACCAAGCGCAGAAACAGGCTCTCCTGGCGGACCACGATCGGGCTGCCCGAGCGCGCAGAGCCGCCTGTGACGAGCTTGCCGCGGCGGCCACACGACTCGAGGACGTCCGCCTCAGTGGTGGCGCCATGGCCGTGCTCGTCGAGCTGCTCGTGTCGGCTACCGCGTCGGGGGAGATGGCTGTCGGTGCGCAACGCCCTGCGTTCACTGCTGGGACGAGCACCGTGGCTGACACGGGCCTGGTGTTCATCGTCCGCTCCATGGCCGGCCGGACGACCACGGTGCGCTCGGCGACCGGGGATCTGACGTTCTATGACCTGGACGTGCAGCTCGACGTGGTCGGCAGGGCGGCAGGATCCGGTGTGCGGGAGTCGCACGCATGACCGTCAGCGACCCGAACACCGTCGCCGACCGCCAGGCCGCGGCGTGCGTGCTCGTCGCCCAGCCGCTCGTGCTCGCCCACGGGCCGCACGCCGATGTGTTCCGCCTCATCCGCAAGCACGCCGACTGGCTGATCGAGCAGTTCAGCCAGCTGCTCGGCTACCGCCTCGTCGTCGAGGCCGGCTTTGCTCGGCTGTATAAGACGGCACTCGCCGATGCGAGCCGGCCCGGCGTCCGGTCCGGGTCCTCGACCCCGCTCACACCGAGGGCGTATGCCTACCTCACCCTCGTGGTCTCGGTGCTGTTGACGTCACGCGAACAGCTACTCCTCTCCGGCCTCGTCACCGACCTCCGGGCGGCGGCCGCCGAGGCGGACATCGAGGTGGGCGACAGCGTGACCGAGAGGCGGGCGCTGGTGGCGGCGCTGCGTCTCCTGGTCGAGTGGGGTGTGCTCGTGGAGGACGAGAACGCGGTGGCCGGCTACGCAGACGGAGGACCTGACGTGCTCCTCACGGTGCACCGGGACCTGGTCCGCCACCTCGTCGCCGGCCCGCTCCGCCAGGCGGAAAGCCCGGCGGACCTCATCGAGCGGGCTGGATCGGCCATCGTCGGCGGTGCTCGCCACCGCGTGCGCCGCCGGCTTGTCGAGACGCCCGTCGTCTATCGCGATGACCTCGACGACGAGGACCGGGCGTGGATGGCGCAGTACCAGCGCCGCGAGGAGGCGGTCCTCGGCGACTTCCTCGGCGCCACGCTTGAGATCCGCGCCGAGGGCACAGCCCTGTTCCACCCTGAGCTCACCGACCGCGAATTCCCCGGCAGCGGAACCGTCGCCCAAGCGGCGCTCCTCACCGTCTCCGACCTGGCCGCCCGTCTCCGGCCTTCGCCTGTGCCCAACCCGCGCGACGCGCTCGTCGTCGGTGTTCCCATCCCCGACGGGCTCTTCGAGGAGATCCTCGACGGCTACGTTGCCCGCCACCACCGCCGGTGGGGCCAAGCGTGGGTCGAGGACGCCCATGCGCTCTCTGACGAAGTGCGCCGCCTACTCGCCGACATGCACCTCATCGCCCCCGCCGATGTCGCCAGGGCCGCCACCCGGGGCAACGGGATGCCGGGCGGCTGGGTGCTGCTGGCGGCAGCCGCCCGCTATGTCGCCGAGGAGGCCATCGTCGCAACCCCCGAGCCCGTCCCCGACCTGTTCGGAGCCCTCACGTGAGCCTGTTCACCGATACCACCAACCTGGCACCATTGCCGTCGATGCCGGTCGAGCGCACCGGCCGATTCGTCCTGCATCGCGCCGGGGTCCGCAATGTGTGGCAATACGACGACGTCCGCCTGGTGTTCTCCGGCGGCCGGATGCTGCTCCGCGGCAAGAACGGCGCTGGCAAATCCAAGGCGATGGAGATGCTGCTCCCGTTCCTGTTGGACGGTGACACCCGCGCCCTCGACTGCGTCAGGAAGGACCGCACGTCGCTCTACTGGCTGATGACCGACGGACGGGAACCTGGCAACCACATCGGCTACATGTGGCTCGAGCTGCGGGCTGTCGACGCCGAGGGCAACGAGGAGTTCCGGACGCTCGGGTGTGGCGTGAAGGCGTCGCCGGCGACCCGGAAGCACACCGCCTGGTTTTTCGTCACCGACAAGCGCGTCGACGACGGCATCGACGTGGACGACGAGGCGGGGATGCTCAACCAGGACGTGTTCCGAGCCCAACTGGGCTCCGACGAGTACTTCACCACGTCAGCGTCCTACGCCCGCCGGGTCGCCAAGGAACTTTTCGGCATCGACGACGACGCCCGCTACCGCAACCTGTGCCATCTGCTCTACGAGCTGCGACGACCGAGCGTGGGGGAGAACATCGAGGCGGGACAGCACACCAAGGTGCTGACCGAGGCACTCCCGCCGCTCGACGACGACCTGATCGTCGACGTCGCCCGTAACTTCGACGACCTCACCAAGATCCGCGAAGATCTCGCCCGGGCCGAGAAGACCGAACGCGCCCTCGCCGAGTTCCTCGACTCCTACCGCGACTACGCCCGCGGCGTCCTCCGGCACCGGGCCCAAGCCGTCGTCGGCGCTGCCGACGGGGCCGCAGGCGCCCGGCGGCAGTTGAAGAACGCCGAAGACCACGCGGAGCAAGCCCGCAGCGCGGCGGACGACGCTCAGGACCGCGTCGACGACCTCGACGCGCAAGGCCGCAACGCCCAAGGAGACTTGAAGGTGCTGATGGCGTCACCCGCCTACCAGCACCTTCAGTCGATCAACGATCGCAAGCAGCGGGTCGCCGCTCACCACAGCGCAGCGAAGGCCGCCGAAGGCGCGGTGGACCTCGCCCGTGAACACGAGCAGCAATCGGCCGGGGCGGTGACGTCGACTGCGGCCAACGTCGACCACGAAGCCACCCAGACCCGCGCCTCGCGCCGTGATCTCGAACCGCTCGCCGCGGCCGCCCGCCTCGACGCGGGCCTGCTCGCCGATCCGGTCCTCGTCACCGACGCTTCCGCCTCCGCGGAACAGAACGTCCAGGTCCGCCGACTGGACGGAGCGGCTGAGACGGTGAGCAGAACGACGCCTCGCCGGGTGGACGCCGGCGCGGTCGCGGTCGAGGTCGAACGCCACGCCGCCGCCCTGGCCGCCCTCGTCCGCAACTGCGATGCCCGCTCCGCCAACCTTGGCGTCCTCATCGAAGAGGCGAAGCAGGCGGACCTGGTCGACCGGGCGGCGAGCACAGCCGAACAGGCCGCTGCGACCGCCGAGCGGCAACTCGAAAAGGCCACCCATGCCGAAGCCAACGCGGCGGCTGCAGCAACCGCGGAAGACCGCGACTGGCGCGGCCAGCTGAGGGTGTGGGCGGACGCGGCGAGGGCTGAGCACCTCGACGTCGATTGGTCACCGGTCTCCGCGTACGCGCAGGCCACTGCCGATCCCGACGGCGACGCCGACGCCGACATCGGTGATCTCCTGACCGCCGAGGACCTCGACACGCTGGCCGCCATTGTCGACGACCTCCTCGTCCCCAGCCGCTCCCGTGCCGAGGCGGCTGTGACCGAAGCGGCCATCGGCAAGCGGGACGCCGATGAGGTGCTTGCCGATCTCCAAGGTCAGCTCGCCGAGATCGAGGCCCGCACGGAGAAGCTCCCCGACACGTCGCGCTACCGCACCGTCCGTCGCGACTCGGCCTCTGGCGCACCCTTCTATGCCGCTATCGAGTTCGTCCCCCACGTCGACCCGACTACGGCGGCTGGTGTCGAGGCGGCCCTCCAAGCCAGCGGACTACTCGACGGCTGGGTGACCGCCGGCGGCGTCGTGCGCGACGCCACCACCGAAGATGTCCTGCTCACACCGGCACCGCTCGGCCCTGGTGCAGCGACGCTCACCTCGGTTCTTGCACCTGCGTTGCCGCCTGGCAGCAGCGTCGACCCCACAGCGATTGGCGCCCTCCTCGCCAGCATCGCTTTCGGTCCCCATCCAGAGGCGTCGTCTTGGGTCGATGGCCAGGGGCGGTGGGGCCTCGGTGTGGCAGGCGGTGCCTGGCACAAGGACCGGGTCGAGTTCGTCGGCGTCGGCGCCCGCCAAGCCGCCCGCGAACGCGAGCTCGCCGACGTCCGGGCCCGCATCGTCGACGCCGAGGCCCACGTGGCCGCCGCCGAAGAGGCGGTGCGAGCGGCCGACGAGCAGCGGAGGGCACTCGCCCAGCTCCGCCGCGATCTGCCCGCAGCGCGGCGGCTGATCGACGCCGTCAACAAGCTCCACACGCTCCGCGACGTCACCGCCGAGCACCGACGCGAGTTCGGCGAGCTGCGCACCGACGCCGAGCGAGCGCGGGACAGCGCGACGCGAGCGCAGCGCGAACTGGCGGAGAACGCGATCCGCCTCGACCTACCCCACGAGCTGTCGGCGCTGACCGCGCTACGGACTGCCTTGTCGGGGTTCACCCAACGCCTGCGTACCGCCCGCAGCGAGGGGGCTCGCATCACCCGCGCCCTGGTGGCCCACACCGAGGCTGTCGAGCTCTGGGAGCGCACCGTCGACGAGCGGCGCAAGCTCGAGACCGAGGCAACCAGGGCGCGTGACCTCTACGACGACGAGGCCGGACAGCTCGCCACCATCGAGGACGCCGTCGGCGAAGACGCACAGGTCGTCCAGGCCAAGATCGACGCGGCCCAAGCCGCCCTCGAGGAGTCCGACGGCCTGCTGCCGGGAGCCCGCAAAGCCCTTACGAGCGCAGGTGAGGCCCGAGCTCTGGCCGACGACGCCGTGAAACGGCTCCACACCACGGTTGCTGCGACCGACACCGCCGCCCACACCGCGGCAGCGAGCCTCGGCCGGATTC
>JAJZCK010000169.1 GCA_021846125.1 Actinomycetes bacterium | reverse complement strand
CGAACCATGGCGTGGCCGTCCTGCTCCAGCTCGGCGATGCCGGGGTTGCCCGACAGGTTCTCGCCGACGCCCACGACGAGCTCGCTGTCGACGGCGGTGGCAAGCCGCTCGAGGGTCTCGAGGGTCAGCTCGGCCTGAGTGAGCCCTGCCTTGGTTCGGAGTCGGAACACGAGGTCGCGCAAGGCGTTGAGTCAGGCCTCGTCCTCGTACGCCGCGCGACCCTTCTCGGTCTGTGGGCGTTCTGCCTTGATCTCGCCCCAGCTCGTCCGTGCTGGTATGGGGGTCACTCCTCGTCGTTCCCGTAGACGTCCTCGAGGGAGACGAGGTGCACGTCTGCCCGGGCCGCAGCCTCGCTCTCGAGGCCGGCGGCGAACCCGGACGCCGAGACCAGGATGAGGTGGGCATCCTCCGCCCCATGGAGCACCGTCCGGATGCGCATCAGCCGGGCCAGGTCGCCGGTATCGAGCGCACGGAGCTTCGCCTCGCCGATGGCCCGGATGGTCCGGTGCTGGCGCCCGGTGCCCGGGGCGAGCGCCACGATGTCGAGCTCGTGCGCGGCGCGGTCGTCCCTGTCATTGACGACCGTCGTGCCGACCGTGACGATCGGAGCCCCGACGAGCGCCTCACCGGTGCGGCGGACGTGCTCTCGGGCTAGTCGCTCGAAGTGGGGCCCGAGCACGAGGGACTCGAAGCTCGACTGCGCCTCCGCCCACGCCTCGGCGCCGCGGCGGTCCTCGAAGAGGGCGAGTCGGGGATGGCGCACCACGTGGTGGAAGCGGATGATCGGATCCGCGATGCGGTAGACGGGGCGACGCTGGCGGACGACGTCGTCGTCCTTGTCGAGGAAGCCCGAGCGCACGAGGGCGTCAAGGGGATGCAGCACGCTCTGTTGGGAGCGGCCGAGCTCACTCGCGATCGCCGACTGGGTGCTGCTCCCGCTCGCGACGGCGGCGAGCACCGAGAGGTAGAGGGCCCGGTTCTCCATGCCACGCTGCTCGCCGAGGAGCCACTCGTCCTCCCGGAACAGGGCGGCGGCGGGAGAGAGGACCTCGTCGATGACCCAGGCGTCGAGCTCCTCGAGCGAGGAGGGCACCGAGCGCACGAGCTCGCGGTAGCCGGGCGTGCCACCGAGGATCGCATCGACCCGGAACGCGAGGCGAGGATCGGTGATGCCCCAAAAGCGCGCCGACTGGACGTGGTCGAAGGGCCGCATGAGCAGGTTGGCCTGCACCCGGCCCCGGAGCGCGCCCTGGCCCTCGAGGAGGTCGGCCATGACCGAGATCGCCGAGCCGCAGAGGATGAGGCGCACGGCCGGCCAGCCATCGTCCTTGGAGCGGTCGACGGCGCGCTGGATGAGTGAGGGAAGCTCGGGGGTCTTCTCGAGGAGGTAGGGGAACTCGTCGATGACCGCCACGGCGGGGCCGACGGCGATCGAGCCGTCTCCACGCGGCCTCGTCCCGAGGGGCGCGGTGCGGAGCACTGCGCCCGAGCGCGGGGCAAGTCGCCCGAGGCTCGAGATCGCCTCGTCCCAGTCGGCGAGCGCCAGGCGGCCGACGCCGAGGTGGGCGCCGAGCCGCTCGCCGAGCTCGGCGAGCGCCTGCGCCGGCTCGTGCTCGAGGGCCTGGTAGTAGAAGCCTCCGGTCGCGGCGGCGAGACGTCGAAGCGGATAGGACTTGCCTTGGCGCCGGCGGCCGTAGACGATGCCGATGCGCAGTCCCGGGGTCGGGTCGGAGACGAAGGCCGAGAGCTCCGCCCACTCCCGCTCCCGGTCGAACAGGTCGGCCGGCCGCCCGATCGTCGTGCTCACCCGGCACAGAGTACAAGGGCGATGTTGTAAAAGCCAACGTTGTGATCAATGCGACGAGAGGGAGTGAGGGTCGCGCCCGCCTCCGCTAGCCGCCGACAAGGCTGACGACGGCGGAGGCGAGGCGGGCGCGTAACTCGCGTCGAAGCCCCTCCTCGTCTCGGCTGCCGAGCAAGCCGCCTCCCGTGCCGCGCCAGCCAGTCGCAGGCCGCAGCCGTGTCCGGAGCGCACCCGGGCCCCGGCGATCGGGTCGCTCCAGCCATGCCTCGACGGTCCCCTGGGAGGTCGTGACGAGCGTGTGGGCGCCCGCGAGCAACTCGGTCACGGCGGGCTCCACGAGGTCGGCGACGAACGGCTCGATCCGCGTGAGCGGCTCGTCGGGCGCGGCGGGAAGCACCTCGAGGCGGTCGTCGGCGAGGAGCCGTTCGACGAGGGCCTGAGATCCGGCCACGTAGGTCCAGCACAGGTCGATCTCGCTGACGACGCACCAGGCGTGATCCGGCGGCCAGGCGAGGTTGGCCGTCTGGCCGTGTGCCGACGCGACAGGAGCGGTGAGGGCCTCGACCGGGCCGGTGTAGAGCAGGTACTCGCGCTCGGGAAGCCGGACGAGGGGCAGGTTCACGGCGATGCCGTACCCCGCCCAGAGGCCGAAGAAGCAGCCCTCGGGCGCCGTCGTGGCGTCGCGGAGGACCCCGGCGAGCACGGCGGCGTCAGGTGGGTAGAGGCTGCCTTCCCGCGGACCCTGTCCCGACCAGGGCGGGGGGTCCGCGGGCGCCGCAGGTGGCATAGCGACCGTGTGGAACTGCGCGTCGGGCCGCAGGGCGATCCCGCTCCAGGAGGCGATCTCCCGCCAGCGCACGAGGCGGTGCCCCCGGGTTGGCTCCTCCGCCGGATGCAGCACGCGAGCGTAGGCTTCGAAGCCCGCCGGAACGACCGAGCTGACGTCGGCGGCAAAGGGTCCGAGGCGCTCCGCGATCCAGTTGGCCTCTTCGACCGCCGCGCTCCACTCGGCAGGAGGCTCGAGCAGGTCCATCTCGCCATGACGGTGTCTCAACGGTCCCTGGCCTCGATCCGGAGCACGGCATGTCGTCGCGACAGGTCGCGGTCACCCGCGAAGAATGGGTGGCTTACCCTACGGGGTCGCTCTCCTGCGGTGCTCGTCGAGGCCCACGACGGCAGCCCCTAGAGGCTGCGAGGCGGTCGCCTCCCGCAGGGCGTCGAGCTGTTCGCTGAGGCGCGCCTGCGCCCCTTCGAAGAGGTGCCCGTAGTTGCGCAGCGTCACCGCCGGGTCGCTGTGGCCCATCCGCTGGGCGACGGCCAGGGGGTTGGCGCCGAGATCGATGAGGAGCGACGCGTGCGAGTGACGGACGTCGTAGGTGCGCAGCGTCTAGGGAAGCCCGGCTGCCCGCAGCGCCGGTCGGATGACCTGCTCGCGGAAGTGGTCGCGGTTCAGCGGGTTGCCGTAGCGGGTCGTGAAGAGGAAGCCGTCCCGGTCGTGCATGCCACGGGCGGCGAGGAGGGCGGAGATCTCGTCGCAGAGCCACTGGGGGATCGGGATGGCCCGGTCGCCGGCGTTGGTCTTCGGCGGCCCCTCGACCATCCGGTAGGGCTCATCGGTGAAGCGCTGGACGGGCATCAGGGTGCCCCGGACGTAGAAGACGGCGCGGACGAGGTCGACGTCGCGCACCCGCAGGCCGCAGAGCTCGGCCGGCCGCAGCCCAGCAAGGGCCAGCACCCAGACGGCCGACTTGTACGGATCCCGGGTCTGGGCGACGAGGCGGTGGAGCTGTGCCATGTCGAGCACGTCGCCCTCCCGGATCTTGCGCCGGCGCACCCTGATCGCGTGGCCGGACGCAGGGTTCTCCCGGATCGCCTTGGACCGCAGCGCGAGCTGGAGGACGAGGGAGAGCACCGAGACCGAGTCCCGGACCATCTTCGGGGACAGGCCCGCCCGGAGGCGGTCGGCGATGAACAGCTCGACGCCGGCGTAGTCGATCGTGCCCACCCGCACGCCCCCGAAGTGGGGGAGGACATGGCGATCCAGGTGGCCCCGGTAGCCGCGCCTCGTGGAGGGGCGCAGGCCGATCGTCGTTTCCCACCAGAGCCCCGCCCAGTGGTCGAAGCGGGTGCGGGCCTGGGACTGGTCGACGTAGTCGCCATGGACGATCCGCCCGTCGGTCACCTTGAGGAAGCGCTTCGCGTCCTCGAGCCGATCGAAGGTGACCGAGCGCGACCGGCCGTTCGGGTCCCGATAACGCGCCCGGTAGCGGCCGTTCGGCGTCGCTTGGCGACGCCCGCCATCCCACCTCCTGCGCAGACCTTGGAAAAGGTATGCAGTATCGCACCCCGCGGCGCGCGCTGTCCTCCTCAGCGGCTCAGGGCCCCAGGCGGAGCCTGCCTGCGGGGCAGGGCCGGCTCACGCGGTGGCCAGGACGGCGCAGAGCTGGTCGAGCGACGGCGCCCCCTCGTTACCTTCGCCGGTCCGGTAGAGCCGGCAGGCGAAGCCCGCCCCAGCGCCCGGGCGCTCGAAGGCGTCGATCCCGTCGACGAGCACGGTCGGCGACCCGGCGAAGCCAACTCGCGCTGCATCCTCGGCGTCGGCGATCTCCTGGAGGATCACCGCCGGCGCCGGGCCGCCACAGCGCTGGACGGCCTCGGCGACGCGGGCCTCGGCCAACGCCTTGTGGGGGCAACCCCTCAGGTACTGGATCGTGATCGTGCGGGCCACGGAAGCGACCGTAAACCCTCCAGCCAAGGGGAGAGTCAAGGGGGTAGCCTCGGACCATGTTGCGTCCTGAAAGCTGGACCAGACCAGTGGGTGCAAGTCCCATCCGGGTAATCGCCGGAGAGCCCGGTAGCAGGCCCCGGTTCGTCGTCGAGAGGCGGCGGGCTGAGCGGGGTGTCAAAAGCCTCTTTGGAGGGAGCAAGCGTGCGGGCCGTAGGTCCACCAGGGCCGAGTCCTGCAGCCTCGTCAGAATCACAACAGGGGAGCCGAGCCGCTCATGTCACGGCGAAGGCCCACGTCCGACCGACTGGCCAGTTCCGGAGATGCCCATGGTCGGGTCCCCTCGGGGTACGGGGAGCGGCACGTACGCAAGGTCTGGTTCGGAACAGGAGAGACCCGTCTGTGCAGCCTTGTCAGCAAAGACCGTCGGTATAAGCCAGTGGTGAAGTCCGGCGGAGCACAGCGGGAGTCCGACGGGGTCGTAGTACCGCTGATCGCCGGGATGAACCCGGCGGGAGGGAAGGGCCCCGACTTCGGTCACGCTGGTCGAGGAGGAACGCGCAAGGGCATGCCGGGGACCGCCCCGGACAACTACCCCGAGGGTCGTCATCTGGCCCCCGCCAACGTTCGACGCCTCCAGAACCGGCTATGGGCTGCGGCCAAGCAGTCTCCGGAGCGGCGCTTTCACGCCCTGTACGACCGCATCTACAGAAGTGACGTTCTGTGGGAGGCGTGGGAGCGGGTCCGAGCCAATCGTGGCGCAGCCGGGGTCGATGGTCTGACCTTGGCGGCGGTGGAGGACTACGGGGTTCATCGGATGCTCGATGAGCTGGCCGAAGCCCTCCGTGCAGGCACCTACCACCCGGCGCCAGTGCGCCGGGTGGAGATAGACAAGTCCGACGGGTCGAAGCGCCCGTTGGGCATTCCTACTGTCGTCGACAGGGTGTGCCAGCAGGCGACGAAGATCATCCTCGAACCAATCTTCGAGGCCGACTTCTTGCCCTGCAGCTTCGGGTTCCGCCCGAAGCGCTCAGCGACCGACGCCTTGGAGAAGATCCGGGTGGCGTTCCCTCAAGGACAGCAGTTCGTCTTCGAGGCCGACATCAAGAACTTCTTCGAGTCATCAACACACTGCTCCTTTCGTTGCTGGTCATGGTTGGAAGAGCTGGTTCTGGGGTGCAGGAGGCTCGATACGCAGGCCCTTCCTGCGTCCGCTGCGTACGTGGACGGCTCG
>JAJZCK010000007.1 GCA_021846125.1 Actinomycetes bacterium | reverse complement strand
TCGATACCGAGAACGGACACGGTGGCCGGACACGTCGCCACCAGACCTTTCGCGAGCTCGGGGGCCCAGCCGTCGAACTTGTCGAAGTGCGGGATCGCCGCGACGTGGGGAACGACGCCGAGCCCGAGCCCGGAGAAGCGCCCTGGCCGGCGGAAGTCGTCGGCGACGGCGCCCAGCGCGCATGCGCCGGCGGAGCAGCCGGCGAGCGCGGTGCCGCTCTTCCAGGCATCGAGGACCGCCCGCCATACGGCGGTCGAGCGGAGCGTGTCGGCGAGGTAGCCGGGGTTCCCGCCGGACAGATAGACGAGGCCCGCCCCGGCGACGAGCTCGGCGAGATCCGCGCGCTCGGCCCCGGCCCGATCGAGGACGGCGAGTGGCACCGGCTCGACGTCGAGCGACGCGAAGTGCCGGGTGCCGAGGTCCAGCCAGTAGCGGACGCGCTCTTCACCCTCCTCCGCGGCTGCCGTCGGGAGGAACACGGCGCGGCGCGGCCTCCCGGCGAGCATGGCCTCGTCGACCTCACGCATCACGTCGAGGAACTCGCCACTGCCGACGAGAGCAACGGGCCCGTGCATCCCCGGCAGGCTACCGGCCGCGGGTGGCGCCTCGTGGTCTGCGAAGGCGGGTGGCGGCACGGCTCGTCGCGCGGAGAGGCTCGCGGATCCGCGCGATGATGGAGTGCTCCGGTGACCGCTCGGCGGCGATGCCATGCGGCAACGCCCGAGCGCTTCGACCGCCTCCCGACCTTGCTCACTGCCACCGACCTCGAGATCGCCGCGGGCGGCCGTGTCCTTTTGTCGGGCGCGACGTTCCAGGTGGCGCCCGGCGACCGGGTTGGCCTCGTCGGGCGCAACGGGGCCGGGAAGACAACCCTGACCCGCGTGCTCGCGGGCGAGGCGCTCCCGGCAGCCGGCACGCTGCGGCGCTCGGGAGAGATCGCCTACCTCCCCCAGGACCCACGCACCGGCGACCTCGAGGTCCTCGCGCGTGACCGCATCCTGTCGGCTCGCGGGCTCGACGTCGTCGCTCGAGACCTCGCCGACGCAGCGGTGAAGATGGGGACCGCTGACGACCCCGCCCGGGAGTCGTCGATGCGGCGTTACGCGGCGCTCGAGGAGCGCTTCGTCGCTCTCGGTGGATGGGCAGCCGAGGCCGAGGCCGCAGCGATCTCCTCCAGCCTCGGCCTGCCCGGGCGCGTGCTCGAGCAGCCGCTCGGGACGCTCTCGGGCGGCCAGCGCCGCCGGGTCGAGCTCGCACGGGTGCTGTTCTCCGGGGCCCAGGCTCTCTTGCTCGACGAGCCGACGAACCACCTCGACGCGGACTCGGTCGCCTGGCTCCGCAACTACCTACGCGGTTACTCGGGCGGGCTCGTCGTGATCAGCCACGACACGGACCTGCTCGAGGCCACCGTCAACCGTGTGCTGCACCTCGACGCGACCCGGCAGGTCATCGACGTCTACAACATGGGCTGGCGCGCCTACCGTGAGCAGGTCGCGAGCGACGAGCGGCGACGCCAGCGCGAGCGAGCGAACGCGGAGCGCAAGATCGTGACGCTGCGCTCGCAGGCGGACAGGATGCGCGCGACGGCGACGAAGGCGCGTGCCGCCCACCAGCTCGATCGCCGAGCGGCACGTATCGCGGGCGGCTTGCCCGAGACGAGGAGCCAGGACAAGGTCGCGAAGCTCCGTTTCCCGGATCCCTCGCCGTGCGGTCGGACCCCCCTCACAGCAGCAGGCCTGTCGAAGGGCTACGGCTCGCTCGAGGTCTTCTCCGGCGTCGACCTAGCGATCGACCGCGGGAGCAGGGTCGTCGTGCTCGGCCTCAACGGCGCCGGCAAGACGACCCTGCTCCGAGTGCTCGCCGGCGTCGAGGTCCCGGACGCGGGCGAGGTCGTCCCTGGCCACGGCCTGCGCCTCGGTTACTACGCGCAGGAGCACGAGACGCTCGACGCGCATGCCGGGGTGTTCGACAACGTGCGGCGTAACGCGCCTTCCTCGCTCACCGACGTAGAGCTGCGCCGGATCCTCGGCGCATTCCTGTTCGGTGGCGACCGCGTCGACCAGCCCGCAGGAACCCTCTCCGGCGGCGAGAAGACGCGCCTCGCTCTCGCCGCGCTCGTCGTGTCGTCGGCGAACGTGCTCCTGCTCGACGAGCCGACGAACAATCTCGACCCGGCGAGCCGCGCGGAGGTGCTCGGCGCGCTGCGAAGCTACGCCGGAGCGATCGTGCTCGTAACCCACGACCAGGGCGCCGTCGAGGCGCTCCAGCCCGAGCGGGTGCTGCTCATGCCCGACGGCGTCGAGGACCATTGGAGCGACGAGCTTGGCGACCTGGTCGCGCTCGCGTAGTTCTCCGTGCCGGTCTCGCGTGCTCCCACCGCCGCAGGCGGGACCGAATCGGCCGCGACCTGCGGTAGCGTCCCGCGTGGTGCCCCTTCTCCCGCGTCGCGCCGCTTTCGCGGTCGTAGCAGCGCTCCTGTCCGTTCCCGTGCTCGCCGTGGGCAGCGGCGCAGCTGTCGTGACCACCGCCCGACCGCCCCGGGGCACGGCTCGGGCGAGCGCGCCACGGGTTGCGATCGTGGCGACCAGCTTGCCCGTCGTCGAGACCGGCGAGCCGCTGGCGGTGCAGCTCGCAGCGGTCGGAGGGACGCCGCCCTACCAGTGGTCGCCCGTGGCGCTGCCCGCCGGGGTCACGATCAGCTCGACGGGCGAGATCGCCGGGGCACCGTCGGCAGCCGGCCCCCAGAGCATCCAAGTCGAGGTCGTGGACGCCCTGAACGCGACGGCGACGGCGACGCTCGTGCTCGACGTCCGTCCCGGGCCGCTGGTCGCGACGGCGGCGCTGGCGGACGGGATGGTCGGAGCCGACTACGCGACGCGGCTCGCCGCGCGTGGGGGCACGCCGCCTTACAGCTGGTCCGTGGCAACTGGGCGCCTCGCAGGTGGGCTCGTCCTCGCCTCGTCCGGGCTGCTCGCCGGACGCCCGGGAACCCCCGGCACGACGACCTTCGATGCCCGCGTGACCGATGCGCTCGGCGCGGTGGCGACCGCGCAGCTGAGTGTCGTGGTAGCGCCGGCGGCAGCGGAGGGTTACGTCACCCTCGACGTCACAGGCCAGGCGGTCACGTACGCCATGAGCGCCCCGCCGACGCTCACGAGGAAGTCCTGGCATGCGTCCGGGATCGCGGCGACGCCCGACGGTGACGGCTACTGGCTCGTGAGCACGACGGGCCATGTCTACGGCGTCGGCGGCGCGCGCAGCCTCGGCTCGGTCCCACCTCGGATGCACGCTGGCCGCATCGCGGGGATCGCGGCGACGCCCGACGGTGACGGCTACTGGCTCGTGAGCGCCACGGGACGGGTCTTTGCCTTCGGTGGCGCCCAGCTGCTCGGCTCGATACCTCCCCGGGCGCTCGTCGGGAGCGTGACCGGGATCGCGGCTGCGCGGACCGGCATGGGCTACTGGCTCGCGACGTCGACCGGGCGCGTCTACCGTTTCGGGGCGGCGCGCAGGCTCGGCTGGGTCACTCCGGGCACGCTCGTCGGCAGCATCGTGGGGATCGCCGCCGTGCCCGGAGCCCCCGGCTACTGGCTGGCCGACGCGAACGGGCAGGTCTACGCCTACGGCGCAGCGCGCCATCTCGCCGCCTACGCGGGCAACCCTGACCATGGCGTCGTTGCGATCGCGCCTGCCCCTGCCGACGCCGGCCCAGGCTATTGGCTGCTCACGCGCTCGGGGGGGGTCTACGGCTTCGGCGCCGCGCGCAACATGACGCCGACGAACCAGCAAGTGCCCGGAGCGTCACGAGCGGTGGCGCTCGCTGCCAGCTCCTGACCGGGGCGATTCTCTCAGGTAGTTCCCAGGCCGAGCCCAGCAACCGTGCAGGCAGGCCAGGCATGCTGTCGGGGAGGACGGGAGCTGGGAAGCCCCCGGGAGACGGCCCGGCAGGCGCATGTGAGGACCTGTCCTGATGCGACAAGCGGGCCGTAAGGACGTGAGAGGACGAGGTGGGAGATATGGACGAGACCTACGACCCCGGCAAGCCGCTCGACGCCGTGCCTAGCGCCGGCGCGGAGCGCGCGGAGCCGGCCCCGCTCCCGGCGCCCGGCGCCGGGAGCGGGGCGTGGGAGCCCCTGATGCCGCTCTCGATGCCGCCGCTCGCCCCCCCGGCGGCGGCATCGGGCGGTGTCGGCGGAGGCGCCGTGCCCCCTGGAGGCGAGAGCACGACGGGTGCCACTCCTCCGGGGGGCGCGCCACCGGCCGTCCCGCTGCTCCCGGACGGGCCAGGCTGGTACGGGCCCACGGGCCCGGTTCCGCCGGCGGCTGCGCCGGCGCGCAACGGCCGCAAGGCGTTCACCGTGGCTGCCGGCGCTGCACTGCTCGCCGGCGGACTCGGTGCAGGACTCGGCATCGCCTTCTCGGGCGGCAGCTCCGGGTCGTCGGCCGGAGCGAACGTGCCGGTCATCCCGACCCCGACCCGGTCGACGGTCGCGAGCAGCGGGCCGACCGAGTCCACCGGGGCGATCGCGAAGGCAGTCGAACCGGCGATCGTCGACATCAACACCAACGTCGCGAGCCCGGCGAGCCAGGGCCAGGCGCAGGCAGCCGGGACCGGCATGATCATCACCTCGAGCGGCGAGGTGCTCACGAACAACCACGTCGTCGCAGATGCGACGAAGATCACCGTCAGCATCCAGGGGCGCTCGGGCACCTACGGGGCGACCGTCATCGGGGTCGACCCGCTGAAGGACGTCGCGCTCCTGCAGATCCAAGGATTTTCGGGAACGCTCCCGACTGTCCGCCTCGGGAACTCCTCCACCGCCGCGGTCGGCAACCCTGTCGTCGCGATGGGGAACGCGCTCGGGCTCGGTCAGCAACCGACGACGGTGACCGGCATCGTCTCCGCTCTCGGCAGGACCATCACGGCGAGCGACTCCTCGCCGACGAGCGTTAGCGAGACGCTCCACGGGCTCATCGAGACCGACGCGCCGATCCAGCCCGGTGACTCCGGAGGGCCGCTTCTCAATGGCCAGGGTCAGGTCATCGGCATGGACACGGCCGCGGCCTCGGCCTCGGGCAGCGGCACCGGCTCGACGCTCGGTTTCGCGATTCCGATCAACGAGGCACGGGCGATCGTCCAGCAGATGGAGCGCGGCAAGGCCGGCGGTGGGGTGGTGCTCGGCGAGACGGCCTTCCTCGGCGTCTTCGACGGGACGACGTCGAGCGTCGGCGGCTTCGGCGGATTCGGGTTCAGCCAGCCGGCGGTGAGCGGGGTGCCGGTCTCCGACGTGGCGATCGGGAGCCCCGCCCAGGCGGCCGGCATCTCCGGTGGCGACACGATCACCGCGGTCGACTCGGTCGCGACCCCGACCGTGGCGTCGCTACAAAAGGCCATCGAGTCGAAGAAGCCGGGCGACCAGGTCACGGTGACATACGTCGACACGACCGGTACGTCCCACACGGCGACGGTCACGCTGATCGGCATGCCGAAGTAGCGCGCTTCCTGGCCCGGGTGCTGCGGCGCAGGAGCGGTGAAGGAGGGCCGGACGGCAGGCGCCCGGCCCTCCTTCGTCGCGTGCGCTCGTGTCGCCGCACGCCGAGCACCTCTGTCACAGCTGCGCGGCAAGCTCGCCGTCGGATCCGAGGGACCGGGAGGTGGTCGTGGACGACGAGCTCGAGCTCCGCAGGAAGGCACGGATTGCAGAGACCACCGAGCTTCGGGCGCGCGTCGCTGCGCTCGAGGCCATCCTCGGTGTCACGCCTCGCGCTGGCGAGCGACCTGCTCTTCGAGCCGCTCCACCCGGGCTCGCAGCGCGGCCATCTCCTCGTCGCGTGACCCGGGAGGAGCCGGGCGCGCGGGAGCAGTCGAGCCGAGACGCTCGAGCACCTCGTCCGTCGTCACGTCGAGCGCGTGGGCGATGGCGTGGGCGTGCGTCACGTTGGGGAGGGTCTGGCCGAGAAGCCAACGGCTGGCCGTCTGCTGGCTGACGCTCGTCGCTCTGGCTAGGTCACGCTGGAGCCAGCCGTGCGCGTCGACCTTGTGCCTCAGCCAGTCGGAGAATCCGATCGTGCTCACGTACGTAGTTGTATCCGATCCGGCGATGGTCTGTGACAAGCCCACTTGTGCTTCCCGGGTGAAGCACGCCAGCAGGACGGCGAGAAGAGTTCAACGCGGCGTGGAGACACGTACACGAGTATGCGTTACAGTGCGTAGCATGCCGCGCCCTCGAGACCGTGCAACGCACGCCGCAGCGGCGAGCGACGAAGCGTGCTCGTGGGCACGTCTCGTCCGCGAGCGCCGACGCGAGCTCAGGCTCTCCCAGCTCGAGCTCGGCAGGCGAGCGGGTCTCACCCAGCAGGCGGTGTCGTACATCGAGCGTGGGATCGGGATCCCTCGCGTGACGACGATGGTGCGAGTCGCGCGCTCGCTGGGCACGACGGTCGAGCAGCTCGTGCCCGACGTCAACGCTCCCGACGGTCCCGAAATGGAAGCCGGGACCCGTCCGGATCTGGAGCTCCGGTCGGGCGCCGAGCCGTAGTCTGACCAAGGCGAGACGATCGACGAGGAGGAGGACGACGTGGGCGATCCCGAGGTGCGCAGCGACGACGAATGGAAGCAGGCTCTCTCGCCCGAGCAGTACGGCGTGCTCCGCTGCTCGGCGACGGAGGCCCCGTTCACGGGGCGCTACGTCGACTGCCACGACGACGGGACGTACCGCTGCGCCGCCTGCGGTGCGGCGCTGTTCTCCTCGGGGACGAAGTTCGACTCCGGTTCGGGATGGCCGAGCTTCACCGAGCCTGCCGTGGCGAGCGCTGTCGAGCTGCGAGAGGACAGGAGCCATGCGATGGTGCGCACCGAGGTGGTGTGCCGTTCCTGTGGCTCTCACCTCGGCCACGTGTTCGACGACGGTCCCGGCCCGACCGGCCAGCGCTACTGCATCAACTCGCTGGCGCTCGACCTCGACCCGACGCTTCCGTGAGCGTCTCGTCACACGCCCGCGACCGCGCGCTCCACGGGCCGCGCCTCACGGTGCCGAGCTGCGGTCGCGCGTGTGCAGGCTGGCGAGGTAGCTGTTGTATGCGGCCATCTCGTCGTCGTGCGACCGGACGTCGTCGGTCTCCTGCACCGCCGTCCGTGGCTCGGGGGTGGTGTCCGCGCCCTCCCGAACGCGGTCCTGTGCGACGTCGTGGACGAGTCGCCACCACATGAACACCGCGTAGGCCGAGAAGAACGGCCACTCGACCGTGTAGGCCCAGCTCAAGTCGTTGCCACCGAGTGCCCGGTGTAGCTGCCACCAGCCGAGCCACAAGAAGCCGGGCACGGCGACCAGCACCGTTGCATGCAAGCCGAGCGCCCTCGGGGACAACCACGTGCGCCGCACGTCCTGACGCTAGGCCGCAAGGTCACGCTTCTGCTGGTCGGTCGTGGTCGGTCGTGGTCGGCGTGCTCGCTCCTGCCGTCTGTCGTCGTGCATCTCGGCGGGCGCGGGAGCCCGTAGGCTCGGACGGCGCTCGAACTCCGCGCGGGGTTGCCGTTAGTCGAGCCGGCTGTCTCGCACGCCGGGCGCTCCATGATGCATGCTCGCGGGGAGGGGGAGCCGATAGCGAGATCCGGGAGACGAGCAGATGATCATCGTGAAGATCGAGCGCTGGCCCGACCAGGTCGATCCCGACGACCCTCGGGAGAAGCAGAGACCGCACACCGACATCGCACGTGCCGTCATCCGCAACGACCACTCCGGGACGCACGAGACGGGGAACTACCACGTCGAGCTCTACGACCCACCTGCGTACAACCCGTGGGCCGGTGTCGTGCTCGAGACCGAGGTCCACGAGTTCCCGCGGCGGGAGCTCGGTGCATGGGATCTCCTCTACCAGGCGCTCGATTCCCTCGTGCGCGACCGCAACGCGCAGCAGCAAGGCGCTGCAGTCGCCGACCTGTGATGGCAGCTCAAGGAGCGACGAGCGGCGTCGGCGGCCGATGGGCCGGCTCGGGTATGCACGAGACATGGCTGCGTAGCGAGGCGCTCCGGCTCCTGCGGTTCTTCCGGGCGACGGTCGACCCCGGTGGGCGGTTCGTCGAGCTCGACGACGAGCGTCGACCGATGCCGACGGGATGCCCCCCGGCGACCGAGCCGCGGCAGAGCCTTCTCACCGTCGCGCGTGCCGTCCATGGCTATGCGCTGGGCGAGCTCGTCGGCGTGCCGGGATCGCGTCCGATCGTTGCCCGGGGCCTCGACGTGCTCTGGACGGAGCACCGGGACACCGTGAACGGCGGTTACGTCGAGGCCACCGGGAGCCCGAGCGCGACGGTGTCGACGAAGTCGGCGTACGGCCATGCGTTCGTCCTACTAGCGGCGTCGAGCGGCATGGCAGCTGGCCACGACGTCGCCCGGGCGCTCTACGACGACGTCCTGGGCGTCATCGGCGAGCGTTTCTGGTCCCCGGAGGAGGGCGCGTCCCGCGAGGCGTTCTCGGCCGACTGGTCGGAGCTCGAGGACTACCGCGGCGCGAACAGCAACATGCACATGTGCGAGGCCTTCCTCGCCGCTTCCGACGTTACCGGTGACGACGAGCTTGCAGCACGTGCACTACGCATAGCGCAGCTGCTCATCGGAGATCGTGCCCGTGGGAATGGCTGGCTACTGCCGGAGCACTACGACAGTTCCTGGCGTCCCGAGCTCGAGTACAACCGTGACCTGCCCGATCATCCGTTCCGTCCCTACGGTGTGACGATCGGTCACCTGCTCGAGTGGTCGCGGCTCGTGCTGTCGACGTGGCTCGCCACAGGCAGGCGTGACGCCTGGCTCGTCGAGGCGGCGGAGGCATTGTTCGACCGCGCCGTCGCGCTCGGCTGGGACCGCGAGCACGGCGGGCTCGCCTACACGGTCGGCTGGGACGGGACTCCGGTGAACGACGACCACTACTGGTGGCCCGTCGCGGAAGGGATCGGCGCGAGCTCGTATCTCGGCGAGCTCGTCGGCGGCGCCCACTACGAAGAGTGGTACCGCAGGTTCTGGGACTTCGCGGCCGAGCACCTCATCGACGACGAGCGCGGGGGCTGGTACGCCCAGCTCGACGTGGCGAACCGTCGAAAGGTCCATCCTTGGTACGGCAAGCCGGACCTCTACCACGCCCTCCAGGCCTGCCTGCTCCCGCTCGTCGCGCCTGCTCCCGCGCTGGCGGCGGAGCTTCGTCGGGCCGTAGAGGGTCGGGGCACCTCCGGAGTGCGGGACAGACCGTGACGACGACTGTCGTGCGCCCGGGGCGGGAGCGCTGGGGAGCCGGCCCGGATGCTGTCGTGCTGGACCTCGACGGCACGCTTGTCGACAGCGTCTACCAGCACGTCGTCGCCTGGCAGGAGGCGCTCGCGGAGATCGGCGTGTCGGTCCCCGCGTGGCGCGTGCACCGGCGGGTCGGAATGAGCGGCGCCGCCTTCGTCGACGACCTGACCCGTGAGGCCGGTGTGGTCGTCGACGACGTGGTCCTCCGGCGGCTCTCGTCGGCCCATGCCGCCGCTCTCGGCCGCCAGAGCGCGCCGGTTGGCGTCTTGCCCGGAGCCAAGCTGCTTCTCGCCGAGCTGTCCCGCATCGGCCTGCCGTGGGCCGTCACGACGAACGGGACCCTCCGGTTCGCGTGCCCCGCGCTCGAGCTGCTCGGCGTGCCGGACGCGGTGCTCGTCTGCGGTGACGAGGTGCGCCGGGCGCCGAGGGCGTCACGGACCCTCGACCTCGTGCTCGTCGCCGCAGCGCGGCTGCACGTCCCTCCGGCGTCGTGCATCGTGGTCGGCGACTCGGTGTGGGACCTGCTCGCCGCCCGGCGCGCCGGGGCAGGTGCCGTCGGCGTGCTGTCGGGCGGCTACGGGCGCGAGGAGCTCGAGCGTGCCGGTGTGTCACGCGTGTTCGACGACGCCAGCGACCTGCTCGCGCATCTCGACGAGGTCGGGATCCGCTCGCGGGGTTGATCCCCGTCTGGCGCGCCGCCGGACGCATGCCTGGTGGCAAGTCCGCCGCCGGTCACGAGCCCGTACCGATCTCGTCTTCGTCCTCGTCCTCGACCGGAACCACCGTGCGTTCGAGGATCTCGAGGACGATCCCGGTGGCAGACGTGCCGCGCAGGCGCGCGGACGCGCCCAGGTTGATCCTGTGGGCGAGCACGGGGACGGCTAGCGCCTTCACGTCGTCCGGCAGCACGTAGGAGCGATCGTCGAGCAGGGCACGCGCCTGGCAGGAGCGGTGAAGGGCGAGCGCCGCACGTGGGCTCGCCCCGAGGGTGAGGCGGTCGTCCTCGCGGGTCGCCCGTACGACGTCGAGGAGGTAGGCAAGCACGTCGTCGCCGACCACCACGTCGGCCCGCTGCCGCTGGAGCGCGAGCAGCCCGGCGGGATCTGTCACCGGTGCGAGCCCGGGCACGTCGTCGCGCTCGAAGCGGCGGAGGATGTCGTGCTCCTCGCCACGGTCCGGGTAGCCGAGAGCGACGCGCACGAGGAAGCGGTCCAGCTGCGCCTCGGGCAGCGGGAACGTCCCCTCGAGCTCGACCGGGTTCTGTGTCGCGAGGACGAGGAACGGCTCGGGCAGCATGCGAGTCTCGCCGTCGATCGTGACCTGGCGTTCTTCCATCGCCTCGAGCAGTGCCGACTGCGTCCGCGGGGTCGCGCGGTTCACCTCGTCGGCGAGCAGCACCTGGGTGAACACCGGCCCCGGCCGGAACTCGAAGCCCGCGGTCGCCTGGTTGAACACGCTCGAACCAGTGATGTCGGACGGCATCACGTCGGGCGTGAGCTGGACTCGCCGGAAGTCGCAGCCGAGGACGCGCGCGAACGACCGGGCCAGCAGCGTCTTCCCGACCCCGGGGACGTCCTCGACGAGCGCATGACCACGGCAGAGGAGCGCGACGAGCAGGAGCTCGAGGGCGTGCTCGTTGCCGACGACGACCGAGCCAACCGACTCCCGGATCCGCGAGACCACCGTCCCGGACGGGTGCCTGCTACCAAGAGCCATACGCGGATCGTCCACGGCGCGACCCTATTCGCCGACCGCTCACCCTGTCCGCCGGCCGGCGGGCTCGATCCGCGCGCAGTGTGGCGCGCCTGGTGGTACGGCCAGCGAGGCTGGCGATCTCCCACCAGGGATAGTGGGCGAGCTCCCGGGTCGGGGTAGTGCCGGGTCCCGACGCATCACCCAACTGTGCCGACGGCGGTCGTCGAGAGCACGGGGAGCGGCTCCGGCCGGCACTTCGCGAACCCCGGCGACCCCGTCGTCCACGCGGGCGGGACGCTCGCCGCCGGCACCTCGTCCGGGCCGATCGCGGTCAGCCTCTCTCCGGGAACGATCCTTCCGGGCGACCGCGTAGCGGTGGAGGTCGCGCTCGCCCGGCCAGCCGACGGCCTCGGCGTGCGGAGCCGGTCGCCAAGGCGTGACCCGGGGAGATGCTTCCAGGGTGCCAGTAAGGTGGGGTGTCGTGTCCAAGGTCCTGAGCTCCCTCCCGGTCGGCGAGCGCGTCGGCATCGCCTTCTCCGGTGGTCTCGACACGTCGGTCGCGGTGGCGTGGATGCGCCACCACGGTGCGATTCCCTGCACCTACACGGCCGACCTCGGCCAGTACGACGAGCCGGACATAGCGTCGGTGCCGGGCCGCGCACTCGAGTACGGCGCCGAGCACGCCCGGCTCGTGGACTGCCGCCGGCAGCTGGTCGAGGAGGGATTGGCGGCGATCGCCTGCGGCGCGTTCCACGTCCGCTCTGCCGGTCGCTTGTATTTCAACACGACCCCGCTCGGTCGTGCGGTGGCCGGTACCCTGCTCGTCCGGGCGATGCAGGAGGACGGGGTGTCGATCTGGGGTGACGGCTCGACGTTCAAGGGCAACGACGTCGAACGCTTCTACCGCTACGGCCTGCTGGCGAACCCGGCGCTGCAGATCTACAAGCCGTGGCTCGACGCCGCGTTCGTCGCCGAGCTCGGCGGTCGCAAGGAGATGTCCGAGTGGCTCGTCGCCCGGGGACTTCCCTACCGGGACAGTGTCGAGAAGGCGTACTCCACCGACGCCAACATCCTCGGCGCCACCCACGAGGCGAAGATGCTCGAGCGCCTCGACTGCTCTCTCGAGATCGTCGAGCCGATCATGGGCGTCGCGCACTGGAGACCCGAGCTGGCCGTCGAGACCGAGGACGTGACCGTGGCCTTCGAGCGGGGCCGGCCGTCGGCGATCAACGGTCGCCGCTACGTCGACATCGTCGAGCTGTTCCGCGAGGCGAACGCCATCGGCGGGCGCCACGGGCTCGGTACATCGGACCAGATCGAGAACCGCATCATCGAGGCGAAGTCACGCGGCGTCTACGAGGCGCCGGGGATGGCCCTGCTTTTCGCGGTCTACGAGCGGTTGGTCAGCGCCATCCACAACGAGGACACCATCGCGACCTACCATGACGAAGGGCGGCGGCTCGGCCGGCTCCTCTACGAGGGCCGCTGGTTCGACCCGCAGGCGATGATGATCCGCGAGCCGCTCCTGCGGTGGCTGGCATCGGCAGTGACCGGCGAGGTGACCTTGAGGCTGCGGCGCGGGGACGATTACACGATCCTTCGCACCGAGGGCCCCGCCCTGTCGTACCACCCGGACAAGCTGTCGATGGAGCGGACCGAGGACGCAGCATTCGGCCCGACGGATCGAATCGGCCAGCTGACGATGCGCAACCTGGACATCGCCGATACCCGAGCCAAGCTCGAGCTGTACGCCAGCCTCGGCGCGCTCACCGTCGGGGACTCGGAGCTCGTCGGCGACCTTCGACCGAGCGGCGCCACGTCGGCACCGGCCAATCTCCGTGCCGAAGGCGACGGGGACGTGGCGCTCGACCGGGCCGCGCTCGACACTGGCGTCGACTGAGCGCCCGCAATGCGCGGGCGGCCTGTTCCTACGCGGGAGTGCTCCCGTCAGCATGCCCCCAGCGTGTCGAGGCAACACAACGCTGCGACGTCGACCGCCGGCACCGGCCGGGAGAACAGGTAGCCTTGGCCGAGGTCGCAGCCGAGCTCGCGCAAGTACGCGAGCTGCTCCGGTGTCTCGATGCCCTCGGCGACGACGATCATGTCGAGATCGCGACCCAGGGAGACCATCGCACCGAGAAGGGACGCTGCGCGGGCGCTCTCGGCTCGCGAGATCACGAAGGACTTGTCGATCTTGATGATGTCCGGGCGGAGCTTGGCAAGGTACGACAGCGACGAATAGCCGGTCCCGAAGTCGTCGAGTGCGATGGACACCCCGAGGCGGCGTAGCTCCTCGATGGTTCTCGCTGCTCGCACGACGTCGACGAGCGCTGCGCTCTCGGTGATCTCGACCACCACGCGGCTCGGAGCCAGGGGAGCGGTCGAGAGCATGTCGTCGATCGACGCAAGAAGAGCAGGATCGTGGAACTGGTGTGCAGATAGGTTGACCGCCACGTACGGGGCCGCGCCGTCGCCGACCGTCTGCTGCCACGATGCGGCCGCGAGACCGGCCTCGCGGAGCGCGAACTTGCCGAGCTCGGCGATGAGACCGCTCCGCTCGGCCAGGGGGATGAAGACGTCCGGGGAGATCGGGCCGCGCGTCCTTTGCTGCCAGCGCATGAGCGCCTCGAAGCCGACGACGGCTCCACTCGCGAGCTCGACGATCGGCTGGTAGTGCATCGAGAGCTCGTCCGACGACAGCGCCTGATGGAGCTCTTGGAGGATGGCGAAGCGGACGGAGACCTGCTCGCGCATCTCCGGGGTGAAGGTGGCGAACCCACCCTTGCCTTGGCGCTTTGCCTCGTAGAGAGCGGAATCGGCGTCCTGCAGCAACTCGGCCCAGTCCTCGCCGAGATGCTCTCGGATCACCAATCCCAGGCTCGCGTGCTGCTCGACGCGCTCACCGGCAAGATAGAAGGGTGCAGCCAGTGCCTCGAGCAGCCTTCGCGCTACGGCGCGGGCCTCGGCGGCGGACGCGAGCCCCTCCACGAGATACAGGAACTCGTCCCCGCCGAGGCGGCACAGCATGTCGTTCGCGCGCGCCGTGCTCGAGAGGCGACGGGCAAGCTCCGCGAGGAGCTGGTCGCCGACGTCGTGACCGAGACTGTCGTTGACGGACTTGAAGTCGTCGAGGTCGAGCAGCATCACTGCGCTCCAGCCGTCGCGACCGTCGCTCGCCGAGGACGCGTGCTCGAACCGCTCCTGGAACAGCGCACGGTTCGGGAGCCCGGTGAGAGGGTCGTGCAGAGCCTGGTGGGAAAGCTGGGCAGCGAGCAGGCGCTCCTCGGTCACGTCTCGCACGGAGGCGACGAGGTACGCCGGCGCGCCGCTCTCGTCCTTCACGACGCCCGTGAGCAGGTTCGCGTCGACGACGTGGCCGTCGCGGTGGAGGTAGCGCTTGACGTAGCTGACGTGCTCGACCTCTCCGGAGACGAGGCGGCGGTTCATCTCTGTGGTGAGGGCCCGGTCCTCCGGGTGGGTGACATCGACCACGTCGCGCCCGAGCATGTCGGCCGCCGTGAGGCCGAGCATCGTGCAGTAGGCGCGGTTGACGTCGACCAACCGACCATCGAGGCTCGAGAGAGCCATGCCCGCGACATTGTGCTCGAAGGCCAGGCGGAAGCGCCGCTCCGCGTCGTCACGAGCGCGCTCGGCTTGCTCCCGGACACTGTCGTCTCGGACGATGACGACCGTGTAAGGCGTGGTGTCCATCGCGAGCGGAGCGAGGGCGATGTCGACCGGCAGCTCGACGCCGTCCCGGCGCAGCAGTAGGAGTCCCGAGCGTGCCCCGTGCGGGCGAGTCACGGACGTGCCTCGGGTGCCGTTGCGATGGGCGACGTGGTGCTCACGGAGGTTCGCGGGAACGAGCATATCGACGGCCCTTCCGACGAGCTGGGCCTTGTGGTAGCCCGAGAGCATCTCGAGATGCCCGTTCGCGTAGCGGATCGCACCGTCCGCGTCGACGAGGGCGATGCCGTAGGGGAGGGCGTCGAACAGGGTGTGCCAGGAGAGCGCATGGCCTTCGAAGCTGCCCATGATCCGCTCGCGCTCCGCCGCGACCATCCGGTGGCGCAGGGAGCGCTCCTCTTCGAAGCGGTAGCCGAGAAGCACCGCCGTGACGAGCACCATCGACAAGATGCCCCATGCGCCCCAGGCTTCGGTGGAGCTGTGCCGGGTGAGCAGCTCCTCGGGAGCGAGTAGGGCGATCCCGCCTACTGCGGCACCGAGCGATCCGACGAGCCCGAACACGGTGCCCGCGTAGACGGTGGGGACGAGCAGCAGCAAGGTCCACACGAAGCCCGGAGCCGGGGACACGCCTGCGTCCTGGGCGAGGTCGCCGGCGAGGTGGACGAGGACGGCGACCACGACCATCGCCTGGACCATCCAGAACCGACGGTCGCCGAGAGGCGGGTGCGCAAGATTCGCGGCCATCGAGCCGCGGACGGGACGAACCGAGCCGCCGGCGTGCGTGCCGCCGCGCATGTCGCTCTTTGCTGTCCCGTCGGATCCCGACACGTCTACTCTCGCCCCACGGACCCGCTTACCAGCCTTGCTGCCGGACCGAGCCTGCACGTCGTCAAGCCAACGTCCCTGGGGTCGACGCCGGTAGGACCGCTTCCTTCGAACGCGGCGACCGGGAGATCATTGCGATGGCCTACGGCTCGACGCCCGACGCGGTGAAGGGGAATTCCTGGACCGCGGCCGAGCTGCTCGACAGTGCGATGTCGACGGGGGGCTGGACCGGGCGACTAGGAGTGCCATGCGATCGACCTCTATTGCTCAACTGCACGACTAGTGGATCCGTAATGCATGCGACCAAAGCGCACGCCACGTGGCACCGCATCGCGCCGCGTGGTGCGCCGTGGTGCGGTGCGGGCATGCTAGCGAGAGAGGCGGGGCCATGTCGCGTGGAAGCAACGGGGGCGGGGTCGGGTCGGGTCACGGCGCGTCGACGGCACGGCCGTTCGTGCTGCGCGAGCGGGACGTCGTCGCGGTACGTGGCGGCTCGAGCGACACGCAAGGAATCGCTGCCGCCGCATCGTATCGGCGAGCCGACCCGATCCCCCCGGAGCACCCCGTGGCCACTGCCCCGGCTCCGACCGGGACGTCGGACGACGTCCCGGTCGATGGCCCGTTCGACGTCGCGGCGGAGAGGCGTCCCGGATCCACGCAGGAGAGCAGGCGGCCGATCCGGCCGGGGCGAGCCATCCGCGACCTGAGCGTACGCAGACGGTTGCTCGTCATCTTCCTCGCCCTCGCCCTGCTCTTCGCCGCCTGCATGGCTATCTCGTTCTCCGCGATCTCATCCGGCCGGTCCTCGACGGCCTCCGCCGACTCCTTCACGGCGAGCTATGCCACCGTCGATGCCGCCTATCAGGGCTGGACCATGGACGACTCGCAGACCAATGCCTACGTCGCCCTAGCTCTCTACGGCAACCCGTCCTCGAGCGTGCTCGCAGCCCAATGGCAGCAGGTCGAGCAGGGCCACGCTACCGCCCTGTCCGAGCTGACGAAGCTCGCCAGGCTCGACAGCGGACCCGGCTCGGCGTCGTTGCGGGCGCAGGTGGGTCGCGCGAAGGCGGATCTGGCCGCGTACAACGTCTTCACCGACGAGGTCCACGCGAGCGTCCTCGCGCACCGTCTCGGCGAGGCGGCTCAGGTCGTCGACACGAAGAACGCGGCAGCGTCGAACGCGATGGCAGCGGACTTCACGGGGTTCGAGCACGAGTTCAAAGCTCGGGCCTCTGCCCTCAAGGCGTCATCCCTCGCTTCGGCCGGTCAGAACCAGCTCCTTCTCGTCGTCTTCCTCGCCGTCGCGGTTCTCCTCGCGGTTCTCCTCGTCCGCTGGCTGACCGGCACGATCACCCGGCCTCTCGAGATCGTCGGCGAGACGCTGCGTCGTGTCGCACGTGGCGACCTCTCAGCCCGTGCCGCAGTCGGGACGCGAGACGAGCTCGGCGAGGTCGCCGGCCTTCTCAACCAGGCGATCACGGCTCAGGCCGCCGCCCAGGAGAGCCTCGCTGCACGAAGCGCCGAAGACGCCGAGACAGCCGCCGACACGAGAGCCGCCGGAGAGGTCGTGGGTGCCGTGCAGGCCATGACGAGCACCGAGGAGGCGGTCACCGGCATCCTCGCGGTGATGAAGCAGTCCTTCTCCTTCGACAGGGGGGCCTTTGTCGACCGCGCCGAGTCGGGGACCGGGCTCGTCGCGCGCGCATGGGAGAGTCGCGACGTGGTCTTCGTCGGCGACCTCGGCTCCGTCGTCGGCGACCCTCGAGCCGAGAGCGCTGCCCGCGACGGCTCCCGCACGGCGCTCGCCCTCCCGATGGTCGCCGACGGCAATACCATCGGGGTCGTCGAGCTGTACTCGAGGGAGCAGCACGCCACCACCGGCCGCCGCCTCGAGGTCTTCCGCAGCCTCGCGCAGTCGCTTTCGGCCGCGCTCGAGAGGATAGCCGCACGCGAGCGGGAGCATCTCGCCGAAGAGGAGCTGCGCGCAAAGGTCGAAGACATTCTCGGAGTCGTGAACGCAGCCGGCGACGGTGACCTGACTGTCGTCGTGCCCGTATCGGGAGACGATCCTGTGGGTCAGGTCGGCGAGAGCCTCGCTCGGTTCCTCGCCGACCTGCGGAGTCGCATCGCGGCGATAAGTGGGAACAGCCAGAGCCTCGCGTCGGCAGCAGAGCAGCTCGCGACGACGGCGGCGCAGATGTCCGTCGGCGCGGAGGAGACTGCCGCCCAGGCGAACGTCGTGTCCGACACGTCGGGAGTCGTGGCGGGCAACGTCGAGACTGTCGCTGCTGCGGCCGAGGAGCTCACCGCGTCGATCCGGGAGATCGCGAAGAATGCCGCGGACGCGTCGCGTGTGGCGACACTCGCCGCAGACGTGGCGTCGACGACCAACGCGCAGGTCGCAAGGCTCGGAGAGTCGTCGGAAGAGATCGGCAAGGTCGTCAAGGTCATCACCCAGATCGCGCAGCAGACGAATCTCCTGGCGCTCAACGCCACGATCGAGGCTGCGAGGGCGGGCGAGGCTGGCAAGGGCTTCGCTGTCGTCGCCAGCGAGGTGAAGGACCTCGCACGCGAGACGGCGATCGCGACCGAGGATATCGGTGCGAAGATCGGTGCGATCCAGGGTGACACGGAGGGTGCCGTGGCGGCCATCGGCCAGATCGGCGACATCGTCGCTCAGATCAACGATCTCCAGGCCACGATCGCATCGGCAGTGGAGGAGCAGACGGCGACGACGAACGAGATCGCCCGCTCCGTGTCGAGCGCTGCGCAGGGCGCGACCGAGATCACGGGGAACATCAGCAGTGTCGCCGATGTCGCGCGGTCGACCTCGGCAGGCACGGCAGAGACGACCCGCTCCGCCGGCGAGCTCGCGAGCATGGCCGCAGACCTCCAAGCACTGGTCGGGCGCTTCGTGTTCTGACGGATGCGGACCGGGCGAGCGCAGGTACACCCGGGCTCGCCGGCGAGCTGTGAGGCCGGGCTCGACCCCTGGTGCTCGGCGGGGCGCCGGTCCGCTGCGTTCGCCGGGACCATCGTGCGACCTCTGCCGGGGTTCTCACGTCGTGGGGCCGGCAGGGATCGAACCTGCGACCCAGGGATTATGAGTCCCCTGCTCTGACCACTGAGCTACGGCCCCTCGAGGCAATCCGGTGATGCTCCGGGGGAGAGACTCGAACTCTCAACCCTGCGGTTAACAGCCGCATGCTCTGCCAATTGAGCTACCCCGGACCGACGCTGGAACGATAGCAGCGCCGTCACGGTCGGTCGGCATCGAGGTGGCCGGAGCGGCCGGCCTCGACGCGGCCTACCAGGCTGCCTTCGCTGCGCGTCGCTCGTGGGCGCAGGGGACCCGGTCGCCCCGACGAGCCTCAAGCGCACGACTGCGCGAGCGTTAGCACGGGTAGTGCTGTCGCCTCGGGGGAGGTCTCCCGGTCTCCGGCGGCAGGCGCGCGTCCGGAGGCCATATGACCACTCGGGTCCAGTGCGAGAGCTGCACGTGCCAGGAGCTGGCTCAGGGCGCCACCGGGACCCGGCTCCTCGTCGCGAGCAACGTCGCCCACTCGATCGCCACCGTCCGTCGCGCCTGTAGACATGCGGGTGGGACGGTCACGACCGCCGAGTCCGGCATGGTCGAGATCACCGCCGACGACGTCGTCGCGGTGCTCCACGCGATCGCCGGCGAGCTGACGAGCGTCGAGCGGGAGGAGATCCGTGTCCTCAGGGTCGCGAACCCGCCGGGCACAGCAGGACGACAGGGTGGCTTCCACGAGCTGGGCGGCACCGGCGTGCTCGCGGGGGCACTCCGTGCTCCGACGCTCGCCCAGCTCGAAGCGCGCGCGACCCATGGGGACCTCGCAGCGCTTCTCGCCGACGAGCTCGCGCGCTTCTACAGCGTCTACCAGCCCATCGTGCGCCTGGACGACGGGTCGATAGCGGGCCACGAGGCACTGCTCAGAGCATCGAGCCCCTCGGGTCCGGTGATGCCGGACGAGATGTTCGCTGCGGCAGCAGATGCTGGGTGGGTCCACGTGCTCGACCGGGTCGGACGCACCACGGCGCTCCACGGCGCGCAGGGCTGGATCGGAGACGACCTCCTCTTCGTCAACTTCGTGCCGACGACGATCTACCGTCCCGAGGTCTGCCTCCGCACGACCGAACGCGCGGCCGCAGACTCCGGACTACGTCTCGACCAGCTTGTCTTCGAGATCACCGAGAGCGAGGACGTGCGCGACGTCGACCACCTGGCGCACCTCTTCGCCTACTACAAAGCGAAGGGCTGCAGGGTCGCCCTCGACGACCTCGGCTCGGGGTTCTCCTCGCTCGACCTGATGGTGCGCCTCGAGCCAGACGTCGTCAAGATCGACCGCGAGACGGTCCAGCGGCTTCCCGGCAAGGTGGCGACAGCGATCGTCGGAGCCATCGTCGACATCGGGCGCGTTGCGGGGACGGTGGTGCTCGCCGAGGGCATCGAGACGGCCGAGCAGGCGAGTGCCGCCAGGGACCTCGGGGTCGAGCTCGCCCAGGGTTGGTACTTCGGCCGGCCGGTGCTCCGCACGCAGCGGGCGTCGGCACTCGCCGCGGACCGCAGACCTTATGCGGTCGCGCCCCACGTGGCCGGGCTCCAGCGGATGCACGGCGTCGATCCCGCTGTCGCCGCTCGACCGGCCACGCCAGGTTGAGCCCGGGAAGGCAGGGCGACGCCGACGCGCGAGCCCGACGGGCGAACCCTCGGGAGGGACGACCCCCCCGGGGGGGCCAGGGAAGCTCTCCCGGCCCCCCGGGGGGGTGCGACATGCCTAGCCGAGCGGCCAGACAGGTAGCACGACCTTCTTCCACGTCGCGTTCGTGACCCCGGCGAAAGACGCGTACCATGCGAGTGCCGCGGTGACCATCCCGACGTAGCCGCCAACGTGCGTGATGTGGGTGCTCTGGTCTAGCGCACCAGCTGCCAGCAAGGCGAACGTGACCGTGAGGGCGAGGAACACCGCCGCTACCGCCGCGTTGGTCCGCAGGCTCGCGACAAGCATGTAGGCCGTGAAGATCGTCCACATGAGGAGGAAGTAGCCCGTCGCCTGGTAGGCGGTCGCCGCGGGTAGCCCACCGGCGACGTAGCGGACGTAGTAGAAGAACGCGATCCAGAAGGCTCCGTAGGAGGTGAAGGCCAGCGCGCCGAAGGTGTTCTTGTTCTTCAGCTCCCACATCCCGGCCAGCAGCTGGGCGGCGCCGCCGTAGACGAGTGCGAGCGGGAGCACCACGCCTTCGAGGTTGCCGGCGAGGACGCCAGCGTTGAACAGGCTGAGCAAGAACGTCGTCATAGCGAAACCGGCCAGCCCGATCGGGGCGGGATCGCCTATCGGCGACGTCACCGTCGCTTCGACACTCGTCGCTCTCGCGGGTACCGCTTGCGTGCCTGTTCCCGTGCTCGGTTCACTCATCTCGTGGTTCCCCCTTCGTTGGGTCGTCTCGACGCAATCCGGTGGGTCCCGTCGCGCGACTGCGATCCCCTGGACGACCCCCGGGTGCTGCCTGGAGCTTCTGGTTCCTCCTTTCCCTGTGGAGCTGGTACCGAGTGGAGCTAAGGCCGCGAAGCAGGCCGCGAAGCAGGCCGCGAAGCAGCCGACCCGATCACCGCGCGTCAGGCCTCGGCGCGCGGAGCGCCCTTGGCGCGCTCCGCGATCTCGTGGACCACCGACTCGTTGGCGAGCGTCGTCACGTCGCCGAGCTTGCGCCTCTCCGAGATGTCGCGGAGCAGCCTGCGCATGATCTTGCCCGAACGCGTCTTCGGCAGCTCTGGCGTGAACACGATCGATGCAGGCCGGGCGATCTTGCCGATCTTCGCGGCGACGTGGTCACGCAGCTCCGTGATGAGATCGGCGTCACCTTCGCGGTCGCCGCGAAGGGTGACGAATGCGGCAATCGCCTGGCCCGTCTGGGCGTCGGCACGTCCGATGACGGCGGCCTCGGCGACTGCAGGGTGGTCGACGAGCGCAGATTCGACCTCCAGCGTCGAGATGCGATGACCCGAGACGTTCATGACGTCGTCGACGCGTCCGAGCAGCCAGTAGTAGCCGTCGAGATCGCGCTTCGCACCGTCGCCTGCGAAGTAGACCCATCGGTTCTCCTCGGGCACGGAGAACCTCCGCCAGTACGTCTCGACGAAGCGATCGTCGTCGCCGTAGATGCCGCGCAACATCGACGGCCAGGGTCTCGTGATGACGAGGTACCCACCCTGACCGAGCGGGACGCTGTGGCCTTCCTCGTCGACGACATCCGCAGCGATGCCCGGGAGCGGAAGGGTCGCCGAGCCCGGCTTCGTCGTCGTCACGCCCGGCAATGGTGCGATCATGAGCCCGCCGGTCTCGGTCTGCCACCAGGTGTCGACGATCGGGCAGCGCCCACCGCCGACCACCTCGCGATACCACATCCACGCCTCGGGGTTGATTGGCTCCCCGACCGTGCCGAGCAGCCGCAGGCTCGACAGGTCGTGCTTCGCGACGTGCTCGTCGCCCCACTTCATGAAAGTCCGGATCGAGGTCGGAGCCGTGTACATCGTGGTGACGCCGTAGCGCTCGACGATCTCCCAGAAGCGGTCCCTGTCCGGGTAGTGCGGGGCGCCCTCGTAGAGGACAGAGGTGGCGCCGTTGGCGAGGGGCCCGTAGACGACGTAGCTGTGCCCCGTCACCCAGCCGATATCTGCGGTGCACCAGTAGACGTCCTCCGTCTCGTGGAGGTCGAAGACCATCGAGTGGCTCGCCGCGGCACCGACGAGGTAGCCGCCGCATGTGTGGACGATGCCCTTCGGCTTCGCAGTCGTGCCCGACGTGTGCAGCAGGAAGAGGAGGTCCTCCGCATCGCATTCGGTCGCAGGGCGCTCGGGTCGCTGGTCGGGGACGATCTCGTCGTACCAGACGTCGCGCCCGGGCGTCATCGGCACCGTCGCGCCGGTGCGTCGCACGACGACGACGTGTCTCACCGAGGGTGTCCGGGCGACGGCGTCGTCGGCCATCTCCTTCAACGGAACCACCGCACCACCTCGCCATGCCCCGTCGCACGTGACGACGAGCTTCGCCCCGGCGTCGTCGATCCGGTCGGCGAGGGAGTCCGCGGAGAAGCCTCCGAACACGACGACATGTGGCGCGCCGAGGCGGGCGCAGGCCAGCAGCGCGACGGGGAGCTCCGGGACCATGCCCATGTAGATCGCGACCCGGTCACCCTTGCCGACTCCGAGGGAGGCCAGCGCGTTCGCGCACCTGCACACCTCCGCGTGCAGCTCGCCGTAGGTGATGGTCCGCCGGTCGCCCGGCTCGCCCTCCCAGTAGTACGCGACGCGATCGGCATGCTCCCCGAGATGCCGGTCGAGGCAGCTCTCCGTCACGTTGAGAGTGCCACCGACGAACCACTTCGCGAACGGTGCCTTCGACCAGTCGAGGACGGAGTCCCAGCGACGTCGCCAGACGAGCCGCTCCGCCTTGCCCGACCAGTACGCGTCGAGGTCCTCCTCCGCCTCCGCGTAGATGGCATCGGTCGGCACCACCGCTCTTCGTGCGAGCTCGGGCGGAGGTGGGAAGGTTCGCGCCTCGTCGAACAAGGCCTCGATCGTCCGGTGTCCTTCGTCCATCGCGCGTCCCCTCTCGCCTTGCTCGTCGGTCACCCACGTGGCTGTACCCGGGATGCAGGCATGCCGGTCTGCGACCTTGCGGCGGTCACCCGCGAGCCCTAGCGCGGTGGCTGGTGCCTGCTCCCGCCCAGCAGGTCGAGCCCGCCCCCACCGCGCCGGTCGGTCGCAGCATCGTCGGACGACCCAGTTATACGGTGACGAGAAGCTCTGCACAAGGACCCGCTGGATGACGACACATGTCGCCACGAGAGCGCAATCTGAGGGACATCTTTTCGCAATGCCAGCTCGTGCGACGCCGCCGTGCGCGTGCGGTCAGTCTGCTCCCAGATAGTCGCGCAGCGGGCGTGAGAGCGCCGGCTGCCGGAGCTTCGCAAGCGTCTTCGTCTCGATCTGGCGGACGCGCTCGCGTGTCACGCCGAAGATCTGTCCGACCTCCTCGAGAGTGCGTACACGCCCGTCGTCCAGGCCGAAGCGCAACCGGACGACCTCCTGCTCTCTCGGCGAGAGCTCGCCGAGCGCTCGCTGGACCGCCTCGTTGAGCATCACCCGCGTCGCCGCGTCGACCGGCACCTCGGCGCCGCGGTCCTCGACGAGGTCGGAGAGGCTGAAGTCGTCCTCGTCGCCGATCGGCTGCTCGAGCGAGACCGTGTCCTGACTTATGCGCTGGATCTCGAGGACCCGCTCGACGGGGAACTGGATCCGCACGGCGACCTCCTCCACGGTCGGCTCTCGTCCGAGCTCCTGGGACAGCTGCCGCTGGACGCGCACGATCTTGTTGATCGTCTCGACCATGTGGACCGGTATGCGGATCGTGCGCGCCTGGTCGGCGACCGCTCGCGTGATCGCCTGGCGGATCCACCACGTCGCGTAGGTCGAGAACTTGAAGCCCTTGCGGTAGTCGAACTTCTCGACGGCGCGCATGAGGCCGAGGTTCCCCTCTTGTATGAGGTCGAGGAACGCCATGCCGCGGTTGCGGTAGCGCTTGGCGATCGAGACGACGAGGCGGAGGTTCGCCTCGGTGAGGAGGTCCTTCGCTTCGAGACCTTCGGCGACGAGGCGCTCGGCTGAGCGCCGCTCCGGAGAGGGGACACGCGAGAGGCTCCCGTCCGATCTCCACGCTTCGAGTCGCGCCGCGGCTTGCTGTCCGAGCTCGATGCGCTTCGCGCAGAGCACCTCGAGGTCCGCCGAGAGCAGCGAGACCCTGCCGATCTCGCGTAGATAGGCCCGCACGGTGTCGCCTGCCGGCGAGCCGGGAGCGCCCGTCGAGCCCCCGCCCCGAAGCGCTCGCAGAGCGGCACCGTCGGCGTCGCTCTCGTCCGTCAGGTCGATGCGCGCCATCCTCCACCGTCCTCTTCGCGCTGCACCATCCACGCTACCAACCGTTTCGCCGCATCGATCGCGGGGGCACCCGGACCGAGCGAGTCGCCGGCGTCTCGCAGCAGCTCGAGGTCTCGTCGGACGACACCGCTCTGCTCGAGATGCTCCCGCGTGCCTGCGGGACTGCCGGAGCGCTCGGCGGCGCGCGCCTCGCGTCCGAACGCGGCGAGGGAGGTCTCGGCTGCGGCGCGTGCCAGCGCGACGAAGGTGCCAAGCGGGTCCGCGTCCGTCTCGAGGTCCGCGACGGCGATGCGTAGGAGCAGGTCGGCGACGCTCGGCGACGACGCCGCGATCGCCTCGTGAAGCTCCGAAGCCGACGCGAGCACCTCGAACGCCTCACGCTGGAGCGGGTCGGTGAACAGGACCGCGTCGAACAGCTCGGCCACCTCCGCCGGTCGGTGCACTGCGAGCGCGAGCCCGTCGAGCCCCGGACGGGAAGCCCGAGGTGGCCGGCCGCGTCCGGTCCTCGGCGCGGTGGCGCCCGGTCCCGGGCCGCGCCCCGACCGCTGGGCGCCACCAGGCGGCGGCCAGCGGTCGTCCGAAACCGGGTAGGAGGTGCCCGACCCGTCGCCGTCCGGGTCGTCGTAGGCCGGCCAGTCGTCCGACTGGCGAGGCTCCACTGCGGTGCGCGGGCTGTCGCGACGTGCCGCGCCCCCCCGTTTGCTCGCCGACGGTCCCACCGGCGACTCGTGCCGCAGCTTCTCGATCAGGGGACGCAGCCGCTCGGGATCGTGGTGCGTGCGGTCCGCGATCTCGACGAGGTACTGATCGCGGACAAGCTCGCTCGGGTGCTCCGCGACGCGCGCGAGGGCGGACTCCGCCGCACGGGAACGCCCTTCGGGAGAGCCCAGGTCCGACGCGCCGATCGCTCGCTCCACCTGGAAAGCGAGGAACGGTCGAGCGTCGCGCACAGCGGCAGCGAGGCCGTCCGGGTCGTTCCTCGCGAGATCGGCCGGGTCGCTCCCGGCAGGCAGCATCGCGACGGCGAGCTCGAGCGAGTGTCGTCGCTCCCATTCGTAGATGCGTGCGGCTGCGCTCTGGCCGGCGCTGTCCGCGTCGAAGGCGAGCACGACGCGTTTGGCGAAGTTCGCGAGCAGGCGGAGGTGCTCCTCGGTCAGCGACGTGCCACACGTCGCGACCGCACGGGGGACGCCGGCCCGGAAGAAGCCGATAACGTCCGTGTAGCCCTCGCAGACGACCGCCTCCCCGGTCCGGACCATCTCCTGCTTCGCCCAGTTGAGGCCGTAGAGGGTGCGCCGCTTCTGGTAGACCGACGACTCCGGCGAGTTGCGGTACTTCGGGCCCGGGTCGCGGTCGCTCGCACGCAGCTCGGGGGGTAGGACCCGTCCGCCGAGAGCGATGGGCCGCCCGCCCGGGTCGAAGATCGGGAAGATGATGCGCTCACGGAACGCGTCGCGCCCACGCTCGCGACCGTCGAACGCGAGACCGGCGTCCACGAGCAGTCCCATCGGGAGGCGGAGGGCGCGGACGAGCTCGTCGGAGCCCGCCGGCGCGTAGCCGAGGCGGAACTGTCGCACGACGGCACCGTCGTAGCCGCGTGCCCGCAGGTACTGGCGGGCTCCGCCCGCGTCCCGGGCTGTGAGCAGGCGTTCGTGGTAGAACGCGGCCGCGGCGGCGAGGACGTCGTAGAGCTGCTTCCGCCGCCCGTGCTGCGCCGGGGCCCCGTGGTCCTCGTCGTGGCGGATCGCGATGCCGGCGCGCGCCGCGAGCCGTTCCACCGCTTCGACGAAGTCGCACCCCTCGACCGCGCGCACGAAACTGATCGCGTCACCCGACGCCTGGCAGCCGAAGCAGTAGTAGAGGCCCTCCTCTGCGTTGACGCTGAACGACCCCGAATTCTCCGAGTGGAACGGACAGAGCGCGACGTAGCGCCGACCGACGCGCTTGAGCGCCGTCTGCTCGCCGACGAGGGCAACCATGTCGGTCGCCGCGCGCACCTGGGCGACGTCCTCGTCGGGAATGGCCATGGTCCGGACCGTACCTGCCAGAGCGCCCCCGCGGCGGCCGCTCGAAGCGGCGGCGGAGCCCCGTGCCTGTGCCTAGCGGAGGTTTCCGGGCTTAGGGTTCTCCATCTAACCGGAGTAGCCTCAGGAGGTGGCTCAGGCTCGAGGTGGCGCTCACTACCCGCGGTCGGTCGGTGAGCTGCGGTCGTGGTTCGGCACGGACGCGGCGTGCCTCGACTACCTGGCGTGGCTCCGGTGGCGCAATGGCTTCATGTGCGCCAAGTGCGGCCATGACGAGGGCTGGCGGCTGGGCGATGGACGGATCGAGTGTGCTGCATGCAGCCGCCGTACGTCGGTGACCGCCGGGACGATCTTCGACCGGACCCGGACGCCGCTTACCGTGTGGTTCGCAGCCTGCTGGGAGTTCACCACGGCAAAGGACGGCGTGTCGGCACTCAGCCTTCAGCGCACCCTCGAGATCGGCTCGTACCAGACGGCGTGGGCGATGCTGCACCGTCTGCGGTCGGTGCTCGTGCGCCCCGGGCGTGACCGGCTCTCAGGCACCGTCGAGGTCGACGAGACCTACTTCGGCGGCGACGAGCCGGGTCTTCGCGGTGGTCGCCAGAAGGGCAAGAAGGTCTTGGTCGGCGTGGCAGTCGAGCTGAGGGAGCCACATGGTCTTGGACGGTGCCGCATGGGTGTGCTCCACGACGGATCGGCCGATTCGCTCGTGCCGTTCGTGACGGAGAACGTCGAAGAGGGAACGACGGTCATCACCGATGGGTGGCCGAGCTACAACGGCGTCGTAGGGCTCGGATACCTCCACGAGCCGCGCAGCCAACGCGCGGCGAAGGCACGTGGAGAGGACGTGGGCGCTCTGCTTCCCGGCGTGCACCGCGTCGCGTCGTTGTCCAAGCGCTGGCTCGCGAGTACGCACCACGGCCGTTTCGATCCCGGGCATCTCCCCGGCTACTTGAACGAGTTCGTGTTCCGCTTCAATCGCCGGCGCTCCCAGAGCCGGGGGCTTCTCTTCTTCCGGCTCCTCGAGCTCGCTGTCGACCACGATCCCGTCCGCTACCACGACGTCGCGATCGGCGGACGACCTCGCAAGGTCATGCCGTCGCCCCCACAGAAGCGGGGGCACCCGCCCAGCCTCGAACGGCTACCGGCCGATCGTCCTTGGCGGATCGCTGACCTGAGCAACTCCGGTTAGATGGAGAACCCTATCCGGGCTATCCCGTTGAGGTGACCTTCAGCGGCTTGGGAAGTTTCTTCAGAACAGGTCGCTGACCAGCGCGTTTGTCCTGCTCGGAGACTCGCGATTTGTAGCGCGTTGTGGTAGTACCTAGATATGGCATTCATTGTCGGCAAGAGACAGGACGGGAAGACCTACTACTACCTGGCCGAGTCCGCCCGGGTGGACGGCAAGCCCCGGATCGTCTCCCAGCGCTACCTCGGCTCTGCTGAGGAGATCGCCGCCCGGCTGTCAGAGGGCGGACCTGGCGAGCCGGACCGTTCCCGCCACCTCGCCTTCGGTGATGTCGCCGCAGTCTGGGAGATGCTCCGACGCCTTCGTGTCGCGGAGGTCGTCGACGAGGTCGTCGGTGCTCGTCGTAGCGATGCCGGCGAGTCGGTCGGGACCTACATCGCCCTCGCGACGCTCAATCGGGTGGTCGATCCCTGCTCGAAGCTCGCGTTCTCCGATTGGTGGGACACGACGGCCTGCGACCGGTGGCTGGCCCTTTCCCCGGGTGCGCTCGACCACCGGAGGTTCTGGGATGCGATGGACGCGATCGGCGAGGACGACCTCAAAGAGATCGAGCGGCGCATCGTGACGGGCGTGGTCGAGACGTTCGCGGTCGACCTGTCGGGCCTCGTGCTCGACATGACGAACTTCGCGACCTGGATCGACTCGGCAAACAGCCGTGCCCCGATCGCCGAGCGGGGACACTCCGAGCAGAAGAGGAGCGACCTGCGCATCTGTGGGCTCGGCCTCGTGGTGTCTGTCGACGGCGGAATCCCTCTCGTCAGCCATGCCTATCCGGGCAATAAGCCCGACGTCACCCAGTTCACCGCGATGGTCACCGAGCTCGTCACCCGCTTCGCGACGCTGATGGCCGACGCTGACGGTGCTGACGGTGCTGGCGGTGAGACTGCGACTGGTGCCACCGGACGACTCACCCTCGTCTATGACGCCGGGCAGAGCTCCGACGACAACTACGAGCTGCTCGACGGGACGCCGCTTCACTTCGTCGGCTCGCTGCCGCCGTCGGACCACCCCGAGCTGCTCGCGGTTCCACGGGGCCGCTACGAGGTCGTCGACCACGACCGCTTCCCCGGTCTCGTCGCGTTCGAGACCACGAAGGTCGTCTTCGGAAAGGAACGCCGCCTCGTCGTCTGCCACTCGAACGGCCTGCACGACAAGCAGTCCCGAGGCTTTGCCCAGACGCTTACGAAGACCCAGCGCCAGCTCGCAGAGCTCGAGGCGCGCCTGTCTCGTGGCAGGTGCCGAAAGTCGAGGGAGAAGGTGGAGGCC
Organism: Actinomycetes bacterium; assembly: GCA_021846125.1. Lineage (GTDB taxonomy): Bacteria > Actinomycetota > Acidimicrobiia > Acidimicrobiales > Bog-793 > JAJZCK01. The sequence goes on along the minus strand of JAJZCK010000007.1, from coordinate 3,940 downwards.
GAGATCGCTGCCATCTGCGCACCGCGCTGGGTGTCGCGGGTGATGGCGACCACGCTTGTCGGCGAGGACCCGGCCGAGCTGCGGCTCAGCTTCGCGATCGACGAGGACGCCCGGGACGCGCTCGAGACCGAGCTGTTCGGCAAGCGGATCCTCTTCAGCGACAAGGCGCCCGATGAGGCTCCAACCGCGCAGATCGTCGCCGAGTACCGCTCCCAGGAGACAGTCGAGGGCGACTTTCGCCAGATGAAGGACGTCAAGGTCGTCTCGTTCTCGCCGATGTTCCACTTCACCGAGCAGAAGATCCGCGTCCATGTCCTGTACTGCGTGCTCGCGCTCATGGTCGCCCGGCTGATGGTGCGCGAGGCCGACCAGGCGGGCATCCACCTCTCCGTGCGGGCACTGCTCTCGAGCCTGGCGGGGATCGAAGAGACGGTCCTTCTCTACCAGGGTGAGCGGGGACGCCCCCGTGCCCGGCGCATGATCACCGAGAAAGACGCCACGCAGAGCCGCCTCTACGAGCTTTTCGGCCTCGAGGTCTACGCCCCGAAGCGCTGAGGCGGATGGCGAGTTAGGTACTACAGACCGACACCGCGGAAACCCCCATCTACCTGGGTAGATGGGGCTTCGTCACGAGCTAGCCCGGAAGGTTCCGCTAGCCGCCGATCCGCTCCGCGACGTACGCGGCGACGCCGTCGACCGGGACGCGCACTTGTGCCGTGGTGTCCCTGTCGCGCACGGTGACGCAGCGGTCGACGAGGCTCTCGAAGTCGACCGTGACGCAAAGCGGCGTGCCGATCTCGTCCTGACGCCTGTAGCGCCGGCCGATCGACTGCGTCTCGTCGCGCTCGCACACGAAGCGACGGCGGCACGACGCGAGCACCTCGTCGGCGAGCGGTGCGAGCTCCGGCTTCTTCGACAGAGGGAGCACCGCTACCTGGTACGGGGCGAGCCGTGGGTGGAGGCGAAGCACGGAGCGGCGCTCGCCTCCTACCTCGTCTTCGTCGTAGGCGGCGAGCAGGAAGGCCATCATGGTCCGCGTCGCACCGGCGGCCGGCTCGATGACGTGGGGTACGTATCGCTCTCCGCTCGCCTGGTCGAAGTACTCGAGTCGCACGCCGGAGTGCTCGGAGTGCGCCTTCAGGTCGAAGTCCGTGCGGTTGGCGATCCCTTCGAGCTCGCCCCAACCCCAGGGGAACGCGAACTCGACGTCGGCCGTCCCCGAGGAGTAGTGGGAGAGCTCCTCGGTCTCGTGCGGCCGGAGCCGCAGCATCGCCTGGGGGATGCCGTACCGGCTGTACCACGACAAACGCTCGGCGCACCAGTATGCGAACCACTCGGGGCTCTCGGCTGGCGGCACGAAGTACTCCATCTCCATCTGCTCGAACTCACGTGTCCGGAAGACGAAGTTGCCCGGCGTGATCTCGTTGCGGAAGCTCCGCCCGAGCTGCGCGATGCCAAACGGTGGCTTTCGCCGCATCGTCGTCTGCACGTTCGCGAAGTTGACGAACATGCCCTGCGCGGTCTCTGGTCGCAAGTAGGCGACGGACGCCTCGTCCTCGACCGGACCGACGAAGGTCTTGAACATCAAGTTGAACGGACGGGCCTCGGTCAGGTCCGTCGAACCGCAGTGCGGGCAGACCCGAGCACCGGTCTCGTCCACCTCGAGGTGGTCGGCGCGCGAGCGCTCGTTGCAGCTCCGGCAGTCGACGAGCGGGTCGGTGAAGGTCGCGAGGTGGCCGGAAGCTTCCCAGACCTTGGGGCTGGTGAGGATCGCAGCGTCGAGCGGGACGACGTCGTCTCGCTCTTGGACCATGGCGCGCCACCACGCGTCCTTCACGTTGCGGAGCATGAGCGTGCCGAGCGGGCCGTAGTCGTAGGTCGAGCGGATCCCGCCGTAGATCTCCGCCGACGGGAAGACGAAGCCACGACGCTTGCAGAGGTTCACGACGGCGTCGAACAGTGCCGTGCCAGAGGGTCGCGCCTCGTCACCTGGACCCGGAGCTGTCACGTCGAGCGGCTCGGTCGTCTGGGAGAGGTGCTGGTCGGGCATGGGCGCAGGATAGTCCGGTCGGTCGCGCTCGCTTCCCGGAGCAGGTCTCCCAGGTGGTGGGCGATCCTCAGACGCCGGCCGTGCCGGCCTCGAGCAAGTGCCGCGTCGTGCGGAGGCGACGTTCGAGGTGGCGCTCGACCGCGAGGAGCGCCAGGCGCTCGACCTCGGAGTCGGCGTCGTGTGGACCCTCCTCGAGGACCCGTCGCAGATCGCCCCCGACGATCCGGCGGACGAGATCGACCGTCTCGGCGGCGACTGCCTGGCCGCGCCGGCAGGCCCGGCAGAGCATGCCCCCCTCGCCCGGGTCGAACGCGACGAGAGGATCCGGGCCGCCACAGCGGGCGCACGCGGCGACGACTGGCGCAACCCCCTCGACAGACAACAGCTTCCAGCAGAAGCCCGCGAGCACGAGGCGGGACTCACTCGTCGCGAGCGTCCGCAGAGCCCCGACGAGCATCGCGAACAGCTCGGGCATCGGCTGGCGTTCGACGGCGACCTGGTCGACGATCTCGAGCATCGTCATCGCGGGGACGAGGCGGTCGAGGTCCCCCCTCAGAGACTTCGGCGAGCCGAGCACCTCGGACTGGGTGACGACGTCGAGCTCGCGCCCGTGCCAGCAGAGCATCGTCACGTGGCTCAGCGGCTCGAGGCGTGCCCCGATGCGGCTCTTGGTCCGGCGGACGCCTTTCGCCACCGCGCGCACCTTCCCGTGACCAGGCGTCGCCAGGGTCACGATACGGTCCGCCTCGCCGAGGCGGACCGTCCTCAGCACGACGCCTTCGTCGCGGTAGAGGGTCACCGTCACGTGCTCCTGATCCGTCCCCCGACGGCGATGATCACGATGCCGGCCACGAGCAGCACGACGAGGAACAGGGCGGGCTTGAAGCCGATGGCAGCGAGGAAGACCGTCGCCCCGAACGCGAGCGAGCCGAGCACCGCTCCGGCGAGCCTCCCCGCGTGGTCCCACAGCCAGCCGGCACGCGTCGCGTCCCCGGGCATCCCGGCCGACGTGGTCGCGTGTCGTCGCCGCGATTGCGCCGTGGCGGCCGTCCTGTCGCTGCCCGCGGCCCGACGCCCTCCTGGGCTCACGTGTCTACCCCGCCGTAGCGGCGGTCACGCCGCTGGAACTCCCGCACCGCGTCGAACAGGTGCTCACGGCGGAAGTCCGGCCACAGCACGTCGGTGAAGACGAGCTCGGAGTACGCGAGCTCCCAGAGCAGGAAGTTCGAGATGCGGTACTCGCCGGACGTCCGGATGACGAGGTCCGGGTCCGGCATGTCGGGGTAGTACAGGCGCGAGCGGATCGCCCGCTCGTCGATCTTCGACGCAGGCAGGCCGGCGTCGACGAGATCGCGCACAGCGTCGACGATCTCGGCGCGCCCTCCGTAGTTGAAGCAGATCGTGAGGGTCATCCGGCGGTTCGTCGCGGTGAGCTCGACGGCGTCGTCCATGTGCCGGACCAGGCGCCTCGGCACTCGCCAGTCGCGCCTGCCCGCGAAGCGGACGCGCACGCCCTTCGCGTTGAGGTCGTCGCGGTTGCGGGTGAGGATGCCTTCGTTGAAGTGCATGAGGTAGCGCACCTCGTCCGCGGGTCGCCGCCAGTTCTCCGTCGAAAAGGCGTACATCGACAGCCAGCGGATCCCGGCGTCGAGCGCCCCGTCTATGACGTCGAGCATCGCCTCCTCGCCCGCCCCGTGGCCCTCGGTCCTCGGCAGGCCACGTGCCCGAGCCCAGCGGCCGTTGCCGTCCATGACGCAGCCGACATGCACCGGCACGCGTGTCCCATCGATGCCCTCGACCGCCACGCAGGCGAAGTTAGCCGTCCTAGGGACAGTGCTCCCGGCAGGGTGGCCGTGGGTCGGCACCGTGGATCTCCGCCCAACGGCCGAC
>JAJZCK010000168.1 GCA_021846125.1 Actinomycetes bacterium | reverse complement strand
CGTCGTCGACGACGAGCACCCTGCGCGAAAGCTCTCGGTGCTGCACCGTGTCCACTGCACGCCCTCCTCGCCGCCGGCAGCCGGACGTCGGTGCATCTCGTCGATCGGACCCATCATGGATGCACCCCACCGGCCCTGGTAGACGCGAGATGCCCACGCAAGTGCCTAGTGCGTTCGCACTAGTCGACGCGCTAGGCTGCGCGCGGACTCGCCCGCTGCGCGAGATTGGGGCCACTGATGCCGCGAGCACCGGATCCGCCAGGCGACGCGTCGAACGACCCTCACGTCGCCGCCCAGTACGCGGCGATCGCAGTGGTCTCCCCGACAGGGCTCACACTCTGGCATCACCCGTCGGCAGGCGGCGCGTACACGCTCGTCGAGGCGAACGACTCAGCCCGTCGTATCGCCGGGCTCGACGCAGGCTCCGTCGGTCGCAGCGCCGAGGAGCTGTCGGAGCGCTTCGCCCCGTTCTCGGTCCTCGCCACGCTGCCGCTCGCCGACCCGGCGCTCGAGCACACGTCGCACGGGACCTTTGACGTACTCGACCCCTCGGGTCGAGCGGTCGTCGTGGAGGTCGACGCCTTCGTGCTCGGCGAGACGAGCGTCGCCGTCATGCTCCGCGAGGTCACTGCGCACGCACGTGCCGAGCGCGAGCGCTCGGCACTTCTCGGCCTCCTCGACGACGCGGAGGACGCCGAGCGGCGGCGCCTCGCCGAGGCGCTCCACGACGACACGATCCAGGTCCTCGCCGCTGCCAACGTCGAGCTCGGTGGCCTGCGCCGCCGCACCGGGGACCCCGCCACCGTCGACGCGCTCGAGCGTATCGAGAGCCGCGTGCGCACCGCGAGCCAGGCGCTCCGCTCCCTCGTGTTCGAGCTCTATCCGCCCGACCTCGGGGTCGGAGGCATCGCATCCGGCCTGCGGACGCTCGTCGATCGACTCTTCGCCGACCAGCCGGACGTCGTGGCAGACGTCGTAGACGAGCTCCGCGCACCGCCGCAGACGGCCACCTGCGCCTCCGCGTACCGTGTCGCGCAGGAAGCTCTGCGCAACGTGGCGCAGCACGCTCGTGCGAGCCACGTCGAAGTGCGGCTCAGCTCGGACGGCGACGTGCTCGTGCTCCTGGTGCGCGACGACGGCGTGGGGATCGGGGTCGACCCGGACGACGCCGCGCGCCGTCCGGGTCACCTCGGGATGAGGACGATGCGCGAGCGAGCCGAGCGCCACGGCGGTGCCCTCTACGTCCGGCGCGTGCAGCCCTCGGGCACGGAGATCGAGCTCCGCATCCCGGACACGCCGGCCGGTCACGGCCCGGCGTGACACCAGGCACCCGGCGCTCAAACTTCCGCCGGACCCGACCCGGGTCGCGCCGCTCCCGCGCGGGCTCTGCCCGCCCGCGCCGCCGTCCGGGTTGCCATCGCGGCGGCGAGCCCCACGCGGAGCTCGCTCAGGCGGCCGGCGATCCACGCGACGATTTCGGCGCGCGGGACCACGACCGATTCGCCGCCTGATCGCTCCCTCACCTCGATCCCGCCGGCCGCGATGGACCGCGGCGAGACCGTGAGGCGGAGTGGGATCCCGAGCAGGTCCGCGTCGGCGAACTGCACGCCGGCTCGCTCGCCCCGGTCGTCGAGAAGCGTCGCGATGCCCGCGCCGGCGAGGTCCGCGTAGAGCTCCTCCGCGGCTGCGAGGCCGTCGTCGCCGATCGCGCAGATATGGGTCTCGAAGGGCGCGACGCTCACCGGCCATCGCAGCCCGGCGTCGTCGTGGTGCTCCTCGGCAAGGCATGCCATCAGCCGACCGACACCGATCCCGTAGGAGCCCATCACGATCGGCTTCTCCGTGCCGTCGTCGTCGAGGAACGACGCGCCCATCGCCTCGCTGTAGCGCGTCCCGAGCTTGAAGATGTTGCCCACCTCCACGCCTCGCTCGGTCCGCAACGCCGCGCCACACACCGAGCATGGGTCGCCGTCGCCCGCAGCGACGATGTCGGCGACCACCGCGGGCTCGTAGTCCCGACCCATGTTGACGTTGCGGAGATGGACGCCCTCCTCGTTGGCGCCCGCGACGAGGTTGGCCGAGGTCGCGACGAGGTCGTCGACGACCACGGTCACCCGGTCCGCCACTCCGACAGGCGAGGCGTAGCCGGCCACGCCACCGGCTGCCACGACCTCCTCGTCCGTCATCGGCCGGAGATCGGTCGCACCGACAGCGTTCGCGAGCTTCGTCTCGTTGACGGTCATGTCGCCACGGACGACAGCGAGGACCGGGAGCATCTCCGGGCACCCGGGTACCGTCGCCATCACGAGGAGCGCTTTCGCCGTCCTCTCCGCGCCGACGCCGAGCACGCGCACGAGGTCCTCGATCGTCGATGCCCCAGGGGTGTCCACTCGTTCGATCGGCTGGACTGGCTCGTGCTCGGGCGCCGCCTTTGCGAGGCGCGCCACCTGGCGGTTCTGCGCGTAGCCGCAGCTGTCGCAGAGCACGAGCGTGTCCTCGCCGATCGGCGTGAGGTACATGAACTCGTGAGCGCCCGATCCACCCATCATCCCGACGTCCGCGCCGACCGCGATCGCGGGCAGCCCGCAGCGGTCGAAGATGGTCGTGTAGGCCTCGTGCTGGCGCGCGTACTGCCTCTCGAGCCCGGCCACGTCGCGGTCGAGGCTGTACGCGTCCTTCATGGTGAACTCCCGAGCGCGCACGAGCCCGGCGCGCGGCCGCGGGTCGTCGCGGAACTTCAGCTGGATCTGGTAGACGAGCCGCGGCAGGTCACGCCACGAGCGGATCTCGGTGGAGGCGAGCGTGGCGACGACCTCCTCGTGGGTCATCGCCAGTGCGTAGTCGCGGTCCCGGCGGTCCTTGAACCGCGCCAGCTCGGGACCGACGGTATCCCAACGACCCGTCTGGCGCCACAGCTCGGCCGGGTGCACCACGGGAAGCGACACCTCGACGCCTCCTGCCGCGTCCATCTCCTCGCGCAGGACGGCCTCGATCCGGCGCAGCACACGGACCCCGAGCGGCAGGTAGGAGAAGATCCCCTGCCCGAGCTGGCGGACGTAGCCCCCGCGGAGAAGCAGCTGGTGACCGGCATTCTCTGCGCCACCGGGCGCAGTCCGAAGAGTCGCTCCGAAGAGCCGTGACATTCTCATCGGCGAGACGATACCGGGCAACGGCACGGGCCGGCGGCCCTCGGGGCAGATGGCGTCCGAGGCAGATAGCGTCCGGGGCAACGCACCGCCCGTGCGGCGGGGGCGCGAAAGCGTGCACCCACAGGAGGCCAGGACATCACGAGCTTCTTCAGACCAGGGCAGACGCGTGCGCACGGGCAGGTACGCGATCGGACCTCAGCCGCTCTGCTCGGTGCCCGCGTCCGATGACGGGCGGAGCGGGCGACGCGTACGCCGACCTCCTCGCGGCGAACGACGCCTACGCCGCGTCGTTCGCGCTTGCCGGGCTCGAGGCCCGCGCGGCCAAAGGGCTCGCCCTCGTCACGTGCATCGACAGCCGCATCGAGCCGCTGGCGGCCTTCGGCCTCGTGCCGGGGGACGCGAAGATCCTCCGCAACGCCGGTGGCCGCGTGACACACGACGTCGTCCGCTCCCTCGCGGTCGCGACCGCGCTGCTCGGCGTCGAACGTGTCGTCGTCATGCACCACAGCCGATGCGCCATGGCCGGCATGGCCGAGCCGGCGCTGCGCGCCGGGGTCCTGGCCGGGGGCGCGGAGCTTCCGGACGGCTACGACCTTCTCGCGATGAACGACCCGACCGCGGCTCTGCTCGAAGACGTGCGGCGCGTCCGCGAAAGCCCCATGGTCCGGCCGGGGGTCGTCGTCACGGGGTGGCGCTACGACGTCGACACGGGTCGCGTGAGCGTCGAAGTCCCGTGAGCACCCCGTCGAGGTGGTGACGCGAGGCGGCACGCTCGCGGCGCTGTCCGAGCGCCGCCCGTGCAGGCTCGGCGACATCTGGTGCTCACCCCACACGGCCGGGTGGCTGCCGGGAGGACCGGTGCACCTTTTGCTTCCCGGTGGGGCGCCACACTTGCTTCCCGGTGGGGCACCACACTGCCGCTAGGATCACGCGCCGTGGCAAAGGGCGCGTCCGTTGCCGTGCTCGTCGAGGGCCTCACGAAGCGCTACCGCTCTGTCGACGCGCTGCGGGGAGTCGGCTTCTCGGTCGCACGCGGAGAGATCTTCGCCCTCCTCGGACCTAACGGCGCCGGCAAGACCACCACGGTCGAGATCCTCGAGGGCTTCCGCAAGCGCGATGCCGGACGCGTCGCCGTGCTCGGCGTCGATCCCGAAGGTCGGCCGCGCACGCTCCGCCAGCGGCTCGGGATCGTGCTCCAAGAGTGCGCCGTCGAGCCAGACCTCACCGTGCGGGAGGTCTTCACGCGCAACGCGGGGTACTACCCTCACCCCCGGCCGGTCGGCGAGGTGATCGAGCTGGTCGGGCTCGTCGAGAAGGCCGACAGCCGCGTCGCGCGCCTCTCGGGCGGCCAGCAGCGCCGCCTCGACGTCGGGCTGGGCATCGTCGGGCGACCCGAGCTCGTCTTCCTCGACGAGCCCACCACCGGCTTCGACCCGTCGGCTCGCCGCGGCGCGTGGGACCTCGTCCGCTCCCTCGCGGCCGACGGCACGACGGTGATCCTCACGACGCACTACATGGACGAGGCAGAGGCGCTCGCGGACCGCGTCGCGGTCGTCGCCAATGGCCTGATCGTGGCAGAAGGCCCGCCGTCGTCTCTCGGCGGGCGCGACGTCGGGGAGGCGAGGATCCGCTTCACGCTCCCCGCAGGTGCCGACACGAGCACGCTGCCGGTGCCGTCCCGCGAGGTCTCGGGCAATCTCGAGATCTCGACGACCGACGAGGTGCGCGTGCTCCACGAGCTCACGAGCTGGTCGCTCGACCACGACGTCGCTCTCGTCGGGCTCACTGTCGAGCGGCTCACCTTGGAGGACGTCTACCTCCGCCTCACCGCCGGCAAGGACGGGCACGGCAAGGCGGTGGTTCGCGGGGACATACAACCCGGCTCCGATGCTCGGAGGCACCGATCGGCGAGGGGGACACGGTGAGCGTCGCCCCTTCGGGAGGCTCCCGAGACGCCCGCGACCCGATCCGCGAGCTCTTGTCCGACCTCCGCTTCGTCGTTCGGCAGCTGCGCTACGAGCAGTTGAGCTTCTGGCGCAACCGCTTCGGCGCTTTCTTCACCGTCGGCTTCTCCGTCATCTTCCTGCTGCTTCTCGCCGCCGGCGGCGGTAGACAGCACTCGAGCGCGCTCGGCGGCATCGAGGAGATCCAGTACTACGTGCCCGGCTTCGCCGCCTACGGCGTCATGTCCGCGTGCTACAACAACCTCGGCATCCAGATCGTCGTCCGACGCCAGACGGGGCTGCTCAAGCGGCTCCGCCTCAGCCCGATAGCGACGTGGGTGCTTTTCGGTGCCGTGCTCGCGAACGCCGCTGTGATCTCGGTCGTCCAGGTCGGACTGCTGCTGGCCATCGGGCGCTACGGCTTCGACGTCGTGCTACCGCACGACTGGCTGGCCTTCGCGCTTGCCGTGGTCGTCGGCATCGTCTGCTTCGCGGCACTCGGTGTGGCGATATCGACAGTCGTACCGAGCCAAGAATCCGCCGGACCGATCATCAGCCTCGTCTTCTTCGTACTTCTGTTCCTGTCCGGCCTCTGGTTCCCGTTGAAGCCAGGCTCAGGGCTCGCCGCGATTGCGAACTACTTCCCCATCCACCACCTCATCGTCGCCTTCTTCGTGCCGTTCGACACCCAGCCGGGCGTGTCCGCGTGGGCCTGGCACGACCTGCTCGTCGTAGCGGTCTGGGGGGTCGTCGCGACGTTCGTGGCGCTGCGGCGCTTCGAGTGGGAGCCACGCCGGAACTGACGACAGCG
>JAJZCK010000167.1 GCA_021846125.1 Actinomycetes bacterium | reverse complement strand
CATCTGCGCGAGGTTGGCCATCGTCACCCATGCGCAGTTGCGGACGAACACGTTCAGGTACGTGCCGACGGCGAGCGCGTCGTGGAACACGTAGCGCTCCTCGAGGGCACCTGTGTGGTCACGGAACCAGACGTTCCACTCGTCGTAGACGATGCGCGGGGCCGCCTCGAGCTTCTGGTTGTACGCCGCACGCTTCAGCAGCGCCACCGTCGTCTCGATTGCACGCTCGGTCGCGTGCGGGGCCAGCTGGTTGGTCCAGTAGTCATCCGAGCCCGTGTAGAGGTGGAGCGAGTGGAGCGCGACGTGAGGTGCGAGCCCGTCGATCACCTTGCGGTCCCAGTCGGTCCAACCGAGCTCGCCGCACGAGACGAGCTGGACCGTCGGGTCGATCATCTTGATCGCGCGGGACCAGCGGACAGCCTCGGCGACGTACTCCTTGGCCGACATCGCGCCGACCTGCCACGGACCGTAGATCTCGTTGCCGAGGCCCCACCACGACACGCCGTGCGGCGCGGCGTGCCCGTTCGCCCGGCGCCGATCGGCCCAGTAGGTCGCACGCTCGGAGTTGCAGTACTCCACCCAGGCGAGCGCCTCCTCGAGCGTCCCGGTGCCCATGTTCAAGCAGATGTACGGCTCGGCGCCGAGCTCCCGGCAGTACTCGATGTACTCGTCGGTGCCGAAGCGGTTCGACTCGGTGCCGCCCCATGCGAGCTCCGGGCGGACCGGACGGGTGTCCTTCGGGCCGATGCCGTCCTGCCAGTGGTAGTTCGACACGAAGTTCCCCCCGGGCCAGCGCAGCACGGAGAGCCGGAGGTCCTTCAACAGCGCGAGCGTGTCCAGACGGAAGCCGCGGTCGTCGGCGAGCGGGGAGCCCTCCTCGTAGAGGCCTCCGTAGATGCACCGGCCGAGATGCTCGACGAAACCTCCGTAGACCCGGCGGTCGAGGGTCCCGAGGCTCCTCCTCGCGTCGATGGCGATCCTGGTCAAGACAGCTACCTCCTAGTGGTGGTCGGCGCCGGGGCGCCCTGGTGCGGTGGTTGGGACGTCTCGCGCGCCGAGCCCGCAGGAGGCTCGTACGACGAGCTCGGCGGGAAGGATGACCGGCGCAGGATCGACCTCCTCGCCTCTCGTTAGCTGCAGGAGGAGCTCGACGGCGCGTGCACCCGTCTCTGCGAGCGGCAACCGGACGGTCGTGAGTGGCGGGTTGAGGTACGCCGCGAACGCGAGGTCGTCACAGGAGACCACCGCGACCTCGGTCGGCACCGTCCGACCAGCCGCGCTCAGCCCTGCGAGCACACCGACCGCCATCAGGTCGCTCTGGACGAAGACCGCGTCGAGGCGTGGCTCACGCTCGAGCAGGAGACGGATCGCCGCTGCCCCGCCGGCCGGGCTCCAGTCGGACTCGGCGACGAGGTCCTCGCTCGCCTCGAGGCCGCCGTCGCGCAACGCGTCCTCGTAGCCTCGCAGCCGGCTCCGCACGACACGGCGCCTGTAGGGGCCGGTGACGGTCCCGATGTGGCGGCGTCCGGCCGCCGCCAGGTGTGCCGTCGCCATGCGGCCGACATCGCGGTGGTTCGAGCCGACGAGCGGGACGCCGCCACCGGGGACGTGGTGGAGGCTCACGCACGGCACGTACCGGCGCAAGAGCTCCGCGACTTCCGTGTCCTCCTCGAGCTGGGGCGCCGCCGCGACGATGCCGTCGACGCGCCGCTCGACGAGGGTCCTCACCACGTCGACGTTTCCCTCGCCGGAGCCACCGAGGTTCGACACGAGGACGGCATGGCCCTGCTCGCGCGCCGCGCTCTCGGCGCCGATGAGCAGCTCGGCGAGCGCAGGATCGGCGAAGCTTCCCGCCACGAGACCGATCGTGTAGGTGGTCCGCTGGACGAGGCTCCGCGCGACCGTGTTCGGCGAGTAGCCGAGCTCGCGCGCGGCGGACTCGATCCGCTCGGCCGTCTCGGCTGCGACGCGGACCTCACCTCCGTTCAGCACCTTGCTCGCAGTCTGGAAGCTCACGCCGGCGCGCGCCGCGACCTCCTTCAACGAGACGTAACGACGCGGCACCAAGCGCACCCCCCTTCCCCTGACCTCGCAGGCGAACCGGTCGCCTCCCGCACCGCTCCGCTGAGCGAACGTTCTCTCACGACCATAACGATCGCGTTCCGAATCGTCAAGGCCTACGGCCTCCGAGAGCAGGAAAACGGGAATAGACGTCTCGTGCATGACGGTCAGGCGACGATTCCACGCTGGCGGCTGGCTGATCGTTCGCTCATGTCGGAGGAGCTCGACGGGACGTGCCGCTACGATCCGCCCTGCCACCACCGGGCCCGTCACCGCCGGGCCCCACCCGAGGAAGGACGACGATGCTGCGCTACACACTGACGCACCCGGGGATCATCGGAGCGCTGGCTGCGGCCGGTCACGGCTCGCAGGTCCTCGTGATGGACGGCAACTACCCGCACTCCACCGGCTCGAACCCCGCGGCCGAGCGCGTCCACCTCAACCTTCGGGCCGGGTACCCCCTCGTCACCGACGTCCTCGAGACGCTCCTCACGGCGATCCCCGTCGAGGCGGCCTCGGTGATGGGGCCCGACGAGGGTGGCGACCCGCCGCTGCTCGGCGAGTTCGCCGCCCTGCTCGGGCCCGACGTGACCGTCACCCGGCTCGCGCGCCAGGACTTCTACGCCGCAGGCAGGGGACGCGACGTCGCGCTTGCGATCGCGACAGGCGAGCAGAGATGGTACGCGAACCTGCTCCTCACGATCGGAGCGCTCGCGGACTAGCCGCCTATGCGGCGATGCCGGGCACCGCCGGTGGCTCCGCACCCGTGGCCCGGCATGCGTCATCGGTGCCGAGCGCAGCCGCGAGGACCTCCGTGACGTCGTCGGCGAGGTGGAAGGTCATCGACTCCCGGACGGACTTCGCGACGTCCTCGAGCTCGGCAGCGTTCCGTCTCGGCAGGATGACGTCCGTGAGCCCTGCACGGTGCGCGGCGAGCACCTTCTGGCGGACACCACCGATCGACAGCACCCGGCCCCGCAGCGTCACCTCACCGGTCATCGCCACACCGGCACGCACAGGCTCGCCGCGCAGCAGGCTCACGATCGCGGTCACCATCGTCACACCAGCCGACGGCCCGTCCTTCGGCACGGCACCTGCCGGCACGTGGAGGTGGAACCGCCTCTGCTCGAATTGGGCAGGATCGATGCCAAGCTGTCCGGCGTGCGACCGGACGTAGGAAAGCGCTATCTCGGCGGACTCGGTCATGACCTCGCCGAGCTGACCGGTCACGGTCAGGCCCTCGGTACCAGGCATCGACGTCGCCTCGACGACCAGCACATCGCCACCGGCCGCCGTGACGGCGAGACCGGTCGCGACGCCGGGAGGGCCGTCGCGCTCCACGTCGTCCGCCACGAATCTCGGACGCCCGAGCCACGTGACCACGTCGACCGCGTCGACGACCACAGGCGTCGTGCTCCCGCTCGAAGCGACGCCTCGCGCGAGCTTGCGGAACATACGGCCGAGCTCACGCTCTAGCTGGCGCACACCCGCTTCCCGCGTGTAGCCCGCGACGACGGTGCGCACGGCATCGTCCGTCACCGCGACCTCGTCGGCCCGGAGAGCCGCCCGGTCGAGCTGGCGTGCCACGAGGTGGTGCCGGGCGATCGCCACCTTCTCGTCCTCGCCGTAGCCCTCGAGCCGGATCACCTCCATCCTGTCGAGCAGGGCGGCCGGGATCGTGTCGACGACGTTCGCCGTGGCGACGAAGAGGACCTTCGAGAGGTCGAGCTCAACTTCGAGATAGTGGTCCTTGAACGTGTGGTTCTGCGCGGGATCGAGCACCTCGAGCAGAGCGGAGGCCGGGTCCCCCCGGACGTCGGCTCCGATCTTGTCGACCTCGTCGAGGAGCACGACCGGGTTCATCGTCCCTGCATCTGCGAGCGCGCGTACGAGCCGACCGGGCTGCGCGCCGACGTAGGTGCGCCGGTGGCCGCGGATCTCAGCCTCGTCGCGCACGCCGCCGAGCGCGACACGAACGAACTTGCGGCCGAGAGCGGCAGCGATGGACTCCCCGAGCGACGTCTTGCCGACCCCCGGAGGGCCGACGAGGGCGAGGATCGCCCCTGCACCTCGTCCTCCGACCACGACGAGACCCCGATCGGCCTGGAGCTTGCGAACTGCGAGGTGCTCGAGGATCCGGTCCTTCACGTCGCCGAGCCCGTCGTGGTCCTTGTCGAGGATCGACGCCGCCCGGTCTACGTCGACCCGGTCCTCGCTCTCGACACCCCACGGCAGCTCGAGGACCGTGTCGAGCCAGGTCCGGATCCAGCCGTGCTCCGGGCTCTGCTCGCTCGTGCGCTCGAGCTTGGCCAGCTCACGAGCGACCGCCACCCGGACGTGCTCGGGAACCTCACGGCCCTCGAAGCGAGCTCGCGCGTCGAGGTCACCGCCTTCGCCGGCGGCCCCGTCAGCGCCGAGCTCACCGAGCTCCTTGCGGATCGCCTCCAGCTGTCGGCGAAGAAGGAACTCGCGCTGGGACCTCTCCATGCCCTCCTCGACGTCGGACTTGATCCGCTCGCGAAGCGCGATGTCCGCGAGCGTCTCGCGCGCCCAGCCGAGGACGAGCCGCAATCGCTGCTCCACGTCGACGGTCTCGAGGACCTCGACCTTCTGGGCGACCGTCAGGTCCGGTGAGTAGCCCGACACGTCGGCGATCCGGGACGGCTCCGTGATCTCGCGCAGCTGCTCCGCCACGCGAGCTGCGCCACGGCTCGACAGGATGCTCTCCAGCACCGCCCTGTACTCCCGCGCGAGCTCGTGCACCGCCGGGTCCGCTTCTCCCTCGGCGACGGGCTCGAGCTGGACCCACAGCGCGGATCCCGTGCCGGGCACCGCGGTCCCGAGCTCGGCGCGCTCGAGCCCGCGCACGACTGCGGCGCGCGGGCCCCCGGGGAGCTCGCCCGTCTCGAGGATCTCGGCGATCGTCCCCACGCGGGCGTAGCGCCCGTCGACGAACGGGACGAGGACGAACCGCCCTCCGGACGCTCCGGCGGCCTCTGCTGCGCCTCGGGCCTCCTCGCTCTCGAGCGCCAAGGTGAACACCATCCCGGGAAGCACGACCCCTGACGTCAGCGGCAGCAGCGGCAGTGTCTGGGTGAGCTCGGCCACAGGTCCTCCACGGTCCTTCGTCTCGTCGCCGCGCACGTCGCGTGCACTGCGCTTCCTCGCCAGGCATCGCCTGTGCGTCGGTAGGGAGTGGAACACGTGCCCGACGAGAACATTCCCGGGAAAGGGAAAAACGGTACGGTTGCGTTTCGCCCAGAAGGCCGCTACAGTGCCGAATACGAGACGGTTCCGTACCGTCGACTGCATCAGCCAGCACAGCCCGGACGCGCGCCTGACGCGCGGGGCGCGACAGCCGACCAGGAGGCCGCAGGACGATGGTCCTCGACGAGACGTCAGCCAGCTCGAGAGACATAGGCACGGGTCACGCAGGCCTCGAGCCGCACGCTCCCGGTCGCCCGAGGGACGAGCTGCGCGAGCAGGCGATCCTCGACGCGGCGCTCGAGCTCGTCGCCGAGGTCGGCTACGACTGCTTCAGCATGGACTCGCTCGCTGCCCGGGCCCACGCGAGCAAGGCGACCATCTACAGGCGTTGGTCCGGCAAGGCGGAGCTGGTCGTCGAGGCCGTCCGACGTAGGAACTGCGACGACTGCTCGATCACCCCCGACACCGGCTCGTTCCGCGACGACCTGCTCTCCTTCCTCACAGCGATGATCAAGGTCGTCGAGGAGGAGGACGTCGCGCTCCTGGCCGGGATCACGCGCGCCATGCGCCTCGATCCGGAGCTCAGCGAGCTGATGCGCGTCCAGGTCTTCGAGCGCAAGCACGAGGAGACCTCACGACTCGTCGCACGCGCCACGTCCCGAGGGCAGCTTCCCGGGAGCGCCGACGCGGACCTCCTGCACGAGGTCGTCGGCGCGCTCGTGCTCAATCGACTCCTCCTCACCGGTGACCCGATCGACGTCGACTTCCTCACCCATGTCGT
>JAJZCK010000166.1 GCA_021846125.1 Actinomycetes bacterium | reverse complement strand
GTCGACCCTCCCCGCCTTGAGCTTTGGCGCGCGCCAACGGAGAACGACCGGGGTGGCGGCAGGATCCGCGGCGTCGCCGCGGAGTGGGCCGAGGCGGGTCTCCACCGCCTCGAGCACCGGGTGGACGCGTTGGACGCCCACGAGTCCGCGGACGGCACGGTGGAGGTGACCGTCTCGACGCGGGTCGCCCCCCCCGTCCTCGACTGGGGCGTGCGCTGCACCTACCGCTACGTGCTCGACCGCGAGGGACGGCTCGCGATCGTCGTCACGGGCGAGCCCGAGGGACGAGCGCCGGCGACCTTCGCCCGGGTCGGCCTCGCGATGGCGCTCGTGCCCGGGCTCGACGACGTCGCCTGGTACGGGCTCGGCCCGGCGGAGACCTACCCCGACTCACGCGAGGCCGGACGTCTCGGCCGCTACCGCGCCGAGCTCGACGAGCTCGAGACGCGCTACGTCGTCCCGCAGGAGAACGGCAACCGCGGCGCGATGCGCTGGTGCACCGTCGACGACGGCCACCGCGGCATCCTCGTCGTGGGCGAGCCCGAGACGAGCTTCAGTGCACACCGCTGGTCGGTCCGAGCGCTTGCCGCGGCGACGCACCGGGACGAGCTCGTCGACGAGGGGAAGATCTGGCTCCATCTCGACCACCGCCAGCAGGGCCTCGGCTCCCAGAGCTGCGGCCCCGGCGTGCTCGACCGGTACGTGCTCGCGAGCGGACCCTTCCGCTTCGCGGTCGCGTTGCGCCACATCGGCCCGCTCGCCGCCGACCCCGGACCCGCCGCCCGAGACCTCGCCACGTTCCTCCGGCACGTCGCGCCGGTCGAGCGCTGACGGCGAGCCGAGGCGCCCGGCAAAGCGCCACCGGCGCCGGCCACCGGCGGCGCGACACTTGCACCATGCACGAGACCCTCCACCCCGATCTCGCCCCTCTCGCCGGCTTCGTCGGGACCTGGTCCGGGCGCGGGCACGGGAGCTACCCGACGATCGAGGCGTTCGACTACGAAGAGACGGTGACGTTCGGCCACGCCGGAAAGGCCTTCCTCACCTACAGCCAGCGGACGAGCGACGCTGTCGACGGGCGCCCGCTCCATGTCGAGTCCGGGTACGTGCGCCTCCCTGCCCCAGGGCGGATCGAGCTCGTCGTCGCGCACCCGACCGGAATCGTCGAGGTCGAAGAAGGGACCCTCGTCCCCGGCCGAGCCGAGCTGCGCTCTACCACGGTCGCCCTGACGGGGAGCGCCAAGCGTGTCACCGACCTCGAGCGCGACGTCTGGTTGGACGGTGACGTGCTCCGCTACGAGCTGCGCATGGCCGCAGTCGGCGTGCCGCTCACGCACCACCTCGCAGCCGAGCTGGGCCGGGTCGAGACGTGAGACGAGACCGCTCTGCGGAGCGCTTCGAACGGGCGCTCGGACGCCTGGCCGCGATGAGCCAGGGAGGCGGCGCACGAGCTCGCCCGATTGCGGGTGCGCCCCGAGGTCCGGCCCCTGCAGAGCCGTCGGCGCCTCGAGCGCAACCACCGCGAGGGGGCACACCGCTCGGCGCGCCGGCATCGCAGGGCCAGGCAGATCCGGCTGCGGGCCTGGTCTTCGTCGACGACTCCTACGGTGCCGCGTCGCCGCGCCCCGGGCACATCCCGACGCCGAGCGGACGTGGTGGCACATCCGGTGGGCTGCGCCGGCCGGCGCCGCTGCCCCTGCGCGTGCCGAAGCCACGTCGCGAGCGGGGGGCAGCCGCCGCTCCGCGGCACTCCGGCCACGTCGTGCGGGCGGTCGTGGCCGTCCTCGTCCTTGCGGCCGTCGCCGCCACCGGCGCGACGCTCGTCGGGCGCCGGGCGACGCCGAGCGCTCGGCACGGCACGAGCGGGCAGCACGCAGGGGGAGTCGCACACACTGCCACGACACCTGCACCACCGACGGGCCACACGCGGAGCTCGACTCCCACGACGGGCAGCGCTCCTCGAGCAGGCGCTTCCTCCACGACGACCACGACGACCACGACGACCACGACGCCGGCTCGAGCCGGCACGGCACCGGTCGTCGCGTCGATCTCGCCGAGCTCCGGCGGCAGCGGCACGCAGGTGGTGATAGCCGGCAGCGGCTTCTTCAGCGCGGACGGGAGGATCGTCGTGACCTTCGGTGGCGTGGTGACCCGGACCCGCTGCCCGGACGAGCAGAGCTGCGTCGCGACGGCGCCGGCTCGGCCGGCCGGCACGTCCGTGCCGGTCGTCCTGCAGACCGAGTCCGGCTCGTCGAAGCCGGTCGAGTTCACCTACCGCTGAGGCTGCCCCTCCGCCGAGGCCGGGCGCCTCACCGCCACCGCCGCGGCGAGGCGTGGCCGTCCGGCACGAGGTGCTCCGCCACGCAGCAGCGGTTCCTCCCGCCGTTCTTCGCCGCGTAGAGCGCCCGGTCCGCAGCGCGCAACAGGGCGTCCGGGTCACCGGCTGCGAGCGGGTACACAGCAAGGCCGGCGGAGGTCGTCTGGTCCCACCCGTCGGGGAGCACGTGCGCGCAGGCGCGCGCCGTGGCGTCGACGATCCGACCCGCGAGCGCGACGCCCGCCTGCTCCGTGAGGCCCGGGCAGACGACGACGAACTCCTCGCCGCCGAGGCGGGCGACGACGTCGCCCGCGCGCACCGTGGCGACGAGGTGGCTCGCGAACGCGACGAGCACCTGGTCGCCGACGTCGTGTCCGAGCGTGTCGTTCACCTTCTTGAACTGGTCGAGGTCGAGGTAGACGAGGCCGACGCACTCCTCGCCCGTCGCGGCGAGGCGCAAGGCGTCGGAGAGCACGTGGACCGCCCGGCGCCGGTTGCCGATCCCCGTGAGGACGTCGGTCTCCGCGTCAGCACGCAGCCTGCGCCTCTCCTCCGCCTTCACGAACGCGTCCTCGATCGTCTCGACGATGCGCGCGAGGTCCTCGCGCTCGCTCGTGCCAGCCCCGCTCGACCAGCGGATGCTTACGCCGACCGCCCCGCCCGAGATCTCGACGAGCTCCGGCGCCTCGCTCGGGGCCATCCCCGCCACGAGCGAGACACCCGGGCCGATCGTCGAGTGCGCGACGTCCAGGCGGGCACCGAGCGCATGGGGCAGGAGCGCGAGAGCCTCCACGAGCGTACGGAGGTCTTCGACCCTCGGCACGTCCGCGAGCACCTCCACGAGCCGTATCGTCTGGTCACGGGCGGCGCGCCGCCTGAGCCGCTCGGACTCGACGAGGATCCCGAGCCCGCTCGAGACCTGCTCGGCGACCGCTCGAAGGAACTCGGCGGTCGCGAGCTCTGCGGCCTCGGGCACCACGGCGAGCTCGCCGGCGAGCTCGCCGTCGACGACGAGCGCGTGGCGCGCGGCGTGCGCGACCTCGTCGTCGGCCGAGCCGTAGCGGGTCTCGATCGGCGGGATGTCGCGCACGTCGAGCGCGACGAGGCACGACCTGCTCGGTACGAACTGGGTGACGACGCCGACCACCATGCCCGCGTAGGACGCGAGGTCGACGCGCATCGAAGGGAGCTTCGCGAGCTCGAGCAGGCACTCGGTCTGCGCCAGCCGCGTCAGGAGGCGCGCCTCCTCCGAGGAGCGGAAGACGCCGAGCGCCTCGTGCTGGCGCTGGCCGAGATCGCGCAGGGCACTCATCCGACGGCCTCCAGGAACGCCTCGATCTTCGCGAGCTCGGCACGGGTCCGCTCGACGAGCGTCCGCTCGAGCGACGACGCGAGCCCGAGCGCCTCGAGCGTCTCGCCGAGGCGGGGACTTCCCTCGCCGAGGTGCAACGGCTCCGCTCGCTCCGCGAGCGCCTCGCCGAGGATCACCGCCTGGGTGAGCGAGCTTGCCGACGACACGGCGTCGTGGTGGGAGCGGATCGCTTCGACGAGCTGGTCGGGAAAGTGCCAGAGCGCGAGTGCCTGCGCTCCCGCTTCGGCGTGGGTCATGCCGAAGCTCTCGCGCTCCATCCGTCCGAGCTGGCCGGGAACGACGCCGGCGACCAAGGCGTCGTAGCGCTCGGGCGCGAAGCGGTGCAGCACGGCCGCGCCGATGTCGTGGAGCAGGCCTGCGCTGAAGGCCTCGTTCTCCGCGATGCCGAGCACCCCCGAGGCGACGGACGCCCCGCTCGCGACCGCGATCGAGTGGGCCCAGTAGTGGCGCGGTCCGAGGCTGACCTCGTCGGCGAGCAACGTGCTCGCAGCCGCTGCGGCGATCGCCTTCACCGTGGTGAAGCCGAGCTGGAAGACCGCTCGCGCGGCCGAGTGCACGACCGACGCCGAGCCGTTGTGCGGGGAGTTCGCGAGCCGCATCACCCGGACCGACAGCGCAGGGTCCATCGCGACGATCCGCCCGAGCTCGGCCGGGGACGCGTCGGGGTCCTCGGCGACGCGCAGCACGAGCAGTGCGGCCATCGGCTGTGCGGGGAGCCGTGAGAGCTGCTCGGCGACGTCGATAGGGTGCATCGCCTCACGAACGGCACGCGCGCACGCGTGCTTGAGCACGTCGAGCCGGCACGGAGCCTTTGAGCCGAGGCGCGTGCCCGACGCGCGCCGTCACACCGCTGCAGGGGGGGCGGAGGCGCTACGCGGCACCGCGAGCCGATCGGCGTGCACCGCAGGCGCCTGCTCGAGCGCGTGCGCGACCCTCCGCAGGAAGGCCCGCACGGTCGCGCGGGCGACGCGCGCGAGCAAGGCCTCGTCGATCGCCTGGCCCGCACGCCCGAGAGGCGGGCGGTAGTGGCCCGCGAGCATCAGCTCCGACCTGTCCGGATCGACCGCCCGCAGGCGGAGCTCGCCGTCGAG
Source organism: Actinomycetes bacterium (assembly GCA_021846125.1). Lineage (GTDB taxonomy): Bacteria > Actinomycetota > Acidimicrobiia > Acidimicrobiales > Bog-793 > JAJZCK01. The sequence goes on along the minus strand of JAJZCK010000166.1, from coordinate 1,270 downwards.
GCGCGGGAACAGCCCGGACGGGCCTGTCGCCTCCCACAGGATCGGCACGACGAGAGCGTCGTCGCTCCCGGTCGGCTCGCCGAGGCGCACCGCCACCGTCTTGCCCAGCCAGGCGGGTCCTCCAGGTCCGACACGGACGCGCGCCCGTCCGTCGCCCGCCGGTCCGGCTCCCACCGGGCCCGGGCCCGCGGGCTGGATCTCCCCGTCGGCCTCCACGGCAAAGGGAGCGAGCCACGACCCCTCCGAGCGGAGCCGCGCGGCGACCGACGAAGCGGCGAGCTCGACCTGGACGGAGTCCTCCACCGCGACCGCCGCCGCGAGCCGGTGCGCGTCTGGAGGAACCGGGTACGTGCCGGCTTCGATCGCGAGGTCGCGCTCCGCGACGATCGCGAGGCTCGTCGACGCGAGCACCCCCCGGAGCGTCACCGTCGCCGCGCCCCAGGTCTCGTGGAGCGGGCAGACCGCCTCCCACCGGCACGGACCGTCCCCGAGAGCGCAGCGCTCGGGCGCGAGGGGGCCCTCCGCCGCCTCGACGACGTCGAGCAGGCTCGTCTGACCGGGCTCACGGGCGAGCCGATAGCCGCCGTCCTTGCCGAACGACGACGTCGCGAGCCCTGCCCGCACGAGGTCGCCGAGGATCTGGGAGACGAAGGTGCGTGGCACGCCCATCTCGGCGGAGACCTCCCGCAGCTTCTTCGTCGCTCCCGACTCGTATGCGCGGGCGAGGCAGATCGCCGAGCGCACGACGTAGTCGCCGCGCTTGGACAAGGTGAGGTTCACGCGCCAACTGTAGCCAGTAGGTTGACTTTACAGCCAGAGATCCGTGATGTTAGGCATCTGCCTACTCGAGGGTGGAGAGCTCGCTACACACGAGACGGGATCGCGCCGATGTCACCTCCTGCACAGACGGACCGGGGCGGAAACCGGGACGCCCTGCTCCAACGGCGGCGGATCGCCCGGCGCAAGGGGCGCGCCCGGCTGGCGGTGCTCGTCGCCACGTTGCTCGCCGCCGTCCTCGTCCCGCTGCTCGTCGGCTCGTCCGGCGCCGCGGGACCGCCGGCGCCGCGGTCGCGGGCGACGAGCAGCGGACGCGGGGTGGGCGCCAGCTCACGAGCGCCTGCCGGCGGCAGGCACCGAGGCGGCTCGCTCCCCTTCCCGTCGCCCCCGGGCCGCGGGATGCGCCCGGGACCCAACCTCGCCCCGGGATCGAACCCGTCCGTCCTGCCCGGCGACGTCCTCATCGCCGACGAGGGGAACAACCGGATCATCG
>JAJZCK010000006.1 GCA_021846125.1 Actinomycetes bacterium | reverse complement strand
GCCCGGCAGGACGACGGCGGAGGGGTTGAACGACTGGGTGAGGCCGAGCTTGAACTCGAGGAACTTCTTCACGCTGATCGAGCTCATCGCGAACAGGACGACGAACAGTGCGAGCAGAAGCGTGATCATGTCGGCGTAGGTGAGCAGCCACCGCTCGTTGTTCTCGTGCTCCGGCTCGTGCCCGCCGCGACGGCGGCGGGCCGTCGTGCTCATGCCGCAGCGCCCTTCTCGGCGGCACCGGCCCGCGACTGCGGCGCGAGGAACGACTCCATGCGGGTCCGCACGAACCGCGAGCTCGCGCCGTTCTGGATCGCGAGCAGCCCTTCGATCTCCATGTGCTTGATCTGGACCTCGATGTCGCTCGCCCGCTTCAACTTGTTCGAGATGGGGAGCCAGATGAGGTTCGCGCTGAGCACGCCCCAAAGGGTCGCCGTGAACGCGGAGCCGATGGCCGGGCCGAGCGACTGCGGGTCTGAGAGGTTGCCGAGGACGTGGACGAGCCCCATGACCGTGCCGATGATGCCGAGGGTCGGAGCGAACCCGCCCATGTCCGCGAAGAGCTTCGCACCCATGCGGTGACGCGCCTCGGTCGACGCGATGTCGTTCTCGAGCACGTCGAGGATCTCCTCGGAGTTCGTGCCGTCGACCGCGAGCTCGATGCCACGGCGGAGGAAGGGGTCCTCGATGCTGTGGGTCTCCTTGTCGAGCGCGATGATGCCGGAGTTCTTCGCGATCCCGGCGAGCCGGGCCATCTCCTGGATCGCGACCTCCATGTCGTACGCGTCGCCGCCCGTGGCCCGCTTGAGGATCGGCTTTACGCCCTTCAGGTCGGACTTCATGTATCCCGCGGTCGCAGCGAAGTACGTCCCGCCGAACACGAGGAGCAGCGGTGCCGGCTTGATGAGCACCGCCGGGCTGCTGCCGTCGAGCACCATCGCGACGAGCACGCACGCGAGCGCGCCCCCGATCGCCATCGACGTCCAGTTGTCCTTCACCGCGCCGTCCCCTTCCCGGCACCGTCGCCGTCGGGGCCCGGCACCCCGGAGGCGCTCGAGCTCGTGAGCAGCCGGAGCGCGCCGTCCCGCGGCGCCGTGGACGCCAGGGAGGAGGCCGGCCCGGCCGACACCAGCTCGCGCGGCATCGAGTCGGCGAGCGCCTGCACCGCAGCACGGTCCTCGCGATGCAGCCGGACGACGTCCTCTATGGACTCGGTCACGATGTAGCTCGTCCCGCTCACGAGGAGCACGTGGGTCTCCGGGCCGCCGTCGACCCGCTCGATGAGCGAGCCGTTGATCGCGACCGGATGACCCTGGACATTGTGCAACGTGATCATCTCGTCTTCCTGACCGTTCAGGCGAGCCGAGCGCGCATCGCCAGATGAGCTATCGGCCGGAGCGACGCCGATCTTGAGCGTGCGCACCGCGTGCCGTCCCCACGAGAGCTGCCCTGGACGAGCTGCCGGGAACGAGCCGTGCGGCCCTGCTCCGCGGCTCAGCTCTCCGGCGAGCGCAGGGGGCGAAGGTGCCGGCGCCCACCGCCGCGCGACGGGGTCGCGTCGCTCGCGCGCTCTGCCGGCACGTCGTCGCCGGACAGGCTCGACGGCCCGCCCCGTGACCCTCGTGCCGCGTCGAGGAGCGCCTCCGCGGACACTGGACCTCGTGTCGGCTCGAAGGTCACACGGCCGACCGACACCACCTCGCCGAGAGGGTCGGAGCCGTCCTCGCCGGCCAGCAGAGACTGGATCCAGCCGACGACGATCTCTCCCTGTCCTGCGTCGGTGTCCGGCAGCGCGACGCCGAACTCGCGCGTCCCGAGCCTCGCGATGACGTCCTCGCCGCGGAGCTCGGTCCGTAGCATCCGCGCGACCCGGTACACCGTGGACGAGCTCGGAGGCGGGACTGGACGGCCGGGGCGCCCCGCGCCGGTGCTCGTCCCGATGCCTATCGAGAGGATCGTCGCGCACTCCCCCGCGCGGCTCGCGCGGCGGACGACGTGGTCGACGACGAAGGTGAAGGCGCCCAGGTTCATAAGGCCCGTCTGGTCGTCACGAGTCGTCACCCCACGCGCCCCCTTCACAGCGTGACGAGGGACATGAGCCCCGCGCCGTAGCCCGCGAGCGAGACCTGGAAGTGCTCGCTCGATGGCGCGGCCGCGATCCGGTCCGCCTCGGGGAGCTTCTCGCCCGCAGCGAATCCCGCCACCGAGCGCAGGATACAGCGCTCGCCGTCGGTCCGGACGACCTTCGCGAGCACGTTGGTCACCTCGTGGAAGCTCTCCGACAAGATGTCGGGCAGCGTCCCGGACTCGGCCCACTCCGCGGCGACTGCGGGGGACATGAGCGTGAGCGCCGCGGACAGCGCCGATGCGATAGGCGTCTCGACCACGCAGATCGCGGCGTCGTCGCCGCTCGCGTCTGCGTAGTCCGCCGTCCAGCGCGCCACCTGACGGGCCGGCCCCTCGGCCGCGTGCACGACGGCGACGGGCATCCGCACGAGGCTGGCGAGCAGGCTCGCGACCATTGCGGCCCGGTCCGTCGGACCGCCGGAGGTCGCGGTCGTCGCGCCGCTCTGGCCCGCGAGGAACCCTTCGATCTTCGCCGCAAGATCCGCGCCCGTGAAGGGCTTCGCGACGAGGAACGCCGCTCCCGCCGCGAAGGCGCTCCGCTGCATCGCCTCGCTCGACTCGGAGGTGACGAAGCCGAACGGCACGGTCCACTCCGCCGCGCGCAGCGCCTCGAGCAGCTCGAGGCCGGACATCCCGCCCATGTTCCAGTCGCAGAGGATCAGGTCGACCGGCTCCACCGGCAGGAGCTCGATCGCCGCCTCGGCGCTGTCAGCCTCTACGACGCCACTCACCGCGTCGATGCTGCGCAGCTCGCGGGACACGATCATCCGCATCGCCCGGCTGTCGTCCACTACGAGGACCCGCACGTCGTTCTCCCTCTCTCGATGTCGAGCCGTGCCATGGCCCGGTCACGTCCCACCGGTCGCCGGCCGCTCGCGTCGCTCTGTCGGACTGCGCGCCCGAGGTGGCGAGCACCGGCGGTCCCTCTCCGCCGGCGACCACGCGAAGCGACGTGCCCGTAGCTCTATCGGCCCCGTGCCGACTGCAGTTGAGCGGATGGCGTCGGACGACCCGCCGATCGGAGCGCGCGGACTGCGCCCCGCCTCGAAGGGGCTTCGCCGTGCCACGAAGTCGGCTATCAACAACGACCGCGACGAAGCCGTCATCAGCTCTGTGTCGATGACGCATCTACGTACGACCGCGGGCGCTCGAGCGAACGAGCGCGAGAGCCCGTCTCCCGCCGGCGAGGGGCGCGTGGCAGAGAACGGGCGCTCGGCGGAGCTCGCGCGCCTCTGGGAGGCCTTCGGCTCGAGCGGGGACCCCGGCGCCCGCAAGTCGCTCGTCACCGCCTACTACCCGCTCGTGCGCCACGTCGCACGGAGAGTCGCAGCTTCGCTCTCTCACAAGGTGGAGCTCGACGACCTCGAGGGCTACGGCGCCGAGGGACTGCTCGACGCGGTCGACCGCTTCGACGCGTCACGCGGTGCGCAGTTCTCGACCTTCGCCGCTCACCGGATCCGCGGTGCGATCTACGACGGGGTCCGCCGTACCGACTGGGCGCCGCGCAGCCTCCGGCGCCGGGAGCGCGAGATCCACGCGAACTTCGCCGACTTGTGCACCGAGCACGGTCGCGAGCCCACCGAGGCCGAGGAGGCAGGTGCCCTCGGCGTCGCCGTCGGCATCCTCCGGAGCTCGAAGGGCCAGATCAGCGGGGCCTACGTGGGCTCGCTCGAAGCGGTCCGGCCGGGGACGACGACGGCACCTCCCGAGCCGCCCGACCCCGACGACGAGCCGCTCGCAGTCTGCGTCGCGAACGAGACGAGCGAGGCGCTGCGCAGCTGGATCGGCACCCTCGACGAGCGCGAGCGCACGGTGACGGCGCTCAGCTTCGGCGAGGGCCTCACGCTCGCGGAGATCGGCGCCCGTCTCGGCGTGACCGAGAGCAGGGTCTCCCAGATCCGCACCGGGGCGATCAAGCAGCTGCGCGCCTATGCACGATCCCAGGGTCTCGCGCGCACGTGACCGCCCCCAAGCCCGGCACTGTCGAACCCGTCCAGAGAGGCCACCGATGAACGACGACGCGATGAACGAGATCGTCCAGGAGTTCCTCGTCGAGACGAGCGAGAACCTCGACCAGCTCGACCAGGATCTCGTGGCGCTCGAGAGCGACCCCCACTCGCGCGAGCTGCTCGGCAGCGTGTTCCGCACGATCCACACCGTGAAGGGCACCACGGGCTTCCTCGGCTTCACCCGCCTCGAGAGCCTGTCCCACGCCGCCGAGAGCCTCCTGAGCGAGCTGCGCGACGGTCGGCTCGAGCTGACGAGCGCGCGCACCGACGCGCTCCTCGAAGTCGTCGACGAGATCCGCGCCTTGCTCACCGCGATCGAGCACACCGGTGCGGAGGGCGACCGGGACCTCGCGGGCCTCGTCGCGACGCTCGAGCGACTCCAGCAGCCGGACGAGGACGCGGAGGCGGAGGCGGAGCCCGACGCGCAGGTGCCCGGCGCCGTCGAGCAGGTCGCGAGGGAGGCTCCTGCAGGGGTCGGGCCCGCGTCGCGAGCCGAGGCGCCGGCTCCTGCGGCCGTCACGGCCCCCGCCGTCCCCGCGGCGCCCCGGGTCGCGGCGCCCCGGGTCGCGGCGTCCGAGGCGCCGGGTGCCCCTGTGCCGGCTTCCTCTGTGCCGGCTTCCCCTGTGCCGGCTTCCCCTGTGCCGGCTTCCCCTGTGCCGGCTTCCCCTGTGCCGGCTTCCCCTGTGCCGGCTGCGCTTCCACCCGACGCACCCGAGCCCGCACCCGCGGACGGGCACCGCTTTGCAAGCGAGCGCAGCGTGCGAGTCGACGTCGACCTGCTCGACTCGATGATGGCCCAGGTGGGCGAGCTCGTGCTCGCTCGCAACCAGGTCAGCGCGCACGTCGACGCACTCGACAACCAGGCGCTCCACCAGACCGTCCAACGGCTGTCGATGATCGTCAGCGAGCTCCAGGAAGGTGTCATGAAGACCCGGATGCAGCCGGTCGAGCAGCTCTGGTCGAAGCTGCCTCGGGTCGTCCGCGACCTCGCGGCGCTGTTCGCGAAGAGTGTCTCGCTCGAGATGGAGGGTGGCGAGACCGAGCTGGACCGGTCACTCCTCGAAGCCGTGAAGGACCCGCTCACCCACCTCGTCCGCAATGCGATCGACCACGCGATCGAGCTGCCGGCCGAGAGGGTCGCGGCAGGCAAGCCCGAGACCGGCACGCTCGCGCTGCGCGCCTACCACGAAGGCGGCCAGGTGGTCCTCGAGGTCACAGACGACGGCGCCGGCATCGATCCCGGGAGGATCGGCGCGAAGGCGCTCGAGCGGGACCTCGTGAACCAGGGTCAGCTCGACTCGATGAGCGAGCGGGAGATCGTCGACCTCATCTTCCGTCCGGGCTTCTCGACGGCGAGCGTCGTGACCAACGTCTCCGGCCGAGGCGTCGGAATGGACGTGGTACGCACCAACGTCGAGAGGATCGGCGGGACCGTCGATCTCACGAGCACGCCCGGGATCGGCACGACCTTCCGCATCAAGATCCCCCTCACGCTCGCGATCATCCCGGCGCTCCTCGTCGGCTGCCGGGAGCAGCGCTACGCGATCCCCCAGGCGAACCTGCTCGAGATGGTCCAGCTGCGCACCGGTGGTACGCACAACGACATCGAGCGGATCGGCGGCGCTCTCGTCTACCGCCTGCGCGGCAAGCTCCTCCCGCTCGTCCGGCTCGACGAGACCCTCGGCTACGCGCCGCTCGCGACCGACGACGGGACCGACGCGGTGAGCATCGTCGTGCTCCAGGCGGACGGGCTCCTGCTCGGCGTCGTGGTCGACGACGTCTTCGGGACCGAGGAGATCGTCGTCAAGCCGCTCGGCCAGCACGTGAAGCAGGTGCCGCTGTTCGCTGGCGCGACGATCCTCGGCGACGGCAGCGTCGCGCTCATCCTCGACGTCATCGGCCTCGCGTCGACTGCGAAGGTCGAGGAGGTGGCCGCGGGTCTCGGCTCCACCGGAGCGGACGCGGACGAGGCGGGGCGTGCCGGGGAGCGGAGCACCTTCGTGCTGCTGCGCGTCGGACGCGAGCGCCGCGTCGCGGTCCCGCTGAAGGCGGTCTCGCGCCTCGAGGAGGCACCTGTCGACGCCGTCGAGCAGGCCGGCCGGGGCAGGGTGATGCAGTACCGAGGCGACCTGCTCCCTCTCGTCGCCCTCGCGTCGATCCTGCCAGGCATCGCCGGCGAGGAGCCCGAGCCGGAGGCTCTCGGCGACCCCCCGACGAGCGTGCCGGTCGTCGTCTACTCCGACGGCGAGCGTCAGCTCGGGCTCGTCGCGACGGAGATCCTCGACATCGTCGAAGGGGTCTTCGAGGTGCGGGCCGTCGGCGCGTCGCCCGGCATCCTCGGCTCGACCGTCGTCCACGGTCACGTCACCGACGTCCTCGACGTCCATGCCGCCTACGAGCTCTCGACCAAGGAGACCGGCCGTGTCGCATGAGAGCCCGCAGCGCCAGGCGAGCGACGGCGCGGTCCAGTACTGCACGTTCAAGGTCGACCACCTGCTCATAGGGATCGAGGTCTGGCGCGTCCAGGAGGTCATCCGTCACCAGCCGATGACCTCGGTCCCGCTCGCACCCCGCGAGGTCCGGGGGCTCATCAACCTGCGCGGCCAGATCGTCACCGCGATCGACGTCCGGCTCTGGCTCGGCCTCGACCGCCTGCCGGCCGAGACGCCGTCGATGAACGCAGTCATCCGGCTCGCCGACGAGGTGGTCAGCCTTCTCGTCGACGAAGCCGGCGAGGTGGTGGAGCCGGCCCTCGAGACCTACGAGCCGGTCCCCTCGACGACGCCCCGCCAGATCCGGAGCCTGTGCAGCGGCACCTACAAGCTCGAGGGGTCACTCCTGCTCGTGCTCGACACCGAGTCCGTCAGCCGCATCACACTCGACCACGCGGTCGCGCCGCAGCTCGCCGGCACGCGGCGTGCCTCGTGAGCCCGGCCGGGCCCGCCGTGCGGGTCCTGCTCGTCGACGACTCCGCTGTCATCCGGCACTTCGTCACCGGGGCGCTCGAGCAGGAGCCGGACATCGTCGTCGCTGCGACCGCCCCGAACGGGCGCATCGCGCTCGACAAGCTCGCCGCGGAGCTCCCCGACGTCGTCGTGCTCGACATCGAGATGCCCGAGCTGGACGGGCTCGCGACCCTGCGCGCGCTGCGCCCGCGCTGGCCCGACCTGCCGGTCGTCATGTACTCGACGCTCACCGCGCGCGGCGCCACCGCGACCCTCGACGCGCTCTCCGCGGGAGCGACGGACTACGTGCTCAAGCCCTCGCACCTCGGCGACCCGGAGGCCGCGAGCCGGGCGGTGCGCGACGAGCTCGCACCGGTCCTTCGCTCCTGGGGGACCTTCCAGCGCGCGCGCCGGGACGCCGGTCGCCCGCGGCCTGCCTCGGCGCCGGGCGCCGACGACGCGGCGCCTGCTGCGCACGTGCCTTTCCGAGCGCCTGCCGCATCGCCGGAACTTCCCCGGCCGGGCCCGTCCGTGCCCGGCGCCCACGTGCCCGTGCTCGCAGCGACGCGCTCGGGACGCTCCGCTCGGCCGGACGCCGTCGTGATCGGCTCCTCGACCGGTGGACCACAGGCCCTCACCGAGCTCGTGCCAAACCTGCCTGGTTCCCTCGGCGTCCCGGTCCTCGTCGTGCAGCACATGCCCCCGCTGTTCACGAGGCTCCTCGCCGAGCGGCTCGACGCCCGGAGCGCGCTCCACGTCGTCGAGGCGGTCGCGGGAACAGAGGTCGTCGCCGGCAACGTCTACGTCGCGGCGGGCGGGACCCACCTCGTCGTCCGCCGTCGAGGTGCGACAGTCGTCACCGCCGTGGACGACGGACCGCCGGAGAACTCCTGCAAGCCCTCTGTCGACGTGCTCTTCCGCAGTGCGGCCGCGATCTACGGACCCCGCGTGCTCGCTGTCGTCCTCACCGGGATGGGGCAGGACGGTCTCGAGGGGTGCCGGAGCGTGCAGGCGTCCGGTGGAGCCGTCTACGCGCAGGACGAGGCGACGTCGGTGGTGTGGGGCATGCCGGGTGCAGTCGCCCGCGCCGGGCTCGCGCACCAGGTGCTCGGTCTCGACGACATAGCACCTGCGATCGCCCGCTCGCTCGCACGCCCGCTCACGGAGGCCCACGCGTGACGACCGCCACCACGGAGGACTTCCACTTCCTCCAGCAGTTCCTGCTCGACAGGTCGGCGATCGTCCTCTCCGAGGAGAAGCACTACCTCGTCGAGACGAGGCTGCTGCCCGTCGTGCAGCGCGCCGGGGTCGGCTCCATCGGCGAGCTGGTCCGCGCGATTCGGCGCGGGGACAGAGACGTCGAGGTAGCCGTCGTCGACGCCATGACGACCAACGAGACGTCGTGGTTCCGCGACGCTGCCCCCTTCGAGGCACTGCGCAAGATCGTCCTGCCGGAGGTCATCGCCGCGAACGTCGTACGGCGGAAGCTGTCGATCTGGAGCGCAGCGTGCTCGACCGGCCAGGAGCTCTACAGCGTGGCGATGATCCTCGACGCCGAGTTCTCCGAGGTCGCGTCCTGGAAGCTCGACCTGCACGGGACTGACCTGTCGACCACCGTCGTCGACAAGGCCCGCTCGGGCCATTTCACGGCTCTCGAGATCAACAGGGGCCTGCCTGCCTCCCATCTCGTGCGCTACTTCCGCCACGAAGGCGGTCACTACGTCATCGCGGACGCGCTGCGCTCGAAGGTCCGCTTCGAGCTGTTCAACCTCGCCAAGCCCTGGCCCCCGATGCAGGACTACGACATCATCCTGCTCCGGAACGTCCTCATCTACTTCGACGTCGCGACGAAGGCCAAGGTTCTCGAGGAGGCCAAGGCGCACCTCCGGCCGAGTGGCTACCTGCTGCTCGGAACCGCGGAGAGCCCGCGCGGGCTCGTCGAGGGGTTCCACTCGATGCCGGCTGGCGGCACCACCATCTACCGGAAGGAGGGAGCGTGATGCACGCGCTCGTCGTGGACGACTCGCGGGCGATGCGATCGCTGCTGCGCCAGATCCTCGGGCGACTCGGCATCGACGTCGCCGAGGCTGCCGACGGGAGGGCGGCGATCGACGCGGTCGTAGCCGGGCCCCTGCCCGACGTCGCGCTCGTCGACTGGCACATGCCTGTCATGGACGGTCTCGAGCTCGTCACCGAGATGCGTCGCCACAAGGAGTGGCGCCACATGGCCATCATGATGGTCACGACCGAGAGCGAGCACGAGAACATGGTCCGCGCGCTGCTGGCGGGCGCGAACGAGTACCTGATCAAGCCGTTCTCCGCCGACGCGGTCCTCGAGAAGCTCTCCCTGCTCGGTCTCGCCCCCGAGGCCACCCCGGCGTCCGACCACCAAGGAGGCGAGTACCTGCCATGAACGACGCTCGATCGACCGGGGTCGGCCTCACGTGCGCAGGACTACCTGCAGGCGCGCTCGACGACTTCCTGACCGCGGAGACCATCGCCGAGATCGCCCAGAGCTTCTGGGATGCCTTCCTCCCCGACGACGCGGTCCTCCTCCCCGGCTCGACGCTGCCTGCGACCGAGGAGGTGCGCGGCCGTATCGACATCGGCGGCAGCTGGTCGGGCAGCGTCGAGCTGTCGTGCTCGCTCGCCGCGGCACGCCGCATCGCCGCGGCGATGTTCTCGCTCTCGAGCGACGCCCTCGAGGTCTCCGACGTCCACGACGCGGTCGGCGAGCTCGTCAACGTCGTCGGCGGCAACATCAAGAGCATCCTCCCGGCGCCGACGAGCCTGTCGGTGCCGACCGTCGGCGACGAGGCCGGCGAGTGGCGCTTCGCGGCGACGCTCGAGCACGAGGTGCTGCTCGACTGGCGCGGCGAGCCGGTCGTGGTGCGCGTCTGGCGCGCAGCGGGGCCTGCGACGAGCTGAGCGGCCGGCCTGCGCCGCAGTCGCGGCGTCGTCGGGCGCTCGGCCCCGGCGGCCCGGCACTCGAGCCGAGACGCCGGGGCCGAGATGTCAGGACGTGGCGCCGGGGACCAGCTGTCGGGGACGGGGCCTCCAACGCGGGCCCCGGCGAGCCGTTACCAGTGCAGAGCCCGACATACGAAGAGCCAGACAATCCGAGACCACAGGGACACCAGGACGGCGTCCCCAAGATGGCCGTACGAGTCCACGGGAAAGGACGTCGCGTGCCCTCACTTTTGATGATCGTGCCGAGCCGGGGCCGGCCGGCGAACCTCGACAAGCTCGTCGAGGCGTGGCGGACGACCACGAGCGGCGACGCGGACCTCGTGGTCGCCCTCGACGACGACGACCCACAGCTCTACCACTACAACGCGCACCGCGTCGCGATGGTGACCGTCGGGGCACGCCAGAGCTTCGTCGCGTGGCTGAACGAGCTCGCGGTCGGGCACGCGGACCGCTACCGCTTCATCGGCACGATGGGCGACGACCACCGCCCGCGCACTCCCGGCTGGGACCAGCTGCTGTGCACCGCCCTTAGTGAGATGGGGACCGGTGTCGCCTACGGCGACGACCTCGCGACCGCGCCCGTGCTCCCGAGCGCGGCGGTGCTCACGAGCGACATCGTCGCGAGCCTCGGCTTCGTGGTGCCGCCGGTCCTCGCGCACCACGGCAGCGAGCTGTTCCTCCGCGCGCTCGGCGAGGGGCTCGGCCGCTCGCTCTTCCTTCCCGAGGTCGTCCTCGAGCACGTCCACTACAGCTCGGGCAAGAGCTCGATCGACCACACCTACCTCGAGTGCGCGTCCGAGCTCGACGCGGACCGTGCCCGCTACGAGCAGTACATGGCAGCCAAGTGGCCGAAGCTCCTCGAGCACCTCGCCGGCGAGCTCGGGGTCACCCTCAAGGCGGGCGAGCCGCACGCACGCTACGGGCAGAGCGCCCAGGTGCCGCTCGCCACGTCGTCCTCGCCCGTCGGGCCCCCGAAGCCGAGATAGGTGCCGAGCAGCGCGTAGGGGTCGTCGAACCACTCGTCGAAGCGGGCGCCCGTGCCGAGCAGCGCGATCGTCTCGAGGGGGCCCGACACGTCGACGGGACGGCGTGCCGCGCGAGCGGCGACGACGACGAGAAGGACGTAGTCGGGCTGGGTCGGGAAGTCCTTCGCGAACGCTCGCGCCAGGTCGAGCGCGTCGCCGGCCCGGCCGGCCGCGAGCATCGCGAGCACGACCCAGCGTCCGAGCACCGCCTGGGCGGCCCGCCCCGCGCGCTCGCAGCGCTCCACGAGGCCGGCCAGAGCCTTGGTGGGCTCGCCCGACCGCAGCAGGTCGAGGCACGCCTGGGCAGGCGAGTCGTCGAGCGGGTGCTCGCTACGGACCGGCAGGTAGACCCGTGTCGTGCCTACCTCTCCCTCGTCGCGACGGGCGACGACGCGCCAGCGCACGACGCGCCAGCCTCCGAGAGCGGGCTGGGACACCGGCAGGGCAACCTCTCGGGTCGTGCACGATCCGAGGCGCGCGCGAAGGAGCGCCGCGTCGCCGGCACGGGCGAAGCGCGCACCACCGAGCGCGACCTCGAATCCCGCGAGCGGGGTCGCGAGCGGCGACGCGCGGACGACCTCGGCGTAGCTCGAGAGCAGCTGCGGAGCGACGGCACCCCACGAGTGCTCCACGGCCGTCCTGCGGCCGGCGAGCGCGAGCCGGGCGGCGAGCTCGTCGTCGTCGAGCACCCGTCGGGCGGCGGCGACGAGGCCGTCGACGTCGCCGACCGGGGCGAGGAGAGCGTTCGTCTCGTGCGTCGCGTAGGCGAGGATGCCCGGGTGTGCGGTCGCGACGACGGGAGTGCCCGACGCCATCATCTCGAGCGGCGTCATCGCGAGCACCTCGTGCTCTGCCGTCGAGACGTAGACCCGGGCGGAGCGGTAGCCGCGTGCACGCTCGGCCTCCGTCGGAGCCGCGAGGACCTCTCCGAACGGCTGCGCAGGGTCTCGTTGCGGGCTCACCCAGAGAGCGCCGAGGCCGGGGTGGCTCTCCTCGAGCGCTGCGACGACGCGCCGAGCGTCGCCGAGCCGGTCGGCCTCGACCCCGTCGCTGCCGACGACGACGACGCCGCGCGGGCGCCGGCCGGGCGTCGCTCGCCGCGGACCGGGGTTGAACACCGCGAGGTCGACGGCAGCAGGTGCCTCGCGAGCAGCGACGCCATAGCTCTGCTCGAGAGACGCGCAGGCCCGGGAGCCGAGCGCGTACCTCGCGACGGCGGCGCGCAGCGACGCGGCTACGACGTCCCGGATGTGCTCGGGCACGTCGCCGAGCACGTGCAGCGCGCCCCGCTCGAACAGCACGACGGGAGCGAGGCCCAGCATGCGCGCCGGCAGCACGAACTCCCAGCACCCCGCGACGACGAGGTCGCACGGTGGCACCGCGTCGGTGATCGCCTCACCGTAAGGGACGCGTCGCATCCGCGCCCTCGTGCCCACCCGGCGCTCCCGGTGGTCGAGGTCCGCGTCGTCTGGATGACCCCGGGACAGAACGGTCACGTCTGCTCCGAGCGCTGCCAGCTGGCGCGCCTGGGTGAGCAGGAGACGCTCGCCGTCGCCGAGTCCCGCCCTCGCGACCAGGTAGACGATGCGCAGCCGGTCGGACAGCGCCCTGTCGCGACGGTCGAGAGGCAGCTCCTTGCCGAGCAGCTCGACCGCGGCGAAGACGTCCGCGAGACGCCCGGCGGCGGTGACGTCCTCCGCCGTCGGAAGGTAGGCGGCAGTCATCTCGCCGTTACCAACGATCGCGGGGTGCGTCACCTTTAGGCGCCCGGGACATGCGCCGGCACTCCCCGGCGCCCGAGCGGCTCCGGAGCACGGGCCGCGGGGCGGCCCTGCCTCCGTTGCGGCAATGGCCGCGAGCAAGTGGACGAAATCTCTCAAGCGAAAGTGCGCTCATGCCGACAGTGTCGGAAAGGCCCGTGGGGGCCTCGGAGGAGAGCCCGGTTGGATGGCGCAGCACCGCTCGACAAAGTGCAGATCGACACCGTGCAAAGACGTCCCCGCTCCCCCGTCCCCACGGGTCGGGCTTCGCCTGAACGATCCCGGCCTATTTCCCCTTGCCGGCACACGAGCTTGCGTGTACCGTGACGGAGCCACCACGTTGCGTGCTTGGACGAGCTGGCAGACAGGACCTTTCCCGTTTGGCCAAGGAGCAACGCGATGACAGCCTTGCCGAGCCTCAGCGAGACCCGGTGCCTTCCGCGGCTCGCGCGTGCCAACCATCAACTGCCGGAACCTGACGACACCGACGCCCTGTGGGAGCGCTATTGGGCCGGGCGGGACCGCGTCGCACGCAACGACCTGATCCTCGCCTACGAGCCCCTGGTCAAGCTTGTCGTCTCCCGCCTGCCGGCGAACGTCCGCAGCTACTGGGAGATCGACGACCTGCGCAGCTTCGGGCTCCTCGGCCTCGTCGAGGCGATCGACCGCTGGGCGAGCGACTCCCCTGCGAACCGGTTCCCCAGCTACGCGACGAAAAGGGTCCGCGGCGCGATCTTCGACGAGCTTCGCCGTCTGGACTGGCTCCCCCGCACGGTGCGCCGCCGGGTCATCACCTACCGGGCGACCGTCGACGCGCTGTCGAGCGAGCTCGGGCGCACCCCGGAGACGAGCGAGGTCCTGTCCGAGATGGGCACCGACGGCGCGATCGGCGAGGACGTCCTCACGGCCGTGCAGTCCTCGCAGCTCCTCCACCTCCAGCACAGCGTGGGGAACGCCGCAGCGGGCGAGGAGATGCGCCTCATCGACCTCATCGTCTCCGACCGCGACGCCGAGCCCGAGCCGTTCGTGCTGCGCAGCGAGCAGTTCGAAGAGGTCAGGCGCGCGGTGACCAAGCTGCCCGAGCGCCAGCGCACAGTCGTCACGTTGCACTTCCTCGGAGGGCTCACCCAGGAGCAGATCGGCGTGATGCTCGGGGTGAGCAACTCACGCGTCTGCCAGATCGAGGCCACTGCGATCCAGACTCTCCGTCGCCTCCTCGCAGCCGACGAGGTGCGGCGGCCCGCCGCTAGCGCCCGCCCCGCCTGACACACCGCCGCCTGACACACCGCCGCCTGACACACCGCCGCCTGACACACCGCACCCGGGTGCGCACCGGGTTGCGCTCTCGCGAGCTGGGCCGTCCGCCGCTGCGCTGACTGCAACGTTATAGTGGCTGCAACATGACCGGCCTGAGCGAGCATCTCCCGAGCGACGCTGCCGCGCCGACGACGAGCGGGCAGGACGCGACCCAGCACGACACCACTAGGCGAGATCGCAAGAAGCTCGCCACGCGCCAGGCGCTGCGCTGCGCAGCCCTCGACCTCGTCGCCTCACGAGGCTACGCGCACGTGACGGTCGAGGACATCGCCGAGGCGGCGGACGTCTCGCCGAGGACGTTCTTCAACTACTTCCCGTCGAAAGAGGCGGCAGTCCTCGGCGACGACGAGCTTCTCGGCGAGCTACGCGCGGAGATCCTCGGACGCCCGTCGCAAGAGACCCCCTTCCAGGCCGTCGAACACGTCGTGTGCTCGCACATCGCCGCGCGGAGCCGGCACCCCGACAGCACGTGGCGCGACCCGGTGGAGCTGTACCGCCGCATGCGAGCGGTGCAGGACGACCCGTACCTGCGCGTCGCGCTCGTCGCGCACATGGCCGCGTTCGAGCGGGTCGTCGCTGACGCCGTCGCCGAGCGCACGGGCGCCGACACCGCGAGCGATCCCTACCCCGCTCTCCTCGCCTCGGCCGCGATGGCCGTCGCACGCGTCGCGCTCCTCTACTGGGCACGAGGTGGCGGAGCCACCGCTGCCGAGGATGTGGTGCGCGCCGGCTTCCACGCCCTCTCGAGCGGCCTCGCCGACAGCTCGAGCATGACAGAGACGCTCGCCAAAGGAGCCCGATGACCGACACCGCCGCGCTCGGCCCTGCCGACCCGGAGATCCCCGCCCTCGCCCGGCGGCGGATCCTGCTGATCATCGGCGCGCTCATGCTCGGCATGCTGCTCGCCGCTCTCGACCAGACGATCGTCTCGACCGCCCTGCCGACGATCGTCGCGGACCTGCACGGCGCCTCGCACCTCTCCTGGGTCGTCGTCGCCTACCTGCTCGCCTCGACCGCGTCGACGCCGCTGTGGGGCAAGCTCGGCGACCTCTACGGCCGGAAGGTCTTCTTCCAGGCGTCGATCGTGATCTTCCTCGCCGGCTCGGTCCTCTCCGGCGTCAGCCACTCGATGCTCGAGCTGATCGCCTTCCGCGCGGTGCAGGGCCTCGGGGGCGGTGGCCTCATGGTCGGTGCCCAGTCGATCGTCGGCGACGTCGTCCCGCCCCGTGACCGCGGTCGCTACCAGGGACTGTTCGGAGCGGTCTTCGGCGTCGCGAGCGTCGTCGGGCCGCTCCTCGGAGGGGTGTTCGTCGAGCAGCTGTCGTGGCGGTGGATCTTCTACGTCAACCTGCCGATCGGGGCCGTCGCGCTCTTCGTCGTCGCGACGACCGTGCCCGGCCACAGCACCCGCGTCCACCACGTGATCGACTACCTCGGCACGTCGCTCCTCGCGCTCGCGGCCACGAGCTTCGTCCTGCTCACCAGCCTCGGCGGCACGACCTACCGGTGGAGCTCGGCCCCCATCTACGCGATGGGAGTCGCCGGCGCGGTGTTCACCGTCGCGTTCATCGTGGTCGAGCGGCGTGCAGCGGAGCCGGTGCTGCCGCTGCACCTGTTCGCGAGCCGGGCATTCTCGACGACGAGCGTGGTCGGCTTCATCGTCGGCTTCGCGATGTTCGGGGCGATCACCTACCTGCCCGCGTACTTCCAGATCGTGCGCGGCGCGTCGCCCACGATCTCCGGCGTCGACCTGCTCCCCCTCATGGCCGGCCTCCTCGTCGTCTCGATCGCATCCGGCCAGGTCATCAGCAGGACCGGTCGCTACCGGACCTTCCCCATCGCCGGCACCGCCGCGATGACGCTCGGCCTCGTGCTGCTCTCGCGGCTCGGCGTCGGCAGCGGGACCGCATCGTCCTCGCTCTACATGGTCGTGCTCGGGATGGGCCTCGGCGGCGTGATGCAGGTGCTCGTCCTCATCGTGCAGAACTCGCTCCCCCAGAGCGAGCTCGGGGTCGCGACGTCTGGTGCCACCTTCTTCCGCTCGATCGGCGGCTCGTTCGGGACCGCGGTGTTCGGCGCGATCTTCTCGAACGTCCTCGTCGGCAACCTGGCGCGCCACCTCCACGGCGCGACCCTCCCGCGAGGCGTCACCGGTGCGAGCATGACGCCGCAGCTGCTCGACCATCTCGCGCGACCGATCAGGGACGCGTTCGTGGCCGGTTACGCAGACTCGATCCGCACGGTGTTCCTCATAGCGATCCCGATCGGCTTCCTCGCATTCCTCGGCTCGCTCGTCATTCCCCACGTCGAGCTCCGGCGCGCCGGCCCCGCCCGTGTGGACGTCGACGGCCGCCCGCCGGCGGTCGACGACCACACGCTGGCTCTCGACGCGCACCTCTGACAGGAGACCTCCATGAACACCTTCTTCGGCGGCCTCGGTCGCTTCGTCGTCCGCTTCCGCTACCTCGTCGTGCTCGCGTGGATCGCCGCGATCGTCGTGTCGTCGCACTCGCTCCCCTCGCTCGGGAGCCAGGTCAACAACGACAACTCGCAGTTCCTGCCGTCGAGTGCCCCGAGCTCTCAGGCTGCGAGCCTGCTCGCGCCGATCCTCGGGAGCTCGGCCACCACGAGCGAGACGACGGTCGTCGCATCTCGGCCGGCCGGCCCGCTGACGAGCGCAGACCAGGCGGCGATCGCACGTGAGGTGCACGCTGTCGACGGTGTCGCCCGCGTCACCGGTGCCCGTGAGCTCGGTGCCTCGCCAGACGGCAGGGCGACGGAGATCGTCGTCAAGCTCCGCGTGAACAGCTCGGACGTCGCCACCCAGAAGACCGTCCTCGGCGAGATCCAGGCGACGTTCTCGCGTGTCGGAGCGCCGGCGGGCCTCCGGCTCGATCTCGCCGGGGCGATCGCGACGAACGTCGCCAATCAGAAGAGCTCGAACTCGACGGGCAGCAAGACCCAGTCGCTCTCGCTGCTGCTGATCGTCGTCCTCCTCCTTCTCATCTTCCGCAGCCTCCTCGCGCCCCTCGTCACGCTGCTCCCCGCGGCGTTCGCGCTCCTCGTCTCGACGCGCTTCATCGGCGGTCTCGGTGCGGACGGGCTGAAGATCTCAGAGATCACCGAGCTCCTCCTCATCGTCTTGATCCTCGGGGCGGGCACCGACTACGGGCTCTTCCTCGTCTTCCGGGTCCGCGAAGAGCTGCGCCACGGGCTCGAGCCACACGAGGCCGTCATCCACGCGCTCGTGCGTGTCGGCGAGTCGATCAGCGCGTCCGCGGGCACGGTGATCTTCGCCCTGCTGAGCCTGCTCCTCGCGAGCTTCGGGATCTACAAGGACCTCGGGATCCCTCTCGCTCTCGGCATCGCCGTCATGCTCCTCGCAGGGCTGACCTTGCTGCCCGCGCTCCTGGCGATCTTCGGCAGGGCCGTGTTCTGGCCGTCGCAGGTGGACAGGGCGCCGGCCAAGGTGGGCGCGTGGTCGAGCATCGCGACGCGTCTCGTGGCGCGGCCCGGGATCACGCTCGTCACCGGCGTCGTGATCTTCGGCGCGCTCGCGGCTGCGGCGCTCGGCTACCGCTCGGGCGGCTTCGGCGGATCGCTCAACGCCCCCGCGGGTACCGACGCCGCAGCAGGCAACGCCGCGCTCACCAGGTACTTCCCCGGCGCGAGCGAGAACCCCGCGAACATCGCTCTCGTCTACACCCGTCCGCTCTGGGTGGACCCCGCCGCTGCGGTCGCAGCCGAGAGGTCGCTCGTCGGCTCGGGCCAGATCACCCGGATCTCCGGCCCGCTCGACCCCAACGGCCACGCGCTCTCGCCGGCGACCTATACCCGCCTGCACGAGCTGCTCGGCGTCCCGACGAAGCTCTCTCCAGTCGACCCGTACCCCGCGAGGATCCCGCTAGCGGACTACAACGCGTTCCGCTCGACGAGCCAGTTCGTCTCGCCGGACGGCAGGACGATCCAGTTCGAGGCCACACTTCGCGCCGGCGGCCAGCAGTCGACCGCCGCGATGGACGCCACGCCGCAGATCCGGGCGGTCGTGACGCGCGCAGCTGCAGCGTCCGGTGCCGTCCGCAGCGGCCTCGCGGGCGAGGCTGCCGCCCTCTACGACGTCAGCAGCACGTCGAACCACGACCTCACCCACATCGTCCCCGTCGCGATCCTCGCGATCGCGATCCTCCTCGCCCTCGTGCTGCGCAGCGCGATCGCCCCGCTCTACCTGATCGTGAGCGTCGCCCTCTCCTACCTCGCGGCGCTCGGCGTGTCGACGATCGCGTTCATCGACATCGGCGGCAGCAACGGCATCACCTTCATCCTCCCGTTCCTCATGTTCTTGTTCCTCCTCGCGCTGGGCGAGGACTACAACATCCTCGTCATGACCCGGATCCGCGAGGAGGCGCACGACCTTCCGCTCCACGAGGCGGTGGTGCGCGCGGTGGCGAGGACGGGACCGACGGTGACCTCGGCCGGCCTCGTCCTCGCGGGGACCTTCGGCGTCCTCGCGATCACGGGCGGCAGCGGGTCGAGTGGCAGTCAGATCCGGGACATCGGCTTCGGTCTCGCGATCGGGATACTGATGGACACCTTCCTCGTCCGGACGCTCATCGTCCCGTCGGTCGTGGCCCTTCTCGGCCGGTGGAACTGGTGGCCAGCAAAGCTCAGCCGCGCCGACACGACCGCTGACGAGCGGGCCCCCGCGCTCGTCGGCGCTGCGGGGCCAGCTTCGGAGGCGTAGTCCCGAAGGCACAGCTCCCGGAGGCACAGCTCCCGGAGGCGCAGCGGACCTGCTACGAACGAGCGGGCAGCGCCAGGCGGTGGAAGGGCGGTCGGACGACTGTCGCCGGCAGCCCGGCACCGCGACCGGTGACGAGGAGCTCCGCGCCGCCGGGGGTGTCCGGGGCCAGGAACGCGAGCCCGATCCCACGTCCGAGCACGGGCGAGAAGTTCCCGCTCGTCACCTGGCCCACCACCTCGCCCGCGAGATCGCTCGTTTCGCTTCGGGGTCCGGCGCCCTGCTGCCCGCCGCCGATCGGGCCGGCTGTCCGAGCGCATGTCATGCCGGAGCGCAGCGGCCGGCGACCGTCGCCGAGAAGGCCGCGGAGCAACCGACGGGGACCGCTCGCCCGCTCCGCGGCGAGCGCTTCGCGCCCCGCGAAGGTGGGCTTGGACCAGGCGACAACCCAGCCGAGACCCGCCTGCAGCGGCGTGATCCCTGGACCGAGCTCGTGGCCGTGGAGCGGCAGGCCCGCCTCCAGCCGGAGCGTGTCGCGCGCGCCGAGGCCTGCCGGCACCGCACCCGCCGCGAGCAGGTCGGCGAGCACCTTGCCCGCGACCTCGGCTGGCACCGCGCACTCCACGCCGTCCTCTCCGGTGTAGCCGGTCCCCGCTGCGACGCACGCGGCGCCGCGGAGCTGGAACGCGACCGTGCGGAACCTACCGACTCGCGCGGCCTCCGGGCTCACCGCAGCGAGGGCCTCGCGCGCACGCGGGCCTTGGACCGCCAGCACGACACGACCGGCGGTGACGTCGACGCCTCCGATCGCGGCGCGGACACTCGCGGTGTTCGACGCGTTCGGCATGACGTCGAAGCGCTCCTCGCCGAGCCACCAGACGATCATGTCGTCGAGCACCGACGCGTCGTGCTCGGCCAGCAGGTGGCTGTACTGGGCACCGCCCGGAGCGATGCGGCCGAGGTCGTTCGTGAGCGTCGCCTGCAACAGGGCGAAGCTGCCCGGCCCCTCGAGCCGGACCGTGCCGAGGTGGCTGACGTCGAACACGACCGCGCCGTGCCGGCACGCGAGATGCTCCGCGAGGGTGCCCGACGGATAGCTGAGTGGCATCTCCCAACCGCCGAACTCCACGAACGTCGCGCCGAGCTCGACGTGAGCCGCATGCAGCGGGCTCCTCTCGAGGGTCATGCCGAGCGCAGCGCAGGCTGCAGGGCGAGCAGGCCGAGACGTTCACGTACGAGCAGGTTGACGTAGTCCCGCCGGTGGAGGAGAGTGACGCGCACCCCGGGATGCAGCTCGCCGAGGCGGCGCAGCTTTGCGTGCTTGCGGGTCACGAGATCCTGGCGCAACGTCGTCAGCTCGACGAACACGCAGTGGTCGACGAGGTAGAAATCTGGACGGAACGCGGAGACCGGCCGCCCGGCGGCATCCCACTCGAGCACGAACTCCACCGGCTCGTACTCCCAGGCGACTCCGTAGAAGTCGAGCAGGGCAGCGAGCCTTGCCTCCGACTCGTGCGCGAAGCGCACCGACCGCGTACGGCCGGCACGTGGCCGACGAGGCGACTCGACCCCTAGCTCTCGCCCGCGGCGCGTGGCAGGGCTGCGCCACCGGTCAGGTCGCCTGTGGCCCCCGGCGCCGTTTGCCGGCGCACAGGCTCGTCTCCTGGCGCCGACCGGAACGCGACGATCGCGGCGTCGAGCTCGTCGACGACACCGGCGAGGGGGACGATGTTGAACACGCCCTGCCCGCCTCGGAGAAGGTCGACGATCTCCTCCCCCGAGCGCGCGAGCAGCGTCCCGCCCCCGACGAGCACGAGGTTCGCCGTCGCGAGGTCGTCACCACCCTCCCGCAGGCAGGCCACGGCCCTGCGCGCCTCGCGCAGGTGCACTCCGGCATCGAGGAGCTGCTTGATCACCTTCAGCTCGAGAAGGTCGCTGTAGGAGTAGAGGCGCTGCGTGCCACTGCCACGCGCCTCGGCGAGGGAGGGCCGCAACAGGTCCGTGCGCGCCCAGTAGTCCAGCTGCCGGTAGGTGATGCCGACGATCGAGCAGACCTGGGGACCCCGGAACCCCGACTCGCTGCCTCCTGGTGCCACGGCACCTGCCTCCCGCCCCGCGCTCTGCCCGGCCCGGCACCTTGCCGAGCGGTCACGGGCCTCTCGTCCACCGGTCGAGGACACCCGAGTAGTTACGCCGGTGTCAGACAGGCTACGTGCTGGCGCGACGCCGGTCAACGACGCAGCAGCGCCGCCGGCCCTCCACCGGTCGGAGCCGCGGCGAGCGGCGAGCGCCACCCGGGCGACGAGTGTCGCAGGCGGGCGTCAGCCGGAGAAGTCCTCCGGGCGGACCTGGTCGAGGAACTCACGGAAGCGCCCGACGATCTCGTCCGGCTCGCCGCGGGTCTCCTCGTCGTCGTCCTCGCCGGTCTCGACGAGGACGCCGGCCACGTCCATGAGCTCCTCGGCGACGAACAAGGGCGACCCGGTGCGAGCGGCGAGCGCGACGGCATCGGACGGCCGCGACGAGACCTCGAACCGGCGTCCGGACATCTCGAGGTGGATCTCGGCGTAGTACGTCGTCTCCCGCACCTCGGTCACCACGACACGCACGACGGTCGCGCCGAGCGCGCCGATCAGGTCGACCATGAGGTCGTGCGTCATCGGTCGGGGCACGTCGACACCTTGGATCGCGTACGCGATCGCGGTGGCCTCGGGAGCACCGATGAAGATCGGCAGGGAGCGGTCGCCGTCCTTCTCCTGCAGCAATATGACGGGCGTGTTCGACTGGAGATCGACCCTGACGGCCGCGAGACGCACCTCCATCATGGGGTCAACTTAGTCCCCGCAGGCCGGCGACCGGCGCTCACGCGGGGCGCGTGCCGTAGAGGGCGGCGCGCCGGAGAGCCGCGTCGAGCTCGTCGGCGTCGACGTCCGGGTCGGCGACGCCGAGCGAGACGAGGCCCGGGAGGTTGCGGTAGCGGCCGGCGAGCCCGAGCCCGTAGCCGACGAGGAAGTCCTCGGGTGCCTCGAGCCCGACGTAGTCGACCTCGAGTGGCACGATCCGGCGCCCGGGTCGGTCCGCCAGCGCGCACAGCCGGACGCGCCGCGCGCCGTGGCGGGTGACGAGATCGCACACGTAGCGCGCCGAGAGCCCCGTGTCGACGACGTCCTCGACGACGACCACGTCCCTGTCGGACAGGTCGAGACCGAGATCGTGGAGGACCTGGACCCGGACGGCGCCCGGCGCGTACGAGGAGAGGGCGAGGAAGTCGACCGCGCACGCGACCGTGACGCACCTGAGCACGTCGGCGAGGAGGCACACGCTCCCGCTCAGCACGCCGACGAGGACGACCCCCCGCGGGTGACCGACCGAGATCTCGGTGCCGAGGCGCCTCGCGATCCCGGCGAGGTCGCGCGGCGAGAGCAGCTCGACGGGCCGGGCCGGCGGCCTCACCCTCCCACGAGGTCGCGCAGCTCCGCGCGCACGAGCGACGCGTGGAGCGCCGCGCCGAGCTCGGTCAGCTCGGCGAGCGACGCCTGTGCTCTCTCGTGCGCGGCAGGGTTCCTCTGGCGCAGCAGGGGCGTGACGACCTGGGAGAACAGACCCGCCTCGCGCTCTGCCGCATGCTTGAAGGTGCGGAGGTGACGCGACTCGATGCCGTAGGCCCGGAAGCCGGCCGCGATGCGGGCCACGGCGAGCGCCTCCTCGCCGTAGCAAGGCACCCCGGCGACGAGCCTGCTCGACACGAAGCCGTACTCCTCGAGCTCTGCGACGATCTCCGGCCCGATCCCCGCCGCGTCCGCGAGCTCGTCGGCGCTGAAGCTCGGCGCCCCCGCGGGCACCCCGGCCGCCGAGGCGGTCACGCCGGGAGCCGCGCGAGCCGATGGCGTGCTGGGAACCGGTGCGCCGCGGCGAGAGCGCGCGGAGGATCGGT
Organism: Actinomycetes bacterium; assembly: GCA_021846125.1. GTDB lineage: Bacteria > Actinomycetota > Acidimicrobiia > Acidimicrobiales > Bog-793 > JAJZCK01. Next base: position 11,498 of record JAJZCK010000006.1, on the reverse strand, counting down.
GCCCCTGTCCGCCGCCGTCCCCGCCGTTGGCCGGACGGCCGTCTCCGGCCCTCCCGGACGTCGAGGCGGGTCTCTGGGCGGGCTGCTGCGGCTCGCCGCTCTGGGCGCTGCGCCCGGTGCCGCCGGCCACCCGCTCCGAGGTGCCGTCCGCGGATCGAGGACTCTCCGCTCTTGCGCCGGCGGTCTCGGCGCCGGCGTCCCTTGCGCCGGCGGTCTCGGCGCCGGCGTCTTCGCCCTGCATGACCGAGCGTCCGGGCGCTACCGGCGCGGCGTCGGGCCGCGACGAGAGCGGCTGCACGCCGCGCTCGGGAGCCTCGGCACGCGCGCCGAGGCTCCCCGTGGCTCGACCCGCGACCGGTGCCGCGCCACGAGCGAGCTCGGCGCCCGGCGCCGCACGCACGGCGACCGGTGCCGGTGACGAGCCACGAGCCGGCGGTCCGTCGTGGGATAGCTGTGCTGCCGCGGCGCTCGCGATGCCCGGCGCCCGGACGTGGACAACTGCCGGGCCCTCCCGTTTGCCGACACCGTCGCCGGCGCGCCGTGGACTCGCCGCAGAGAACGCTCTCGGCTGGCGCGACGCGCTCGCCGGAGCCGCCCCGGCTGCCACCGCGTGCAGCGCGCCCGGCCGGGACACGACCCCGCTCGCAGGAACGGCCAGCTGGCCGACCGGGACCACCACACCCGCCGGGCCCTTCGGCGGCTCGCCGTTGGACGCAGCGCCGTTGGACGCAGCGCCGTTGGACGCAGCGCCGTTGGACGCAGCGCCGTTGGACGCAGCGCCGTTGGACGGCGTGGCGCTCGGCGGTGTGCCCGCACCGACGAGAGCCGCAGGCTCTGCCGGTGGCTCCGGGCAGTCGCCGTCGAACAGCGACGCCTCGACGTGATCGTGCTCCACGATGCCCGAAGCGGCGTCGAGCCGCCCCTTGATGACCTTCAGGGGCAGGAAGTGCTCCCGCTGCTGGCGGAGGATCCAACGGAGCCGCTCGACGTCGGGCTCGTAGAACTTGCGGTACCCGGACGGCGTCCGCTCGGGGTGGATCAGGCCGCGGCTCTCGAGGAAGCGGATCTTCGAGATCGTCACGTCGGGGAACTCGAGGACGAGAAGGTCGAGGACCTCGCGGATCGACAGGTGCGCACGCTCCGTCACACCGCACCCCCGATCCGGACGGCCCGCGACCCGCTGCTCAATGCGCGCTGGCCGCGACGAAGACGAGCTTGAACTTGCCGACCTGCACCTCGTCGCCGCTGGCGAGAGCGACCTCGTCGATGCGCTCGCGGTTCACGTACGTGCCGTTCAGCGAGCCGACGTCGCGCACGACGTAGCCGGCCGACCCCCGCACGAACTCCGCGTGGCGCCGCGACACGGTGATGTCGTCGAGGAAGATGTCGCTCTCGGGGTGGCGGCCGACGCGGGTGACCTCCTTGTCGAGGACGTACTTCGCTCCAGCGTCGGGACCCCGCTTGACGAGAAGGACACCGGTTCCCTCGAGGAGCTCGCCGACCGCGAGCCCGAGCTCGTCGTCGCCGAGCTCGCCGGACGGGTCGACGGGGACGAACGAGACCGTGGTGTCGGCGCTCGGGACGAGTGCCGTCCCGCACGACGAGCAGAAGTTGACGTCCGGCGGGTTGCGGTGGCCGCAGTTGTGACAGAACACCGCGCTAACGGTAGTCGGTCGTCCGCCGCCACGTACCCGGCGTATCGCTCAGGACTGCGTCAGCTCGCGGTAGCGCTCGGCGGTGAGGAGGGTCGCGAAGTCTTCACCCGTCGCGACCTCGATGACGCACAGCCACCCGAGCCCGTAGGGATCGGAGTTGAGTCGCTCGGGCGACGACGCGAGCTCCGGGTTCACCTCGATGACGACGCCCGCGAGCGGTGCGTAGACCTCCGAGACCGACTTCGTCGACTCGACCTCGCCGAGCGTCGCTCCCCGCGCGACCGCGGCACCCGGCTCGGGCAGCTGGACGAACACGACGTCGCCGAGGGCCGACTGCGCGAAGTCGGTGATGCCTATCGTCGCCCGACCGCCGTCGATCCGCACCCACTCGTGGTCGTCGGTGTAGCGCAGTGTCTCGGGGATCTCCATCGGTGCGATGCTATGCCATCGGCGCACCGAGGCTCGGGACAGCTCCGACCGGCGAGCGTCGTGTGGTCGGAGCGTGCTGCCGCCCTGCTGTCAGCCTCCCTCGAGGATCGCGCGGATCTCCCTTACGGCACGAGCCGCGCGCTCGGTCGCGTCGGGCCCGTCAGCGCCCTCGGCGTAGACGTGGGTCGCGGGTCGGACCGGGTCGGGAGCGACGAGTGTCCATCCCCCGTCCGCGTCGACGCGCTTCACGCCGTCGACGAGGACGAGGTCCTCCTCGCGTGCGAGCTCGAGGACGTGGCGCATGACGCTCCCCTTCTGCTCGGCCGGCGTCGCCACCTCCTCGTGAGCGACGAAGGTCTGCGGCAGCGAGGACACGAGCGTCGAGAGGCGGCGCCCTGTGCTCGAGAGCATCTCGAGGAGGCGGACCAGCGCCGCGACCGCGTCGAAGGCGGACAGGTGTGCCGGGAAAGCGAAGCCGCCGCAGGTGTCGCCCACGAAGTCCGCCGTTCCAGGGGAGGGTGGTCCAGCAGGGCTGGCAGGACCGGTGCAACCGAGCGGCGCCATGTCGAGCTCGGCGCCGTGCTCGGCACACAGCCTCGCCACGGCGCTCGTCGCGTTGACAGGGACCACGAGACGCGCCCCTCGGCACGAGGACGCGACGAGCTCGGCGAAGACGAGCAGCGCCTCGGTGTCGTCGAGGACGCGCCCCGTGTCGTCGACCAGGCTCAGCTGCTCGCCGTCGGGGGCGACGACCGCGCCGAGGTGGGCGCCCGACGACCGGACGAGCTCCGCGAGGCGCGCTGTGTGGACGTCGCGGTCGTAGCCGATGACGCCGGGCGTCGACACGAGCGGGTTGACGGCGAGCACCTCGGCGCCGAGCTTCGCGAGCACGCTCGGCATGACGAGGCTCGCCGTGCCGTACGCGTAGTCGAGGACGAGCTTGAACCGCGCGCCGCGCACGCACTCGAGATCGACCCCCTTCACGAGCGCGAGCGCGTAGAGCTCGGCCGCGCGCGAGGTGAACTCGATGTCGCCGATCTCTGCCGCGAGGACGCGCCTCGACTCCTCCCGGTAGTAGAGGCGCTCCACCTTGCGACGGGCGGCATCGTCGAGGTCGCCGCCCTCGGCGTCGAGGAACCGCAAGACCACCGACTGCGGGTCGTCGGGGTCGAGCCGCACCGTGACGCCGCCGCGGCTCTGACCGGTCCGCACCTGGAAGCGCGTCACCGGGACGGTCGTCGCCTCGAGGTCCTCGACGTTGAGCCCTGCGGCGTTGAGCCCGACCATCACCGCCCGCTTGAGGACGCGGGCCGCGCGGCTCGAGTCCCGCGAGACGGCGACGGTCGAACCCTTCGGCAGGCCGGTCGCGTAGGCCATGGCGACCCGCACGGCGAGCTCCGGTGACAGGTCGACGTTCGCGAGCCCGGTGACCCCGACCCGCCCGAACAGCGTACGGGCAGCGCGTGACTCCCAGACGACCGACGAGGTGACGGCGGCCCCGGCGTCCACCGTCTTGTTGGGATAGATCTTCACGCCCGGGGCGATCGACGCGTCGTCGCCCACGCGACACCCGTCGCCGAGCACGACGCCCTCCTCGAGGCGCGCGCCGGGTCGCAGCTCGCACGAGCGCCCGACGACGCTGCCCCTGGCATGAACGCGGGCACCGATATAGCAGTTGTCGTGCACGACTGTCCGCTCGACCTCCGCACCGTCGCCGACGCGGACGTTCGCTCCGAGCACGGCGTAGGGTCCGACACGTGCCCGCGGGCCGATCCTGCAGTTCGCTCCGACGAGCGCGGGCGCCTCGACCAACGCCGTCGGGTCGATCTCCGCACCCTCGCCGACGAAGATCCCCGGTCGCAGCGTGAAGGCGTCGACGCGTAGGCCGACCTTCGCGTCGAGGACGTCGGCGTGCGCTTGGAGGTAGGCCCCGAGGGTCCCGACGTCCTCCCAGTAGCTGTCCGTGACCCAACCCTGCAGGTGCGCCCCCGCTGCCAGCAGCGACGGGAACACCTCCGAGGAGAAGTCGACGGCACGCCCGGGTGCGACCGCGTCGAGGACCTCGGGCTCGAGCACGTAGATCCCCGTGTTGACGGTGTCGGAGAAGACCTGTCCCCAGGTCGGCTTCTCGAGGAGGCGCTCGACCCGGCCGCTCTCGTCCGTGATGACGATCCCGAACTCGAGCGGGTTCTCCATCGCCTTCAATGCGAGGGTCGCGAGCGCTCCGGACTTCTCGTGGACGGCCACGAGGCCGCCGAGGTCGATGTCGGTGAGCACGTCGCCGGAGATGACGAGGAAGCGCTCGTCGAGCTCGGCGCGAGCGTTCAGGACCGACCCCGCAGTCCCGAGCGGCGTCTCCTCGGTCGCGTAGACGATACGTACGCCGAACTCCGAGCCGTCCCCGAAATACGTCCGGATCGTGCTCGCGAGATAGGCGACCGTCACGACGATCTCGTCGAAGCCGTGCCGCCGGAGCAGGCCCACCACGTGCTCGACCATCGGGCGGTTCGCCATCGGGAGCATCGGCTTCGGCTGGCTCATCGTGAGCGGTCGCAGTCGGGTGCCCTCGCCCCCGGCCATGATGACCGCCTTCACGGAGCGACCGTCATCGGGCGGCGTCGTCGTTCTTCGCGAGCGGGGGCCCGCCTGTGGCCGGGGGCAGGGGCGAGCCGCTCCCGCCAGCGAGCGCGCGCCGCGCCTCCGGGACGTAGGCCGCGGCCGAGTACAGCGACGCCGCGAGAGCGGGGACGACGGCCACCCACGTCACGTCCGTGAGGACCCGCGCCCAGAGGCCGGGACCGTGGCCGCCGAGGAAGAGCGGGAAGCAGACCATGAGGCCGAAGGTGCTCGCCTTGCCGACCCGGAGGACCTCGATGCGGCGCGCTCCCATCGAGGCGAGCACGAGGACCGCCACGCTCACGAGGACCTCCCGGCCGAGGACGACGGCGGTCAGCCAGGCGGGGACCGCACCGTAGACGGTTATCGAGACGACCGAGGTCACGAGCACGACGCGATCGACCGTCGGATCGAGCACTGCACCGAGGTTCGACGTCTGGTGGAAGCGACGGGCGACGTAGCCGTCGAAGAAGTCCGTGGCCCCGGCGGCACCGAGCAGCAGAGCGGCTGCCACCCGGTCGGCCGTCACGAACAGCAGCCACACGAACAGGCCGAGGAACACGAGGCGCAGCAGCGAGAGCGCGTTCGGCACCGTGACGACGCGGTCGAGCTGCCCGCCCGGTTCCACTGTCGTCATCTCGTCAGTCTACGAGGCGGCTCCCATCGGAGCGGGCGATCGGTCCGGGACGAGTTGCCGCGCCCCACCGAGCTCCTAGCGGCCGCGCAGCACGTTGCGCAGGACGAGCGCGAACACCGTGAGAACCGCTCCTGCGCCCGTCGCCGAGCGGACCGTCCGAGCGCCGCCGCCGGCTCGGACGAAGGCCGCGACGAGGAGAGCCTCGTCCCGCTCGTCGGGCGACGGCACGAGCGCCGCGACGGCGGCCCGGACCATCTCCTCGCCGGGACGTCGGTAGAGGAACGCGCTCTGGCTGAGCTCGAAGTGCACGTCTCGACGCAGCTCCGCGGCGAGCTGCTCGGCGCTGCGCTCGCGACGCCAGTCGCACGGGTAGGTCTCGCCCGCGATCTGACCCTCCCACCAGTGCTGGAGGAACCTCCCGAGTCGTGCCGCACGCCTGCTCATCGCCGTTCATCCTACGCTTCGCGCCGTGGGCAATCCTGCTCGCGGTGCACGGAGGTGTGGCGATGGCGGACCAGGACGAGATATTGACGGCGATCGGCGGGCGGATCCTCTCCCAGCTCGAGGCGGGGGCGACGAGCGACACGATCCTCAAGCTCGCGGAGGCCTACGCGTGGATCGCCGCTCCGGACAACGGCCACGGCGGCTTCGACGCGAGCTGACGCACTCAGAGCGCGCCCGCGCCCTCACCGCCGATCTCGCCGAGGAGCCCGCCGAGACGGCCGAAGAACGCCGACCGGGAGAGCACTCTCCCGCATCCCGCGGCTCGTGCCCTCGCGATCAGGTCGCGGTCGACGTGGCTCGCGAAGCCGACGGTCCGGCAGCCGACGAGCGCTCCGAGCGCCTCGACCGCGCCGGGCCGGGACAGGTCGACGAGCACGAGATCGGGAGGATCCTGCGCAGCGGAAGCCAGCTGACCAGGGCTCGCCACGTGCTCGGTCTGGATGCCGGCAGCATGTGCTGCTGCTGCGACGCGGGACCGGTCCATGAGGTCGGGCACGAAGGCGAGGACGCGTCCCACTCGCCCATTGTCGCGGAGCGCAAGGCGGTGTCCTGCTCGGCCGGGCCCTGCGCGCCTCGGCCGGGCCCTGCGCGCCTCGGCCGGGCCCTGCGCGCCTCGGCCGGGCGAGTGCGTCAGAGCTTGCCGGGCAACACGTCCGAACGCGTTCCGGCAGGTGCTGCGAGCATCGCCGCGATAGCGGGGCGCACCGAGTCCACCAGGTCTGCCACCGTGACCTGCGTGCCGCCGAGCACGCGGAGGTAGGCCTCGCCTGCGGTGTGCCAGCCGAGGACCATGGCAGCTGCGAGAGCCGCTCGCGCGACAGCGTCCTCGGGGTCGAGCCGCTCGGCGAGCAGGTCCGCTCCCCGCCGCAAGAACGGCAGCTCGACCCCGAGCTCGACGAGGTCGTAGCCGTCGAGCAGCGCTCGCACGATCACGAGAAGCTGGAGCGGCCGTGGCTCGCGCAACCCGACGAGGTCGGCGACCAGCTCGGCCGCGTCCTCGTACGTCGCGACGTCGAGCTGGCCCACACCAGGCCGCGACCGGAGCACGGCGACGAGCAGGTCGTGCTTCGATCCGACGTGGCGGTGGATGAGGCCGAGGTTGACCTTCGCTGCCGCCGCGACCTCCCGCAGCGACACCGCGGCAGGTCCGCGGTCCGCGAAGAGCACCGACGCTGCCCGGACGATCGCCCGGACGCACTCGTCGCGCCCGTGAGGTCGACGACCCTCCGCCTCGCCGGCTGCCACGGCCTCGTCGACGGTCATCGCTCCCCTCCGACTTGCTCGAGCTTCGTAGACGTTCGTCTACACTGATGTAGACAATCGTATACGACACGTGAAGATGGCCGTGGAGAGTGCAAGGGACGGCGCCCCGCCCGCGCCCCGGCAGAGGAAGCGAGAGAGCGGCGATGGCACCCTTGGAGCACGCATGGACGAGCCCGGACCGTGGCGGCGGGCCACCTGCTGGGCCCTTGTCCGGCGCCCTCGTCGTGCACTACCAGCCGATCGTCGACCTCGTCAGCCGCGACGTTCGCTTCGTCGAAGCGCTCGCTCGGCTCGAGCTCGGCGGCGTCCTCGTCGCCCCCGAGGACTGGGTGCCCGCGGCCGAGCGCAGCGGGAGCATCGACTGGCTCGGTTGCCAAGTGCTGCGCGCCGCTGCCACCGACCTCCTGTGCGACGACGCCGGGGACGCTCCGGGGCTCACGGTCAACGTCTCACCCCACCAGCTGCACAGCCAATCCCTCCTCGCGTGCGTCGAGGAGCTCGGTTGCGAGGGCATCGCGCTCGCCCGCCTCTGCCTCGAGATCACCGAGAGCGCCGTCGTCGACGACCGCGCGGCGATGGTGACGCTGCGCGACCTGCGCTCGCTCGGCTGCAAGATCGCGCTCGACGACTTCGGCACCGGCTACAGCTCGCTCCACGCGCTGAGCGAGCTGCCCGTCGACGTCCTCAAGCTCGACCGGAAGCTCGTCGTGCGACTCCCTGGAGCGAAGGCCACCGCTGTGCTCGGATTCGTGCTCGAGCTCGCAGGCGCTCTCGGGCTCGAGGTCGTCGCGGAGGGAGTCGAGACGATCGGCCAGCTCGAAGCGCTCGTCGGGCTGGGGTTCACCCTCGGCCAGGGCTACCTCCTCGGCCGGCCGGGTCCGCTCGCCGGCGCCGCACGCCCGCAGGCCGGCTGAGCGCTCGCGGATCGGGGCGAGCGACCGGTCGGCAGCGGTCTCCCCGGCTCGGCCCGATGCGGCGGGCGAGCAGCGGGGGGACGTGGCGGGTTGAATCGGCGACGCGACGCGAGTTGTATTCACTTAGGGTCCGGCGTCGTCCGCACGGGTGCCCGGGGAGGCGACGAGCATGGCAGCTGACGCGAGGGCACGTCGGGTCTCGGTCCTCGCGATCGTGCTCGCGGGAGGCCGCGGACGTCGCCTCGACCCGCTGACGGCGGACCGGGCGAAGCCGGCCGTGCCCTTCGGGGGGTGCTACCGCATCGTCGACTTCGTCCTTTCGAACCTCGCGAACGCCGACTTCCGCAAGATCGTCGTGCTCACCCAGTACAAGAGCCACAGTCTCGACCGCCACATCAGCCAGAGCTGGCGGCTAGCGCCCCAGCTCGGCAACTACGTCGCGACGGTCCCGGCGCAGATGCGCCAGGGCCCGCGCTGGTTCGCCGGCTCTGCGGACGCCATCTTCCAGAACCTCAACCTCATCCGGGACGAGCGCCCCGAGCACGTCATCGTCTTCGGCGCCGACCACATCTACCGGATGGACCCGCGCCAGATGCTCGACGCCCATGTCGCGAGCGGCGCGGACGTCACCCTGTGCGGCTTGCGGGTACGTCGCGCCGAGTCGAGCGCCTTCGGCATCATCGAGGCCGGCGCGGACGGGCGCGCTGCGGGCTTTCTCGAGAAGCCGACAGACCCTCCCGGCCTCGCAGACGACCCCGAGAGCGCGCTCGCGTCCATGGGGAACTACATCTTCCGGACCGACGCGCTCGTCGAAGCGATGACGACCGACGCGGCCGACGAGGAGAGCACCCACGACATCGGCGGCGACATCATCCCCCGGCTCGTCGCCGCGGGCGGGGCGCGCGTCTACGACTTCTCGACCAACGAGGTCCCCGGCGTGAACGAGCGCGAGCACGGCTACTGGCGCGACGTCGGCACCCTCGACGCCTACTACGACGCGCACATGGACCTCGTCTCGGTGCACCCGATATTCAGCCTCTACAACAGGAGCTGGCCGATCCTCAGCTGGTACCCGCCGATGCCGCCCGCGAAGTTCGTCTTCGACGACGACGAGCGCCGCGGCCAGGCGCTCGACTCGCTCGTGAGCCCCGGCGTCATCGTCTCGGGAGGCACTGTCCGGCGCTCGGTGCTCTCTGCAGGTGTCCGCGTCGACAGCGGCGCGCTCGTCGAAGGCTCCGTGCTGCTCGACGACGTCCAGGTCGGCGAAGGTGCCGTCGTCCGCAACTGCATCGTCGACAAGCAGGTCGTCATCCCCGCGAAGTCGGTCATCGGCGTCGACCCGGAGGCGGATCGCGCGCGGTTCACCATCTCCGAGGCGGGCATCGTGGTGATCCAGAAGCGCCAGGTCGTGCCGCCCGCGTGACGCGCGCTCGTCTCGCCCACTCGCAGCTGGAGCGCGCCGCGACGTGAAGGTCGCCCTGCTCACCCGGGAGTTCCCCCCCGAGGTCTACGGCGGCGCAGGGGTGCACGTCGACGCGCTCGCGACCGCTCTCGCGCCGTTCGTCGAGGTCGCCGTGCACTGCTTCGGCCAGCCCCGCAGCTCCCCGCTCGTCGCCGCGAGCTACGAGGCGTGGCCCGCGCTCGCCGAGCTCGCGGGCGACGACCCGCTCGGACGCGCCCTCGGCGTCCTCTCGGTCGACCTCGCGATGGTCGCCGGCCTCGGCGACGCCGACCTCTGCCACTCGCACACGTGGTACGCGAACATGGCCGGTCACCTCGCGAAGCTCGGTCGCGGCATGCCCCACGTCGCAACCACCCACAGCCTCGAGCCCCTCCGCCCCTGGAAGGCCGAGCAGCTACGGGGCGGCTACGCGCTCTCCTCGTGGTGCGAGCGGACCGCTCTCGAGAGCGCCGACGCGGTGATCGCCGTCTCGCGCGCGATGGCGGCGGACGTGCTCGCGTGCTACCCGGCCGTCGATCCCGCCCGGGTCGAGGTGATCTACAACGGCGTCGACACGGCGAGCTGGCGTCGCGACGACGGCACCGACGTCCTCGAGCGCGCCGGGCTCGACCCGGAGCGCCCGCTCGTCGTCTTCGTCGGGCGCGTGACCCGCCAGAAGGGTCTGGCCTACCTGCTCGAGGCGGCGCCGGCGATCGACGGGCGCGCCCAGCTCGCGATCCTCGCCGGGGCGGCCGACACTCCCGGGCTCGCGGCCGAGATCCACGGCCTCGCCGACGCCGCCCGGCGGCGTACGGGCGGTCTGTGCTGGATCGACGAGATGCTGCCGCGCCGCGACGTCGCGCAGATCCTGAGCCATGCGACCTGCTTCGTGTGCCCGTCGATCTACGAGCCGTTCGGTCTCGTCAACGTCGAGGCGATGGCGTGCGGCACCGCGGTCGTCGCGAGCGCCGTGGGCGGGATCCCGGAGATCGTCGTCGACGGCGAGACGGGCCTGCTCGTGCCCGTGGAGCTCGACGACACCCCCGAGAGGGCACCGGTCGCGCCGCTCGGGCTCTCCCGGGCGCTCGCGGACGCCGTCAACTCCCTCGTGGACGACCCTGCACGCGCCCGCGCGATGGGCGACGCCGGCCGCGCACGCGTCGAGGAGACGTTCTCGTGGACTGCCGTCGCAGAGCGCACCGCCGCCTGCTACGAGAGGGTCGGGGCGGCCGGGCCGAGATGACCCGTCGGGCCGGGCTCAGTCGTGCTGGGGACCGAGGAGCGTCTCGTCGCCGGGGCTCAGCCGGTCGGCCGCCATGCGCGCCTGGTGCCAGTACGGATAGATGAGGCGCGGCGCGCTCGCCTCGTCGAGGGCGGCACGCTCCGCCGCGCCGAGGGCCCACGTAGCCGCGCCGAGGTTCTCGGCGATCTGCTCCTCGGTCCGGGCGCCGAGCACGAGAGAGGTCACCCCGGGCTTGGCGAGCAGGTAGGCGAGGGCGGTCTGGGCCGGCGAGCGGCCGATCGACCCGGAGACCTCCACGAGACGCTCGACGACGTCGTAGAGGTGGCCCTCGTCGTAGACCGGGGGCTCGCTCGAGGCCGAGCGGACCGACTGGCGGGCACCCGTCGGACCCGGCTCCCCCCTCCGGTACTTGCCGGTGAGAAGACCCCCGGCGAGCGGGCTCCACACGAGGATGCCGACACCTTCGTCGACGGCGAGCGGGACGAGCTCGTACTCCGCCTCGCGGTCGAGCAGCGAGTAGTAGATCTGCTGGCTGACGTAGCGCGTGAGCCCGAGCCGCTCCGAGAGCCCGAGTGCCTTCATCACGTGCCACGCGGAGTGGTTCGAGCAACCGACGTAGCGGACTTTTCCCTGGTGGACGAGGGTGTCGAGCGCGTCGAGGGTCTCCTCTGCCGGCGTGGACCCGTCACGCTCGTGGACCTGGTAGAGGTCGATGTGGTCTGTCCGGAGGCGCCGCAGGCTCGCCTCGCACGCGCGGAGCAGGTAGCCACGAGACAGGCCCGCGTCGTTCGGCCCC
>JAJZCK010000165.1 GCA_021846125.1 Actinomycetes bacterium | reverse complement strand
GAGCAGGTACACCACTGCGTCCGCCACCTCGGCAGGCTCGCCCGGTCTACCGAGGGGAGTGGCGCCGATCCAGTCACGCTGGGCGTCCTCTGTGAGGAGCAGGTCGGCCGTCATCGCCGTGCGTATGTAGCCCGGGGCGACCGCGTTGACTCTCACACCCTTCGGCGCCCACTCGGCCGCCAGCGACTTCGTGAGCATGATGACTCCGGCCTTCGAGACGTTGTACGCCACCTGGCCCTGCGGACGGTTGACGATCAGTCCGGACATCGAGGCGATGCTCACGATGGAGCCGCGCCCTGCCCCGAGCATGGGCTCGCCGAACACCTGCGCGCAGAAGAATGCCCCGCTCAAGTTGACGTCGAGGACCTCGCGCCAGTCGGACGGCGTGACCTCCGCAGCGGGCGCGTGGCGCACGACGCCGGCGTTGTTCACGAGGCCGTCCGCGACGCCCCAGCTCCTCTCGAGCAGAGCTCGGGCGCTCCTCACCTGCGAGTCGTCGCGCACGTCGCACTCGGCGATGCCGACTGCGACCTGCGGCGCCTCGGCGGAGATCGCCGTGGCGGCCGCCTCGAGGCGCTCGGCTCCGAGGTCGAGCACGGCGACGTCCGCCCCTTGCCGCGCCGCGGCGACAGCGATCTCGAAGCCGATCCCCTGGCACGCCCCCGTGACGACGACCTTGCGCCCGGCGAGCGCCGGACCACCGGGCTCCCTGCCCCCGCTTGTCACGCGGGCGCACCAGGGGGCACCCGGTCGACCACCCCGGCGGCCGGCGGTGGGAGCTCGTCGAGGAACTCGACGGTCGGGGCGAAGTACGAGGAGCCGGTAAGGGCAGTCGAGAAGTCGAGGATCCGGTCGTAGTTGCCCGGTGGGTCGCCGAGGAACATGTTCTCGAGCATCCTCTCGACGATCGACGGCGTGCGCGAATAGGCGATGTAGTAGGTGCCGTGCTCGGAGCGCCCGACGTTGCCGAACGGCATGTTCGCACGCAGGATCTGGAGCTGCCGCCCGTCTCCGTCCTCGAGGACGTTCAGGGCGACGTGGGAGTTGCTCGGCTTGACGTCGTCACCGAGCTCGACGTTCGACAGCTTCGTCCGCCCGACCACCCGCTCCTGCTCCTCGACAGAGAGAGCCTCCCAGGCAGCGAGATCGTGCACGTACTTCTGGACGAGGACGTAGCTCCCACCAGCGAACGTCGGATCTTCGTCGCCGACTGTCGCTGCTGCATAAGCAGCAGCGCCGCTCGGGTTCTCGGTCCCGTCGACGAAGCCGAGCAGGTCTCGATCGTCGAAGTACTGGAATCCGTGCACCTCGTCGACCACGCTCGCCGCGCCTGCGAGGCGGCTCGTCACGAGGGCCGCCAGCTCGAAGCACAGGTCCATCGCCTCGGCACGGATGTGCAGGAGGACGTCTCCGGGCGTCGACACGGCGCTGTGCCGCTCTCCCACGACGCCCGCGAAGCGGTGGAGCTCCGCCGGCCGCGCACCGGCGAACAGACGATCCCATGCCTGCGAGCCGATACCGACGACACACGTCAGCCCTGCGCGAGGTGAGCGCGTGCCGACGGACCGCACGAGCCCGGTCAGTCCCTCGAAGAGGGCGCGTACGCTGCTCTCGCCGCCGGGCTCGACGACGAACACGAGGAAGATCGCGGATCGGGCGAGCGGGCTGCAGACCGGCTGCGCCGTCGCCTCGCCCGCACTCACCTGGATCCCCCCGCCTGCGTGACGTCCGCGGCGCTCGACATGCGCCGATGCTACCCACAAGCGGCTCCGCATGACGCCGGGCGCCACTCGCGTGGGACGCCACCTGTCGGCCCCGCCGCGAACGGGCAGGCGGATGGCAGAATGCGGTGTGACCGACCTCAGGACAATCCTGGAGGCGCGCCTGCGTGCCGCCTTCGACACGATCGAGCCCGGGGCGGACCCCGTGCTCCGGCCGTCGGAGCACGCCGACTTCCAGGCCAATGGCGCACTCCCGCTCGCCAAGCGCCTCGGCCGCCAGCCGAGGGACCTCGCCGAGCGGGTCGTCGAGGCGGCTGACCTCGGTGGGATGTGTGCGACGGTCGAGGTCAGCGGGCCCGGCTTCGTCAACATCGTCCTCGCCGACTCCTTCATAGCCGGGCAGATCGCCACGCTCGCGGCGGACGAGCACCTCGGCAGCGAGCCTGCGGGCGAGCCACTGCGTGTCGTCGTCGACTACTCCGCGCCCAACGTCGCGAAGGAGATGCACGTCGGCCATCTCCGCTCCACGGTCATCGGCGACGCCCTCTGCCGCACCCTCGGGCACGTCGGTCACGACGTCGTCCGGGAGAACCACGTGGGCGACTGGGGGACGAACTTCGGAATGCTCATCGAGCACCTCCTCGACGTCGGGGAGACCGAGGCGATCGGGGAGCTCTCGGTCGGCGACCTCGACAGCTTCTACAAGGCCGCGCGCTCCTCGTTCGACGGCGACGAGGAGTTCCAGGATCGCAGCCGGCGGCGCGTCGTCGCACTCCAGTCGGGCGACGCCGAGACCTTGCGGCTCTGGCACGTCCTCGTGGCCGAGAGCGTCCGCTACTTCGCCGAGGTCTACGAGAAGCTCGGCGTCCTCCTCGAGCCCGGCGACGTCGTCGGCGAGAGCGCGTACAACCACATGCTCGCCGGCGTCGTCCGCGACCTCGACGCCGCCGGGCTGCTCGTCCCGAGCGACGGGGCTCTCTGTGTCTTCCCCCCGGGGTTCGCCGGACGCGACGGCGAGCCGCTCCCGCTCATCGTCCAGAAGTCCGACGGCGGCTACGGCTACGCGGCGACGGACCTCGCGTCGATCCGGGACCGCGTCACCCGGCTCGGCGCGCGCCGGATGCTCTATGTCGTCGGCAGTCCGCAGGCCCAGCACCTAGAGATGTGCTTCGCCGTCGCGCGCCTCGCCGGCTGGTTGCCTGACGACGTCGAGGCGGTCCACGTCGCCTTCGGCAACGTCCTCGGCGCGGACCACAAGATGTTGAAGAGCCGCGCCGGCTCGACGGTCAAGCTCGTCGAGCTCCTCGACGAGGCCGTCGAGCGCGCCTCGGCCGCCGCTCGGGAGCGGGCAGGCGCTCTCGCTCCCGAGGAGCGCTCTCGCGTCGCACGCGCTCTCGGCATCGGCGCCGTGAAGTACGCGGACCTCTCGGGCGACCGGACCCGTGACTACGTCTTCGACTGGGACCGCATGCTCGCGTTCGACGGGAACACGGCTCCCTACCTGCAGTACGCCCACGCGCGGATCCGTTCGGTCCTCCGCCGCGTCGAGGCCGGCCCGATGCCGGAACCCTTCGCACCCGTGCTCGGCGAGCCGGCCGAACGGGCGCTCGCGCTCGCCCTTCTCGGCTTCGGCGAGGCAGTGGACGCGGTCGTGTCGACCAATGCGCCCACCAGGCTCTGCACATACCTCTTCGACCTCGCGACGACCTTCACGAGCTTCTACGAGACCTGCCCGATCCTCCGGGCGCCAGACGTCGGGCGCCGTCGCAGCCGGCTTCTCCTCGCGCGAGTCACAGCCGACATCCTCGAGCTCGGGCTCGGCCTGCTCGGCATCGAGGCGCCCGCGCGGATGTGACCCGCACCGGGTCCGTGCCCCGAGCGGCACGTCCGCCGAGAAGGCAGTTCGATAGCCGAACTAACAGGGCTAGAGTACCCCCGTGACGACTGCTCCGGCGAGCCCTGGCCGACGGACCGAAGGCGGAGCCGCGGAGCGCAGCGCTGTGGAGCGCAGTGGAGCGCAGCAGCGGCCAGTGGAGGCGGTACGGGCGCTCAGCAGGGTGGCCAGGCTTCTCGAGACAGCCTCGGCCGATCTCAGCCTGCCGCACTACCGGGTGCTCTCGGCGATCGCGGCCGGAGACGAGCGGGCGACGCGGATCGCGTCGCGCCTGGCGGTCGGCAAGCCGAGCGTGAGCGCGGCGGTCGAATCGCTGTCGGCGCGGGGCCTGCTCACACGCTCCGAGGTCGCCGCGGACCAGCGCGCGACGTGCCTCACCCTGACCGAAGAAGGCAAGCGCCTCCTCGCGGAGGTCGAGGCCGAGATGGCGTCCCGGCTCGACGCCGTCGCGGCCCGGACGCCGAGCCCCGGGGCGCTGCTCGACGCTCTCGTCACCCTTGGCCCGGCGATCGAGGCGCTCCTCGCCGAGCATCGAGGGCAGATCCGGCGATGAGCCCGCCCGACGTCTCGTCTCGCGTGGAGGGCGTTGCGGACGCGGTCGGCACGGCGGAAGGGGTCGGTACGGCGCGGGAGCCGGACGCTCCCGGGTGGGTACGCCGGCTCGGCGGCTACGTCCTCGTCTACCGGCGCAACCTCGCGCTCGCGTTCGGCGGCGCGATCGTCGCCAGCGCTGCCCAGGTGGCGGTCCCTCTCGTGGCCCGGCAGATCGTCGACGGCGTGGTGCTCTCGCGCACCTCCCCCCTCGCTCCCTGGCTCGTCGTTCTCCTCGCCCTGAGCGCGGTCGCCTTCTTCGGTGCCTACCTACGTCGGTACAGGGGAGGGCGCGTCGCTCTCGACGTCCAGTACGACCTGCGCAACGCCATGCACGACCACCTCCAGCAGCTCGACCTCGCGACGCTCGACGAGATGTCGACGGGACAGCTCGTCGGTCGGGCGAGCTCGGACTCGACGCTCGTCCAGGGACTGCTCGGCTTCCTGCCGATGATGAGCGGCAACGTCCTCCTCATGGTGCTCTCGATCGCGGCGATGCTCTACCTCTCCCCCTTGCTCGCCGTCGTCAGCCTCGTCGTCGCACCGGCGCTGCTCGTCGTCTCCTACAAGATGCGCTGGCAGATCTTCCCCGCCACCTGGGACGGCCAGCAGAAGGAGGGCGAGGTCGCCCAGATCGTCGACGAGGACGTGGGAGGGGTCCGGCTCGTCAAGGCCTTCGGCCAGGAGCGACGCGAGCTCGAGCGGCTGGCTGGAGCCGCTGGCGCGCTCTACGGCAGCCAGATGCGCGCCGTCCGTCTCCAGTCCCGCTACCAACCACTTCTCGAAGCGATCCCCGCTCTCGGCCAAGTCGGCGTCCTCGCCCTCGGTGGCTACCTCGCGTTGCGTCACGAGATCACGCTCGGCACCTTCCTCGCGTTCTCGACCTACGTCACACAGCTCCTCGCCCCTGCGCGGATGCTCGCCGGCGTGCTCACGGTCGCGCAGCAGGCACGCGCGGGCGTCGAGCGGATCTTCCAGCTGCTCGACCTCACGCCTGCCATAGCGGACGGACCCGGCGCGACAGACCTCGACCACGTGGAGGGCGCCGTCTGCTTCCTCGGCGTCGAGCTCGCCTACGGCGACGGCACGACGGTGCTGCGCGGCTTCGACCTCGAGATCGCACCCGGCGAGGTGGTCGCGCTCGTCGGGCCGAGCGGCAGCGGGAAGTCGAGCGCGGCGGCCCTGCTCCCCCGCTTCCGCGACCCGACTGCGGGCTCGGTCACCGTCGACGGGCACGACGTGCGCGACGTCACGCTCGCCTCCCTCCGCCGTCAGATCGGCTTCG
The DNA here is from genome assembly GCA_021846125.1 of Actinomycetes bacterium. GTDB lineage: Bacteria > Actinomycetota > Acidimicrobiia > Acidimicrobiales > Bog-793 > JAJZCK01. The sequence goes on along the minus strand of JAJZCK010000165.1, from coordinate 711 downwards.
TGTTCGAGGACAGCTTCCTATTCTCCGATTCGGTGCGCGCGAACATCGCCTACGGCAACCCCGACGCCACCGACGCAGCGATCGAGGCCGCAGCGCGAATTGCGCAGGCCCACGACTTCGTCGAGCAGCTCCCGAGCGGCTACGACACGACAGTCGGCGAGCGCGGCCTGTCACTATCCGGCGGCCAGCGCCAGCGGATCGCTCTCGCCCGTGCACTCGTCCACGACCCACGGATCCTCGTCCTCGACGACGCGACGAGCGCGGTCGACGCGCAGGTCGAGGAGGCCATCCTCGCCGGCCTGCGGCAGGTGATGCGCGGCCGCACCACGCTGCTCGTCGCGCACCGGCGCTCGACGCTCCACCTCGCCGACCGGATCGCCGTCCTCGAGGACGGTCGCGTCGCGGACGCCGGGACCCACGACGAGCTCTTCGCACGCTGCCCGCAGTACCGCACGATGTTGACGGGGCTCGACGAGGTACCGCTTGAGCAGGCGGAGGGTCGCACAGAGGCGCTCGCGACGGCTCTCGACACCCGGGGCAAGGCAGGACGGGGCCAGGCAGGACAAGGCCATGCAGGACGGGGCCAGGCAGGACAAGGCCAGGCAGGACAAGGCCAGGCAGGACGGCCTGCCACCACGGCGGCCGCGTGGGCCCCCGCGGCGAGCTCGCCTGCCGGGCGCCTCGGCGTGACGACGGCGAAGTACCGCGCTG